>JAABTG010000001.1 GCA_011389995.1 Thiotrichales bacterium
GGTTCGAGACCCTGGCCAAGGCGGAGCGCTCCCACGCCAACCGCTTCCAGAAGGCCCTGGACTCCCTGGACGCCTGAGCCATCCGGGCAGAACCTGACCGGACCCGCCCTTAGGGCGGGCCTCGGGAGGCCGGTCCACGGACCGGCCTTTTTTTTGGCATTCCCCCCACGGCATAGCGGGGGTCATTGCTGAACAATTACTCTAGAAAATCTATGCAATGAATTGATATTTAATGTCATTATATCGATTCATGATCTGCCCTGTCAGGAATCAGAGCGCTTGTGCCGGCGCGCCGCACGGTTACACTACGGGCCGTGAAAGTGACCCACCTTATCCCCATCGCGACCTTCGTCCTGGTGCTCGGCGTGTCCTTGCCGACGGCAACGGCTGACGACTTCTTCGAGGAGACTCCCGATTTCGAGGGCGACTTCGAGAAAACGCCTTGGCAGGAGGAGGCCGCTCCTCTGCCCCCGCTCCCGGAGGAGCGGGACCTTCTGGAACTGAGGGTGCCCCAGGCGAGCGGCAACCTGAGCTATGCCATCGATAGCGGGAACCTGCAGGTGGGTGATGATGACGTGGTCCGCTACACGGTGATCATCACGACGTCCTCGGGCGCCAGGAACGTGCTCTTCGAGGGCATCCGTTGCAGCGAGCGCACCTACAAGACCTACGCCTATGGCCACGATGGGGAATCCTTCAGGAAGCGCAGTGGCGCCCGTTGGCAACCCATAGCGCTGCGGGGAAACCAGTCTTTCCGCCGCGATCTGCACGGCGCCTATTTCTGTGACCGCTTCGGCGTCGTTAGAACCCGTAAGGAGATCATCACCCGCCTGCGCGGCGGATTCACCCTGGATCTTTAGCCTGAAGCACGAGCCATTCCACCCATGAGCCCACTCCACCCATGAGCCCACTTAACGCATGAGCAATTACGATGCGGCCTCCATCGAGGTCCTGACCGGGCTCGACCCCGTGCGCAAGCGTCCGGGCATGTATACCGACACCACCCGACCGAATCACCTCGCCCTCGAGGTGGTGGACAACAGCGTGGATGAGGCCATCGCCGGCCATGCCAGCCGGATCGCGGTCACCGTGCATGGTGACGGCTCCGTGGCGGTGGTGGACGACGGCCGGGGCATGCCGGTGGACATCCATCCCGAAGAAGGCCTGCCGGGGGTGGAGGTCATCCTCACCCGGCTCCACGCCGGCGGCAAGTTTTCCAACAAGAACTATCAGTTCTCCGGCGGCCTCCACGGTGTTGGCGTGTCGGTGGTGAACGCCCTTTCCAGCCACCTCGAGATCTGGGTGCGCCGCAACGGCATCGAATACAACATGGCGTTCAAGAGCGGCATCAAGGTCTCCGACCTCGAGGAGGTGGGGCAGGTGGGGCGTCGCAACACCGGCACCACCCTGCGTTTCTGGCCCGATCCCCAGTTCTTCGACACCGTGAAGTTCTCCCTGGGCCGGTTGCGTCATGCCCTCAAGGCCAAGGCGGTCCTGTGCCCCGGTCTTGAGGTGGTGCTGGAAGACGAACAGTCCGGCCAGCGGGACGAGTGGTGCTATGAGGACGGGGTGGCGGCCTACCTGCAGCACGAGTGCCAGGACCGGGAACTGCTGCCGGCGGGCTTATTCACCGGCGAACTGAAGGGCAGCACGGAAACCGCCCAATGGGCCCTCGCCTGGCTGCCCGACGGCGGTGAGGCCCTGCAGGAGAGCTACGTCAACCTCATTCCCACGCCCCTGGGCGGTACCCATGTGAACGGCCTGCGGGCGGGCCTGCTGGAGGCCATGCGGGAATTCTGCGAGTTCCGCAACCTGCTGCCGCGGGGCGTCAAGCTGACCCCCGACGACGTATGGGATCGTCTCACCTACGTAATGTCCGTCAAGCTCGCGGACCCGCAGTTCTCGGGCCAGACCAAGGAGCGGTTGTCCTCCCGGGAGTGCGCACCGTTCGTATCCGGGGTGGTGAAGGATGCCTTCAGCCTGTGGCTCAATCAGCACCCGGAGGCCGGAGAGCAGATCGCCGAGCTGGCCATCACCAATGCCCAGAAACGCCTGCGCGCCGCCAAGAAGGTGGTGCGCAAGAAGATCTCCGCCGGTCCCGCGCTGCCCGGCAAGCTGGCGGACTGCTCCGCCCAGGACCCGGACCGCTCCGAGATCTTTCTGGTGGAGGGGGACTCCGCCGGCGGTTCGGCGAAACAGGCCCGGGACCGCGAATTCCAGGCGGTGATGCCCTTGCGCGGCAAGATCCTCAATACCTGGGAAGTGGATCCCGCCCAGGTATTGGGTTCCCAGGAGGTCCACGATATCGCCGTGGCCCTCGGCGTGGACCCGGGAACCGAGGACCTCGGTGGCCTGCGCTATGGCAAGGTCTGTGTACTCGCTGATGCCGACTCCGATGGTGCGCATATCGCCACTTTACTGTGCGCCCTGTTCATGCGTCATTTCAGGCCCCTGGTCACCCACGGCCATGTCTACGTGGCCATGCCGCCGCTGTATCGCATCGACGTGGGTAAAGAGGTGTTCTACGCCCTGGACGAGCATGAGAAGAAGGGGGTGGTGGACCGCATCACGGCGGAGAAGAAGAAAGGCAAGATAAACGTTCAGCGTTTCAAGGGGCTGGGGGAGATGAACCCGCTGCAGTTGCGGGAGACCACCATGGCGCCCGAGACCCGCCGCCTGCTGCAGCTGACGGTGGATGAAGGCGACGATACCCTGGACCTCATGGACAAGCTGCTGGCCAAGAAGCGGGCCCGGGAGCGGCGGGAGTGGCTGGAGAGCAAGGGCAACATGGCCACGTTGTGATGCGGATTTGAGGAAACCGAAGAAACATTTATGAGCGAAGACGACACCATCGACTACGAGGGCGTGGAACGCCTGCCCCTCAAGGCATTCACCGAGCGCGCCTACCTGGATTACTCCATGTACGTCATCCTCGACCGCGCCCTGCCCCACGTGGAGGACGGTCTCAAGCCGGTGCAACGGCGCATCGTCTATGCCATGTCCGAACTGGGTCTGCGTGCCGGGGCCAAATACAAGAAATCGGCGCGCACGGTGGGCGATGTCCTGGGCAAGTACCACCCCCACGGTGACAGCGCCTGCTACGAGGCCATGGTGCTCATGGCCCAACCCTTCTCCTACCGTTACACCCTGGTGGACGGTCAGGGCAACTGGGGCTCCATGGACGACCCCAAGTCCTTCGCCGCCATGCGCTACACCGAGGCCCGCCTCGCACCCTACGCCCAGTTGCTGCTGGAGGAGCTGGGGCAGGGTACCGCCGACTGGGTGCCGAACTTCGACGGCACCCTGGAAGAACCCCGGCTGCTGCCGGCCCGGGTGCCCAACGTCCTGCTCAACGGCGCCTCCGGCATCGCCGTGGGCATGGCTACAGACGTGCTGCCCCACAACCTGCGGGAGGTGGTGAATGCCTGCGTTCACCTCCTCGACCATCCCGAGGCGGGGGTCGGCGCACTGATGGAATTCATCAAGGGCCCTGACTTCCCCACCGAGGCGGAGATCGTCTCCACCCCCGAGGACCTCCTTCACCTCTACCAGCTGGGCATGGGCAGTGTGCGGGCGCGGGCGCGTTACGAATACGAGCAGGAGGAGGGCGTTATCGCCATCCACGCACTGCCCTATCAGGTATCCAGCAGCCGCATTCAGGAGCAGATCGCCGCTCAGATGCAGGCCAAGAAGCTGCCCATGGTGGAGGATCTGCGGGATGAGTCCGACCACGAGAACCCGGTACGCATCGTCGTGGTGCCGCGCTCGCGGCGGGTGGATGTGGACCGCCTCATGTCTCACCTGTTCGCCTCCACCGATCTGGAGCGCGGCTACCGGGTGAACATGAACGTCATTGCCCTCGACGGCCGGCCGCGGGTGATGGACCTCAAGGTCATGCTGCAGGAATGGCTGACGTTCCGGGAACGCACGGTGGTCCGGCGCCTCGAGCACCGTCTGGCCAAGGTGCGGGACCGCCTGCACCTGTTGGAAGGCCTGCTCATCGCCTTTCTCAACATCGACGAAGTGATACGCATCATCCGCACGGAGGACGAGCCCAAACCGGTACTCATCGCCACCTTCGGCTTGAGCGAGGTCCAGGCCGAATACGTGCTGGACACCAAGCTGCGCCAGTTGGCACGCCTGGAGGAGGTGAAGATCCGTGCCGAGCAGGAGGAGCTGGCGGCGGAGCGCGACGATCTGCAGAAGACCCTCGGCTCCACGCGGCGCATCCGCACCCTCATCAAGAAGGAGCTGCAGGCCGACGCGGAGAAATACGGTGACGACCGCCGCTCGACCATCGTCCAGCGCGAGCAGGCCCAGGCCCTGGTGGAAACGGAACTGACGCCGGCCGAGCCCACCACCGTCATCCTCTCCCAGAAGGGCTGGGTGCGGGCCGCCAAGGGCCATGAGGTGGACGCGGCGGGCCTTGCCTACCGCTCGGGCGATGCCTTTGAGGCGGCCGCGCGGGGGCGCACCAACCAGGCAGCGGTGTTTCTCGATTCCACCGGCCGGGCCTACGCCCTGCCGGCCCATACCCTGCCTTCGGCCCGCGGCCACGGCGAGCCGCTCACGGGACGCCTCGCGCCACCGGACGGCGCCCACTTCCGCTCGGTGCTGGTGGATGAGGAAGACAGCCTGTATCTGCTGTCCACGGATGCGGGATACGGCTTCGTGGCCCGCTTCGGCGATCTCGTGAGCAAGAACCGGGCGGGCAAGGTGATCCTGACGGTGTCGCCGGGTTCCCGGGTGTTGAAACCCAGGCGGGTGAACGATTACGACGCCGACCGGGTGGCCCTGGCCACCAATACCGGCCGCCTGCTGGTACACCCGTTGGCGGAGTTGCCGCGGCTCCCCAAGGGCAAGGGCGTGAAGATGTTCAATGTCCCCAAGGCCAAGCTGGACAGCCGGGAGGAGTACATCCAGGACGTGGTGATCCTGCCGGCAGGCACGGGTCTCAAGGTGTACTCGGGCAAGCGCCACCTGAATCTGCGGGTCTCGGACCTGGAGAATTTTCTCCAGAACCGCGGCAGGCGGGGCTTCAAGCTGCCCCGGGGATTCCAGCGGGTGGACAGCCTGGAGGCCGATGGGAGTTGAGGGGGGATCAAAAAAAAACCGGGGCACGGGCCCCGGCAGAGGAGAACGGATGATAGGAGGAAGGAGTCTCCGTTCATGACGGTTTTTCGGCCCGCCGTTTCAGAGCTTTAACCCTGGTCTGCCGACAGGCAGGGATTGTACCCCCGGGCGAGGACCGCCGGGTGGCGTCGTCTCTGCCTTCATGGGGCTCCACGTCCATGTCAAGAGGCCGCCGCGGCGGGGTGGATGATTCGGTTTTAAAGAGCCGTGCGGGGCGTTTTTCGTGGCATTCCGGACCACCGGTCCGATTGAATTGCACGGCGCGGGCCCCATCTGCTTGTCAGTTGTAATACTCGATAACCCATTGAGGCAAAGAGAATGAAAAGAGTATTCCTGTTTCTGGCCACCAATCTCGCCATCGTAGTGGTGCTGAGCATCACCCTGCGCCTGTTGGGCTTCGAGCGCATCCTCGACGAGCAGGGGGTGAATCTGGACATCAACGCCCTGGCCTTGTTCTCCGCCGTCTTCGGCATGGGCGGGGCCTTCATCTCCCTGGCCATCTCCAAATGGACGGCCAAGCGGCTCACCGGGGCCCGGGTTATCGAGACACCCGGTTCGGAGGTTGAGCGCTGGCTGGTGGACACGGTGGCCCGCCAGGCCCGCGCGGCCGGCATCGGCATGCCGGATGTGGCCATCTACGATGCCGCGGATCTCAACGCCTTCGCCACCGGCATGAAGCGCAACAACGCCCTGGTGGCGGTCAGCAGCGGGCTGTTGAAGGGGATGTCGCGGGATGAGGTGGAGGCGGTGTTGGCCCATGAGATCAGCCACGTGTCCAACGGGGACATGGTGACCCTGGCCCTCGTCCAGGGGGTGGTGAACACCTTCGTGATCTTCCTGTCCCGGGTCATCGGTCATCTGGTGGACCGCCTGGTATTCAAGGTGGAGAGGGGCCATGGCCCCGCCTTCTGGATCACGGCCATCATCGCCGAACTGGTGCTGGGGGTGCTGGCCAGTACCATCGTCATGTGGTTCAGCCGCCAGCGGGAATTTCGCGCCGACGCGGGGGGAGCCCGGCTCACCAGCCCGGGCCGCATGGCGGCGGCCCTGGAGCGCCTGAAAAGCACCTCCGATCGACCCCATCTGCCGGACCAGCTGGCGGCCTTCGGCATTTCCGGGCGCATCGGCCAGGGCCTGTCCCGGTTGTTCATGTCCCATCCGCCCCTGGACGAGCGCATCGCCGCCCTGCGGTCGATGGGCTGAGACAGGCTTGTTATCATATTGGGCTTTGTCGGGCATCGCGGCCGCACGCCGCCATGCCCCCCACCGGCGGCCCGACGCTGCCCGAACCGGATGACCAGCCATGTCCCTGATACGACCCTTCCCCGGCCTGCGGCCGGTCGCCGGGCGCGCCGCCGATGTCGTCGCGCCTCCCTATGATGTCCTCAATACCGCCGAGGCCCGGCAGCGGGCGGAAGGGCGGCCCTTCAGCTTCCTGCATATCTCCAAGCCCGAGATAGACCTGCCCGAGGAGACTGACGCCCACGCCCCCGAGGTCTATGAAAAGGGGGCCGAGAATCTACGGCACATGATGGCCGAGGGGGTGCTGACGGTGGACCCTGAAGACCGCTATTACGTCTACAGCCTCACCATGGACGGCCACACCCAGACGGGGCTGGTGGCGGTGGCCTCGGTGGCGGACTACGACTCCAACCGTATCCGCAAACACGAGTTCACGCGGCCCGACAAGGAGGACGACCGAGTGCGCCAGGTGGATGCCCTGAACGCCCAAACCGGCCCCGTATTCCTAACCTTCCGCCATAGCGACACCATCGATGGCCTGATGTCCCGGGCCATGGCCGGCGCACCGGAGGTGGATGTGACCGCCGACGACGGCGTTATTCATCGTCTGTGGCCGGTCGCCGATGAGGGTTTGCGGGACGCCATGACCAGCGCCTTCGACGCCCTCGACAACCTCTACATCGCCGATGGTCATCACCGCTCGGCCGCGGCCTCGCGGGTGGCGGCCATGCGCCGGGAGGCCAACCCGGGACACACCGGGGCGGAGCCCTATAACTATTTCCTGTCGGTCATCTTTCCCGACGACCAGATGAAGATCCTGGACTATAACCGGGTGGTAAAGGATCTGAACGGGCTGTCTGCGGAGGAATTCCTGGAGCGGGTGGCGCAACCCTTCGAAGTGACCCCTGCCGACACCGCGGTGCGCCCCGCGGCGCCCGCCACCTTCGGCATGTATCTGGAGGGGCGCTGGTACCATCTCGCCCTGCGGCCCGAGCACATCCCCCAGGACGACCCCGTGGGCCGGCTGGACGTGAGCCTGCTGGCGGCCAACCTCATCGAGCCGGTGCTCGGCATCACGGATCCCCGACGGGATCGGCGCATCGACTTCGTGGGGGGTATCCGCGGTCTCGGCGCGTTGGAACAGCGGGTGGACGACGGCGACATGAAGGTGGCCTTCAGCCTGCACCCCACGGGCCTCGATGACCTCATGGCGGTGGCCGACGCCCAGCGGGTGATGCCACCCAAGTCCACCTGGTTCGAGCCCAAGCTCGCCGACGGCCTGGTGTCCCACCTCCTGTCCTGAGGCGTTATGGTCCAAAGCGACACCCGGGCGGCGGGGCGGCCTTCATTCGCAGGGCGGATTCCGCCAGGCGGCGGCCCCGGCGCTGTTCCAGCTCGGCAAGCTCGCGGCGCACCGCCGCCAGCACACGGCGGGGGCGGTCGCGACGAATCCAGTCCCGGGGACCCTGGCGCAGGGCCATGACCGGCATGTCCTCGTCAGCCGTCTGGCTGACGATTATCCCCGGCACATCCGTGCGCGCGGCGAGGTAGATGGCCATCAGGGACTCGAGGCCGGGGTCTCCGAGGGCTCTCGGCGGAGAGCACCAGATCCCGCATGCCGTGGGCGGGGACCTCCGGCATATCTGCCGCGTTATCCAGGTAGGCCGGGCGCGTGGCGTAGCCCCCCTTGCGGAGAACGTTCAACAGGCATTCCGCCTCATGGGAGGAATGGTGGGCGAGGAGCACTCTCAGCAGGTTGTCCGATGCCATTTCCGTCACTGCTCCAGGGGACAGGGCAGTACCCGGGGGGAATCCCGCCCCATAACATCCACGGTCACCGTGCGCCCGGAGTCGCCCCCGGGCGGCATGGGGAACAGGGACGGCGCTCTCAATCACGCATCGCCCCCTCGAGAGGGATCTTGAATGGCGCCCCCGGGCGTTCCCGCACCAGGCGGGGGACGAGATAGCCAGGCAGACACGCCCGCAGCCCTTCCATGATGTCCAGTGCCGTGGCATCGTCCACCTCGAAATGGGCGGCCCCGGCCACCGGGTCGAGCTGATGGAGGTAATAGGGCATGACGCCGGCGTCGAACAACCGCTGACTGAGTTCCGCCAGGGCGTCGGTGTTGTCGTTGACGCGGCGCAGCAGCACGCTCTGATTGAGCACCAGCGCCGCGGCATCGCCCAGACGCCGCAGATGGGCCCTGATGCCGTCATCGAGTTCGTTGGGATGGTTGGCGTGGATCACCACCACCACGGCGGCCTCCACGCGACGCAAGAGGTTCAGCAGGCCGGCCGTCACCCGCTGTCCCAGCACCACGGGCAGACGGGTGTGCAGGCGCAGGCGTCTTATCTGGGGCAGGGCGCCCAGGGCCTCCAGCAGGGGCTCGAGACGCTCATCGCTGAGGCTCAGGGGATCGCCACCGCTGAGAATGACCTCGTCGATATCGGGATGGCGGGCCAGATAGGCGAGGACATCCTCCAGGCCGGACTGCCTCAGGGCGAAGTCGCCATAGGGGAAGTGGCGCCGGAAACAATAGCGGCAGTGGATGGCACAGGCTCCCGTGGCGATGACCAGGATCCGCCCGTGATACTTGTGCAGGGCACTGGCGGTGGCGCGCGCCGGCAGATCACCCACCGGGTCCGGGCCATAGCCTGGCGTCGCCAGATCCTCCAGAGGACTGTGGAGCACCTGCAGCAGCAGGGGATCCAGAGGATCACCCGCGCGCATGCGCCGGACGAAGCTCTCGGGCACGCGCATGGGGAAGGGGCTGGCCGTGCCGGGGGCCGCGAGACCTTCCGCCGGGATACCGAGACGTGCCAGCAGGGCCCGGGGATCCGTGTAGGAGCCCGCCAATTCCGACTGCCAGTGGGGCTCATCTGGGGTTATCATAAGGGGCCACGCGCAAAGTCGGGCTGTCCTCTCAACATCCGTCCGTACTCTGGCTCAATCGCACTTCCTCCAATCTCGGCATGTAGCCCGACGTCATTGCGGGGGGGCATAAGTTTATACAAGAGGTCCATAATGGCGAGTTTAGGCATGAATGACATCCGGGCGGGGGCCAAGATCCTGCTCGACAACGATCCGTGTGTAGTGGTGGAGGCCGATCTGGTCAAGCCGGGCAAGGGTCAGGCTTTCACCCGTATCAAGTATCGCAATTTCAAGACCGGGAAGGTCCTCGAGCGCACCTTCAAGGCCAGCGATTCCGCCGAGGCGGCGGACGTGGTCGATACGGAGATGCAGTACCTCTACAACGACGGCGAGCACTTCTATTTCATGGATCCGGTCTCCTATGAGCAGGTGGGGGCGGATGCGGCGGCAGTCGGAGATGCCGCTCCGTGGCTCAAGGAACAGGACATGTGCACGGTCACCCTGTGGAACGGTACGCCCCTGATGGTGGCCCCCCCCAATTTCGTCGAGCTTCGGGTGGTGGAAACGGACCCCGGGGTGCGCGGCGATACGGCCAGCGGCGGCACCAAGCCGGCGGTGCTGGAAACCGGCGCCACGGTCAAGGTGCCGTTGTTCCTGGAGCAGGAAGAGGTCATCCGGGTGGACACCCGCACCGGGGAGTACGTCGGTCGCGTCAAGGACTGAGGCGCGGCGGGGACGCCCGTGAAGGAAGGGGCGGGAAGTCACTGGCGGCCGCTGGCCGGGACCCCGCTGCTGCGCCTGCGGGCACGGATGCTCGCCGACATCCGCGGTTTCTTCGCGGCGCGGGACGTCATGGAGGTGGAGACCCCTCTGCTCGGGCGTCACGCCGTCACCGATCCCCATATCGCCAGCTTCGACGTGCCGGTGGCCGATGGCGCCCCGGGGACCACGGTCCTGCGCCACCTGCAGACGTCGCCGGAGTTCGCCATGAAACGTCTGCTGGCGGCCGGCAGCGGCGACATCTATCAGGTGTGCAAGGCCTTCCGCGACGGCGAGGCGGGCAGCCGCCACAATCCGGAGTTCACCCTCGTGGAGTGGTATCGCACGGGCTTCGACCATCGGGATCTCATGGCGGAGGCGGCGGAACTGGTGGCGAAGCTGCTCGCCCGGCCGGTGTCTTGGGTCTGCCGGGGTTACGACGAGGTGCTGGGTGAATTGGCCGGCCTGCCTCCCCGCGAAGCCCCCCTCATGGAACTCGGCGAGCGCGCGGTGCACCTGGGATTGCACCCTGACGCCCTTGACGGCATGGACCGTGACGACTTGCTGGACTTTGTTTTCAGCACCGTGGTGCAACCGCAGCTGGGCCACGGCCGCCTGGATGTCGTCGACCGCTATCCCCCTCCTCAGGCGGCCCTCGCGCGTGTCATCGATGACGGCGGCGGGCCCGTCGCTGAGCGTTTCGAGCTGTTTTACGAGGGCTTGGAGCTGGCCAACGGCTATCATGAACTGGCCGATCCCCACGAGCAGGAGAGGCGTATGACCACCGATCGCGAGCGCCGCCGGGCCCGCGGCCTCCCCGACCGGACGGTGGATGAACGGCTGCTCGCCGCCCTCGAAGCGGGCCTGCCCGATTGCGCGGGCGTGGCCCTGGGTTTCGACCGGCTGCTGATGCTGCGCAGTGGCGAAACGGATATCCGCCGGGTCCTGGCGTTCCCTTACGAACGGGCCTGACGCACCGTCGTGCCCGTGGGCCAGGCGCCATCGGGCGAGTGGCCGAGGATGGTGTTGCGGGGCGGGTGGTCGGTGTCCGTGTCGGGGTGGTCGGCGGTGAAGTGCAGGCCTCGACTCTCCTTGCGCCCGAGGGCGGACTCGATGATAAGGGCCGCAACCAGCATCAGATTGCGCAGTTCGATGAGGTCGTTGGTGACGCGAAAGTTGCCGTAGTATTCGTCGATCTCACGCTGTAGCAGTTCCACCCGGTGCTGGGCCCGCTGCAACCGCTTGGTGGTACGGACGATGCCCACGTAATCCCACATGAATCGTCGCAGTTCATCCCAGTTATGGGCCACCACCACCTCTTCGTCGGAATCCGTGACCCGGCTCTCGTCCCATTCGGGGAGCTCGGGCGGTGGCGGGATGCCATCGATGTAGGAATCGATGTGTTCGACCGCCGCCTCGCCGAAAACCAGACATTCCAGTAATGAGTTGCTGGCCATACGGTTCGCGCCATGGAGACCCGTGAAGGCGGTCTCGCCGACGGCATAGAGGCCTTCCACATCCGTGCGTGCCGAAGTATCCGTGACGACGCCGCCGCAAAGGTAGTGCACGGCGGGCACCACCGGGATAGGCTCCCTGGCCATGTCGTAACCGAACTCCAGGCATCGTTCGTACACCGTGGGGAAGTGTTGGCGGACGAAATCCGGGGATTTGTAGCTGATATCCAGATACACGCAGTCGGCGCCCAGGCGTTTCATCTCGTGATCGATGGCGCGGGCCACGATATCCCTGGGGGCCAGTTCGCCGCGGGCATCGAAATTATGCATGAAGCGAGAGCCATCGGGCAGCAGCAGCCGACCGCCTTCGCCGCGCACGGCCTCGGTGATGAGGAACGACTTCGCCTTGGGGTGGTAGAGGCAGGTGGGATGGAACTGGATGAACTCCATATTGCCCACCCGGCACCCGGCCCGCCAGGCCATGGCGATGCCATCGCCGGTGGACACGTCGGGATTGCTCGTATACAGATACACCTTCCCGGCACCGCCAGTGGCCAGCACCACCGCCTTGGCGCGAAACACCTTGACCCGGTGCTCGCGGCGGTCGAAGACATAGGCACCCACACACCTGCCGTTCGGTCTGCCGGGTTCCCGGATGATGTCGAGGGCCAGGTGGTCCTCGAAGAACTCGATGCGGTGGGTTTCCTCGAGGCGGGCGATGAGGGTGTCCTCGATGGCACGTCCGGTGGCATCGGCGGCATGGATGATGCGTCGGTGGGAGTGTCCACCCTCGCGGGTGAGGTGGTAACCTGAGGCGTTGTTATTGACATCATCGCGGGTGAACTGCACGCCCTCATCGATGAGCCAGCCGATGGCCTTGGGCGCGCGTTCCACGGTCATCCGCACCACCTCCGGGTCGCACAGGCCGGCGCCCGCCTGGATGGTGTCCTCGGCGTGGGAGGCGGTGGAATCCCGTGGATCGAGCACGGCCGAGACGCCTCCCTGGGCATAGCGGGTACTGCCTTCGTAGAGGCGCCCCTTGGATATGAGGTGGATCTTGAGGCGCGGCGACAGGCGCAAGGCGGTTGCCAGCCCGGCGGCGCCGCTGCCGATGATGAGCACATCGCAACTGTTCTGGTCGGGCATGATACCTGGTAGGCGTGAGATTGGTGCCGTCAATCCATATGGACGGTCGGATGAAACGTCCAACTAGAATATAATCATATTTGAGGTTGTGGCGCGAACTTATGAAGGGAGGAGGGGTCTAGGTGATTAATCGCGGATCGACTCCCGGGGAGACAGGTGGCCCGGGTGGGCGAGAATAGCGTTGACAAGGCGCTGGTAGAGCGTGTTCAGAAGGGTGATAAGGCGGCTTTCGATGTGCTGGTACTCAAGTATCAGCACAAGTTGATAAAGCTGATCTCCCGCTACATCAAGGATCCTTCCGAGGTCCTGGATGTAGCCCAGGATTCCTTTCTGAAGGCGTACAGGGCGCTGCCCCGGTTTCGGGGTGACAGCGCCTTCTATACGTGGCTCTATCGGATAGCCATTAATACCGCGAAGAACCATCTGGTGGCCCAGGGACGGCGGCCGCCGGGGGACGACATCGACTCCGGCGATGCCGAACAGTACGTCGGCGAGTCGGAACTAAAGGATCAGGCAACACCGGAGCGGCTGCTGTTGCGGGACGAGATTGAGAAAACGGTAATAGATGCCATCGACCAACTGCCCGATGAACTCCGCACCGCCATCACGCTCCGGGAGTTGGAAGGGATGAGCTACGAGGATATCGCCCAGGCGATGGACTGCCCCATCGGCACGGTTCGCTCCCGTATCTTCCGGGCCCGCGAGGCCATCAACCAGCGGCTTGAGCCGCTCCTGTCCTGAATACAAACCCATAACTTACAGACCGTGGCGCAGATGAAGAAACACTACCTATCCGAACTGATGGACGATGCCCTCCAGGGCGATGAGGCACGGGACGTGCTGGGCAGGCTGGGCAGGGAACCGGAATTGCTCCGACAGTGGGAGCGTTATCACCTCATCAGCGATGCCCTGAGCAACCATCTGACACCCTACGTGGGACGGGAACTCCAGTCTCGGGTGCAGGTGGCCATCGAGAAGGAACCGCACTACCTCGGCGTCCACCGGCGACCATGGACGGGGATGGGCCGGCTGGCCGCGGGGGTGGGGCTGGCGGCATCACTGGTGGGGGTCGCGGTCATCGGTGGCCAATGGTTCAAGGGCGGCGATGGCTTCGACATGGGAACGACGGTCGCCGGGCTGGCCGCCGGGAATACCCAATCAGCGACGGTGGTTGCCCGCGGCGAAGTGCGCCCGGTGACGACAACGAATGGAATGTACTGGAAGCAGGTGGAACCGAGCGTGGAGACGCGGCTCAACGGGTTTCTGGTGAGCCACAGCACTTATGCCGACAGCATGAGCCCGATGCGTCCCTACGCCCGCGTCATCAGCTACCATGGCGCACCCTAGTCAGCCGCGGCGGGCCCATATGAAGGGTGCCTGGGTCAGCGCGGTCTTCCTCTCCTGCTGGATACCTCTGGCCGATTGTCTTGCCGGCCAGAAGGCCGAGGCCATGAGCCTGCTGGAAGGCATCGGGGAATCGGCCCGCGAACTCACCTACGACGGCGTTTTCATCTACCGCCAGGGCAACGATATCGAGACGGTACGCATCATCCACAGGGCCGATGAGCGGGGTGAAAGAGAGCGACTGATATCCCTGTCCGGGGCGCCCCGGGAGGTGGTGCGTACAGATCTCCATGTCACCTGTGTCAACTCGAGTCGGCGTTCCGTGTTCGTGGAGGCCCTGCCCCTGCAGTCACCGTGGAGCGGGGTCTCCAACCTTGCCCGCCGGGACATCGGAGATCATTACCATTTCTCCGTTGGCCCGGGCGAACGGGTGGCGGGCCGCAAGACGACACGGCTGGTGATTTCGCCCCGGGACGCTTATCGCTATGGGTACGCCCTGTGGATAGACCATGAAAGCGGGCTCCTGTTACGCTCGGACCTCATGGGCAAAGACGGAGAAGTGCTGGAGCAGATGCTCTATACGCAGATCCGCTTGGCGGACGACATTCCCGATCACCTGCTGGACAGTCCCCTGCTGACGGATGGCTATACTGTGCATGAGCCCGTCGGCGACGGCGCGGCGAAACCCGGAGTCAGACGGGAACCCCAATGGCGGATACGCTGGGTGCCCGACGGTTTCAGGAGCCATCAGGTGATCGCCACCGAGCAACCCGAGGGGTGGAGTGAACATCATCTCTACTCGGACGGCATCGCCACCTTTTCCGTTTATGTCGAGCCCCTGGTCCAGGGGAACGAGCCTTACGAGGGATTATCCACCATGGGTGCCCTGAGCGCCTTCGGCCGCGTGGCGGGGGCCAATCAGCTGGTGGTGGTGGGCGAGGTGCCCTCAGCGACCGTCACCCGCGTCGGTGATTCGGTTTCCGCCCCGTGAATACAGACGGCCCCGCGATGAATTCCATGATTGAGCCCCGCGATTGAGCCCCCATGATTGAACAACACGCAACCGTGATGACGGTAAATCACGACCACGTTACCGTGGAAACCCAGCGGGCCAGTGCCTGCGGCACCTGTGCATCGGGTGGCGGCTGTGGCGCAGGCATTCTGGGCAGCCTGTTCGGCAATCGTTCCAGCCGCATCGAAGTGACGGCCGATGTGGCCTTGCAGCCCGGCGATGAGGTGGTCATCGGACTGCCGGAGAGCGCCCTGCTGCTGGGGTCGCTGTGGGTTTACCTGGTCCCCCTCCTGTTGTTCATTGCCGGCAGCCTGGTGGGACGCACGGTCGCTTCCAACACGGGAGGCGGCGAATTGCTGGTGATCCTGGGCGGTATTCTTGGCGGCCTCGCGGGGTTCGTCTGGGCAGCGGCCCACAGCCGGGCTCGGCAGGAGCAGGGCTCGCCCTTCCGACCGGTGGTCCTTAAACGGGTAAGGCCCGGAAGCATCGCCGTCGCGCCTCCCCCCCTCTGACTCCCGGCGGTGGACATGGACCTCTCCTTCAATCCATTGCAAGCAGCTATCAATTGGACGGTTATTAGATGACGAATCCCCAGATGTACAGTCGCTTTTCCTTGGTCGCCATCCTGGCCCTGGCCTCCTTTGCCCTCGCACCCGTGGCTCAAGCCGCAAAGGGCCTGCCTGACTTCACCCGGCTGGTGGAACAGTACGGTCCTGCGGTGGTGAACATCAGCACCACCCAGAAGCGCGGCAAGGGGACTGCCATGCCTTACGGTCTCGAGATCCCGGACATCCCGAAGGACAGTCCGTTCTACGAGTTCTTCGAGCGGTTCTTCGGAGAAAAGGGCGAAATGCCCCAGCAACAGTTACCGGAGGAATACCGCAGCCAATCCCTCGGTTCGGGCCTCATCATCTCCGGCGACGGCTACGTCATCACCAATCATCATGTCATTCGTGATGCCGACAAGGTCATCGTGCGTCTGAGCGACCGGCGCGAGTTCGTGGCCGAGGTCGTGGGCAGCGATGCCCGCAGCGATCTGGCCCTCCTGCGCATCGATGCAGCCAACCTTCCGGTGGTGCGCATCGGCCGGTCGGAAGATCTCAAGGTGGGGGAGTGGGTACTGGCCATCGGTTCGCCCTTCGGTTTCGAACATTCCGCCACCGCGGGCATCGTCAGCGCCAAGGGCCGTAGCCTGCCCTCGGACAACTATGTCCCCTTCATCCAGACGGATGTGGCCATCAACCCCGGCAACTCCGGCGGCCCCCTGTTCAATCTCGACGGCGAGGTGGTGGGGGTCAATTCCCAGATCTACAGTCGCACCGGCGGTTTCATGGGGCTGTCCTTCGCCATTCCCATCGACATGGCCATGGATGTGGTGGAGCAGCTCAAGGCTTCCGGACGGGTCTCCCGGGGCTGGCTCGGCGTGCTGATTCAGGACGTCAGCCAGGAGCTCGCCGAGTCCTTCGGCATGGATCGGCCGCGGGGCGCCCTGGTGGCCCAGGTGCTCCCCGACAGTCCGGCCGCCGAGGCCGGCGTGAAGGTGGGTGATGTCATCCTCGGCTTCGATGGCGAGAACGTCGAGCACTCATCCGATCTGCCGCCCATCGTGGGCCGCACCCGGGCCGGCAGCGAGGTGCCGGTGGAGGTGCTGCGGGACGGCCGGGTTCAGGCCCTCAAGGTGACCATCGATGAACTCCCCGATGACGAGACCCTTCAGAAGGCATCGGGACAGGTGCCGGATGGTCACAGCATAGAGCGCATCGGGCTCACCATAGAAGAACTCTCTCCGGAGCAGCGCGAGGAGCTCCAGGTGCCCGAGAACGGTGTCCTCGTCACCGAGGTGAAAGATGGTCCGGCATTCCGCGCCGGCATCCGTCAGGGGGACGTCATCCTCATGATGAATAACCTCCAGGTGACCGATGCCGAGGCCTTGAAGGATATGGTGGAAGGTATCCCGCCGGGGAAGAGCGTGCCGCTGCTGGTACACCGCCAGGGCAGCCCGCTATTCCTCGCCCTGCGCATAGAAGAATAAGCGCCAAGCCGGGCATGCAACGGACAGGGATGTTCGATTAAACTACTCCATTGTTCGCCGGGCCTCACGGGGTCCTGACAGGGGCGTAAACAACGCCCCTTTTTCATGCCTATGAAATATATACGTAATTTTTCGATAATCGCCCATATCGACCACGGCAAGTCCACCCTCGCGGATCGCTTCATTCATCGCTGCGGGGGGCTCAGTGACCGTGAGATGGCCGCCCAGGTGCTGGATTCCATGGATCTGGAGCGCGAGCGTGGCATCACCATCAAGGCCCAGAGCGTCACCCTGGACTACCATGCCCGGGACGGTCAGCGCTATCAGCTCAACTTCATCGACACCCCCGGACACGTGGATTTCTCCTACGAGGTGTCCCGCTCCCTTGCCGCCTGCGAGGGGGCGCTTCTGGTGGTGGATGCCGCCCAGGGCGTGGAGGCCCAGAGCGTGGCCAATTGTTACACCGCCATCGAGCAGGGGCTCGAAGTGGTGCCGGTACTCAACAAGATAGACCTGCCTTCGGCGGATCCGGAGGCGGTGGTGGACGAGATCGAGGAGATCATCGGCATCGAGGCCCATGATGCCTGCCTCATCAGTGCCAAGACAGGCCAGGGGGTGGACGAACTGCTGGAGATGCTGGTCAAACGCATCCCACCTCCGACGGGGGATCCCGACGCGCCCCTCAAGGCCCTCATCGTGGATTCCTGGTTCGACAACTATCTGGGGGTGGTGTCTCTCATTCGCATCATGGACGGCACCCTCAAGCAGGGACAGCGCCTCACCATCATGTCCACCCACGTGATGGTGGACGCCGACGACGTGGGCATATTCACGCCCAAGCGCCGCAAGACCGGCGGCCTCAACACGGGAGAAGTGGGTTACCTGGTGGCGGGCATCAAGGACATCGATGCCGCGCCCGTGGGGGATACCATCACCGATGCCCGCAATCCCGCGACGACCCGCCTGCCCGGATTCCAGGAGGTCAAGCCCCAGGTGTTTGCGGGCGTCTATCCCGTGGATACGTCGGATTACGAGTCCTTCCGGGATGCCCTGGGCAAGCTGCGGCTCAATGATTCATCCCTGCACTATGAACCCGAGACATCCCAGGCCCTGGGTTTCGGCTTCCGTTGCGGCTTCCTTGGCATGTTGCACATGGAGATCGTTCAGGAACGCCTGGAACGGGAATACGGGCTGGAACTCATCACCACGGCACCCACGGTGGTCTACGAGATCCTGAAGACGGACGGTCAGATCATCGAGGTGGACAACCCGGTGGCCCTGCCACCACCCAATACCATCGACGAGATACGGGAGCCCATCATCAGTGCCACCATCCTGTTACCCCAGGAATACCTGGGCACGGTCATCGGGCTGTGCGAGGAGAAACGGGGGGTGCAGAAGCAGATGCAGTATCTGGGCAAGCAGGTCTCGCTGTCCTATGACCTGCCCCTGAGTGAGGTGGTGCTGGATTTCTTCGACCGCCTGAAATCCGTGAGCCGGGGATACGCCTCCCTCGAATATCATATCTCCCGATTTCAGGCGGCCGATCTGGTGAAGCTGGACATCCTCATAAACAGCGAGCGGGTGGATGCCCTGTCCATCATCGTGCACCGGGACCAGAGTTTCAGTCGCGGCCGCGAACTGTGCGAGAACATGCGTGAGCTCATTCCCCGTCAGATGTACGATGTGGCGATCCAGGCCGCCATCGGTAACCATATCGTCTCCCGCCAGACGGTCAAGGCCCTGCGTAAGAACGTGACCGCGAAGTGCTACGGTGGCGATATCACGCGCAAGCGGAAACTGCTTGAAAAACAGAAGGCTGGAAAAAAACGCATGAAACAGTTTGGGAAAATCGAGATACCGCAGGAGGCCTTTCTGGCGGTCCTGCAGGTAGGTAAGAAACAATGAACCTGGATTTCTCCGCGTTCATGGTGCTGCTGGTGGTGGTCAGCGGCGCCATCTGGGCCTTCGATTCCCTGGTGCTGGCGCCGAAACGCCGCGGCGGGGCGGGCGGCAACGGCGTCGAGGGGGCCCACGTGGAGTCTCCGCCCCAGCCCAAGCTGGTGGAGTTTGCGCGCTCCCTGTTCCCCATATTTCTCATCGTCCTGGTACTCCGCTCCTTTCTGGTGGAGCCCTTCCGGATCCCGTCGGGCTCCATGATGCCCACTCTGCTGGTGGGGGATTTTATCCTCGTCAACAAATTCGTCTACGGTATCCGGCTGCCGGTACTGAATACGGAAGTCATCGACATCAGCGATCCCGAGCGCGGCGACGTGGTGGTATTCCGTTACCCGGAGGATCCTTCCATTCCTTTCATCAAGCGGGTGGTGGGACTTCCGGGTGATCGCGTGGGCTATTACGACAAGGTCCTGCACATCAATGGCAAGCCGATCCCCCAACGCAGCGTCGGGACCTATAGCGACACCGGGGCGGGCAGCAGTATGACCGGCGCGGACATCCGCATGGAGACCCTGAACGGCACCGAACATACCATCCTGGTTCAACAACAGGCGCCGTCGCGGTCAGGGGAGATGACCGTGCCCGAGGGCCATTACTTCGTGCTGGGTGATAACCGGGACAACAGCCGCGACAGCCGCTACTGGGGCACGGTGCCCGACGAGAATCTCATCGGCAAGGCCTTCGTCATCTGGATGAACTGGGACTGGAGCAGTGGCGGTATTGCCTGGGGTCGTCTCGGCGATTCAATCGATTAGCTTGCATACGAGGGGTGAATCATGAGGGGAATCAACCAACAACGCGGTCTCGGCTTTTTCGGGTTGCTGATTGTCCTGGCCGTCGGGGGCAGCCTTATCCTGTTCGGGCTCAAGGTCATTCCGTTGTATCTGGAATCCTTCCAGGTGGATACGGCGCTCGAGAACATCGCCAGCCAGCCGGATGCCCGTAAGCTCTCGAATCACGAGATACGCGACAAGTTCCTGCGCCATATGGAGATCAATGGTGTCCGTAGATTCACGCAGAAAAACCTCCGTGATGCCATGAAGATCAAGCGCGGGGAGGACGGCTCTCTGACCATAACTGTCAAGTATCAGGCTCAACGGGAACTGGTGGGTAACCTTTCCATTCTCGCCGACTGGAACAAGGAATACAGCATTTAACCCCATGGGCGGAGCGGTCCAACGGCTGGGTCACAGCTTCGCCGATGAGGCGCTGCTCCGGCAGGCATTGACCCACCGCAGCGCCGGCCGCAACAACAACGAGCGTCTGGAATTCCTCGGCGACGCCGTGCTCGGCTTCGTGACTGCGGAATTGCTCTACCAGCGATTTCACACCGCCACCGAAGGCCAGTTGACACGCATGCGCGCGGCCCTCGTGCGGCGGGAGACCCTGGCCGAGATAGCCCGTGAGCTCGAACTCGGCCCCAGCCTGGTGCTGGGCGAGGGTGAGCTCAAAAGCGGGGGCAGGAACCGCAAGTCCATCCTCGCGGACTGCCTCGAGGCCCTCATCGGGGCCGTCTATCTGGATTCCGGTATGTCGGCGGCGCGCACCCTCATCGAGAAGCTGCTGGGGGAGCGGCTCGACGTCATGGATCCGCGCGATGCCGCCAAGGACGCCAAGACCCGGCTACAGGAGCACCTCCAGTCCCTGCAGATGCCCTTGCCGGACTATTCCGTCACCGATGTGGAGGGCGAGGGCCATGACCAGTCCTTTCACGTCGTCTGTGAGCTGAAGGGGCTGGGGCTCGCCACCCGGGGTTCCGCGGGGTCTCGGCGCAAGGCCGAACAGGTGGCTGCGGCACGGGCCCTGGAAGAGCTGGGCAACCCATGAGCGCGTCGGATCGCCCTGAAGATGAGGCTGTCCCCGACCCATTCCACTGTGGCTACGCCGCCATCGTGGGACGGCCCAACGTCGGCAAGTCCACGCTGCTCAATCGCCTGGTGGGCCAGAAGGTCAGCATCACCAGCCGCAAACCCCAGACCACCCGCCATCAGGTGCTCGGTATCCAGACCACCGACCGCCACCAGGTGGTATATATCGATACCCCGGGTATTCACCGGCAGGTGCGCCGGGCCATCAACCGCTATATGAACCGTGCGGCGGACGGCGCCCTGGAGCAGGTGGATGTGGTGTTGTTGGTGGTCCGGGCGCTGCAGTGGAAGGACGAGGACGACCTCGCGCTGGAGCGGCTGGCGTCCCTTTCCAAACCGCTGCTGGTGGTGGTGAGCCAGGTGGATCGCATCAAGCAGAAAGAGCAACTCCTGCCCTTCCTGGCGATGGTTCAGCAGCATCTCCCCCATGGCGAGGTCATCCCGGTATCCGCCGTCCGCGGCGAGAACATCGAGGTGCTGGAGCGGGAGATCGTTCGCCATCTGCCCGCCGGCCCGCCACTGTTCCCTGAGGAGCAGGTGACGGATCGCAGCGAAAGATTCCTGGCCGCGGAGCTGGTGCGCGAGAAGCTCACCCGTACCCTGGGTGAAGAACTGCCTTATCGCCTCACGGTGGAGATCGAACGCTTCAACATCAGGAATCGAGTGGCCCACATCGACGCGGTGATCTGGGTGGAACGGGAGAGCCAGAAGGGGATGGTCATCGGCCACGAAGGAAGGATACTGAAGAAGGCGGGGGAGGAGGCCAGACGGGATCTGGAGACCATGCTCGGGAGCAAGGTCTTCCTGCGCACCTGGGTCAAGGTGAAAGAGAACTGGAGCGATGATGAACGCCTGTTGCGGCGTATGGGTTACGACGGGGTGTGACCATGGCCCGTGTGGTCCTGGCTCCCTGCTTCGTACTCCACGGCCGGCCGTTTCGCGAGAGCAGCCGGATACTGGAGCTGCTCACGCGGGACCACGGGCGTATCGGGGTGGTGGCCCGCGGGGCCCGGCGGGGCGGCCGGGGGGGGCAGCCATTCCAGCCCTTTCGGCCACTACTGGTGTCGTGGGCGGGACGCGGAGAGTTGCCCACGGTGAGCGGCGTAGAGGCGGCGGGCGCACCGTTCATATTCCGGGGCCCCCGCATCGCCGGTGCGCTCTATCTCAACGAGCTCATCCTGAGGCTGCTCCACCGGGGTGATCCCCATCCGGCAATCTACGATGCCTATGGCGAAGCCCTGGCGCGGCTCGCCGCCCCCGCGACCACGGAGGCCGTGTTCCGCGTATACGAGAAACGCCTGCTCGAGGCCCTGGGGTACGGACTCATCCTGACCCATGAGGCGAACAGCGACACCGCCATCGTCGTCGATGGGGACTATCGCTACCATCTGGACCATGGTCCGGTACGCGACCCGGGGACCGGGATGGCGGACGAACCGCAGGTGAGTGGCCAGACCCTGCTCGCCCTGCAACGCGAGGAACTGACCACGGATCGGGAGCTGCGGGAGGCAAAACGGCTGATGCGCTTCGTGGTCAACGCCCACCTCGAGGGGCGTCCCCTGGAGACGCGGCTGCTGTTCCGCACCATGGGATGAACCACCGGCCCCGAAGCAATCGACTCTGACAAACTTCGATGAGTACGAGGTTTACGGCTTGAGAGCCTCCCAAAGAGGCACGGAGAAAGGCAGACGGATGGGCCTGAATGGCGGCTTTGGCTTCGTGGTGAGATCCCGCCGCCGCGACCCCCGCGGCCGAAGGTCAGCCTCGACACGAGACAAGAGCGCCAAGTCCAATAATCTCCGTGCCTCTGTGCCTCCGTTAGAGATAATGCTTTTTTAGGTTTAATTTGGGTATCCAGAACCCATCCAACCACATGCAGGAGCCAGCTTGAGCACAAAGACCGAACCCATTCTCCTGGGCGTCAACATCGACCACGTGGCCACCCTGCGCGAGGCCAGGGGTACCCGTTACCCCGACCCGGTCATGGCCACCCATCTGGCGGAACACGGTGGCGCCGATTCCATCACCCTTCATCTGCGGGAAGACCGCCGGCATATCCAGGAACGGGATGTGGAGATGATCCGGCAGACGCTGCTGACACGCATGAACCTGGAGATGGCCGTGGAGGAGGGCGTGATGCGGGTGGCCGAGCGAATCCGCCCCGAGGATTGCTGTCTGGTGCCGGAACGTCGCGAAGAACTCACCACGGAGGGCGGTCTGGACGTGGCAGGCGATCCCTCACGCATCGCCGCGGCCTGCGCGCGCCTCGCGGCGGCGGGGATTCGGGTATCGTTGTTCATCGATCCGGACCGCCATCAGGTCGAGGCGGCCCGCGCCGCCGGGGCGCCGGTGGTGGAACTGCACACGGGGGCCTTTGCCGATGCCCCCGACGCCACCAGCCGGATGGAAGAACTCCGGCGCATCGAAGAGGCGGCGAAACAGGGGGCCGGACTGGGCCTCCAGGTCAACGCCGGTCACGGTCTCAACTATCAGAATGTCGGAGCCGTGGCCTGTATCCCCCAGATTAGGGAACTCAACATCGGCCACGCCATCATCGCACGGGCCCTGTTCGGTGGCATCGAGGAGGCGGTACGCGAGATGAAACGCCTCATGGGGGAGGCCCGCGGCGGGTGATCTGCGGGGTGGGGATGGACCTGGTGGAGGTGGCGAGGATCACCGCGGCCCACGACCGTTGGGGTGAGCGCCTCGCCCGGAGGTTACTGGTGGATGCCGAACTCGCCGAATGGCGCCGCCATCCGCAGCCGGCCCGTTTCCTGGCGCGACGTTTCGCCGCCAAGGAAGCGGCCAGCAAGGCCCTGGGTACCGGCATGCGGGACGGCGTGTCCTTTCGAACCATCTCCGTCGGTCACGACCGTCTGGGCAAGCCCCTGATCCGCTTCCACGGCGAGGCCTTGGCCCTGCTGCGGCAGCAGCATATCGTGGTTGCCCATCTCAGCATCACCGATGAACGCCAGTTCGCCGCCGCGGTGGTGATCCTGGAGGCGGGCTCCTGAACGCCCTCCCGTCCGCGAGCCAGGTGCCCCGCGTTCGATGGTCTTGGTCGCTCTCTGCCATCAGCGGCGTGCCGGCTGGAAGGCTGTCCCAGGGTCTGAATTTGGTCTCCAAGAAGCATGGCAGCTGCGGCAGGCCCCCGGGGCAGGGAAGAATCCGTCCCCGGGCGCCGGCCGTGTACTCAGTCGCCTGTCGAGGATTCGCCGGAAGAGGGTTTCCGGGTGGGCCCGTCGTCGCTGCCACCAGCCCCGGCGGCGGTGTTAGCGGCCGGCTCGGATGACCGAACCTTGGCCTTCTCATCGGCCTTCTCAGCTGCCCCCGCACCATCATCCCGCGCCGGCTTCGCGTCCGCCGTGCCGGCCTGGGCGGTGCCGTCATCTCTGGCCTTGGGCTGTGCGGGCAGGGCCCGAGCCGTTTCGGCTGGTGCCTTCCCGGGACCAGGGGCCTTGTCTGCCATAGGGGGTTTCGGGTCCGAGGAAGGGGGATTGGGTGGGATAACGGCTGGCACCGGCTCCGCGGAGGGCGTACCACCACGGGGTGACGGGCCCGCAACGGCGGCCTCGGAAGGCGGGGAGACCTTGGTTGGGGCATTCGCCGTGGGCTCTGCAGCCGATGACGATGGGCCGCCACCGCCATCGTCACTCCGCGAGTCCGCCTGGCCAGTATCCGCCGCAGCCCCACTGCCCGCCGCAGCCGGCTTGCGCGGCGACCGTCGGCGACGCCGGCTGCTCTTCTTGGCGGGAGCCTGGGGCGCTGCCGGGGCCTCGGTCCCATCGTCCACGCCGGGCGCGGCGGTCGCTGGACTGCCGTCGCTGGTCACGTCTGCCTTGGCTTGGGTCGTATCGTCCGCCTTGGCCTGGCCGCCGCCCTGGGAGTCACCGCTGGAACGACTGCGGCGCCCGCCGCGCCTGCGCCCGCCGCGCCGCGAGCCTTGCTCGCCGCGGCCCCGGTTACCGCCCTGTTCGCTCCCTCCTTCGGCGCCGCCGGAAGCGGTCTCCGCCCCCTCCCGCGACTTGGCCGCCTCCCCTTCAGCGGCCTCGGCGGGCTTGCGCTGGGCACCGGGGCTGCGCGACGAGCGACGGCGGGAAGGCTCCCTCGAAGAGCCCCTTTCTTCTTTTTCCGCAGGGGCGGCCGTCCCTGTCGCCGGCGTCTGGGGGGCCTTGGCGGATGCCGCCTCGACTCCTCCTTCCGTACCGCCGAAGAGGCTGCCCCACAGCCGTCGGATCAGCCCGGCATCATTGGCGCCACTCCGCTCTTCGGCCTTCGCCGGGGCAGGGGCAGGGGCATGGGCAGCGGGCGCCGGTGTTGACGGCGGTATGGGCTTGACCGCGGGCTCTTCAGTGCGGAGCGGCGGCGTCAGTTGCACCAGCTCTTCCGGCTCCGCGGGCTTGGTGGCCAGTTCGACACTGCTTTTCAGGAAGGCCTCATGGTCCAATTCGTCTTCACGAACGCGCTGGATCTCGTAATGGGGGGTCTCGAAGTCGGGGTTCGGCACGAGGATGATCTGTACCCCCTCACGGCTTTCGAAGGCCTGGATCATGTGCCGCTTCTCGTTGAGCAGGAAGGTGGCGACGTTCACCGGAAGCTGCGCCACCACCTTGCCCGTCTTCTCTTTCATGGCCTCTTCTTCCACCAGACGCAGGGTGCGCAGGGCAAGAGATTCGGGGCTGAGAATGGTGCCATGGCCCTTGCAGCGGGGACACACCACCTGGCTCGACTCCCCCAGGGAAGGACGCAGGCGCTGGCGGGACATCTCCAGCAAACCGAAGCGGGAGATACGGCCTATCTGGACCCGCGCCCGATCCAGCTTGAGGGCCTCGCGCAGGCGGTTTTCCACCTCCCGCTGGTGACGAGTGGGCGTCATATCGATGAAATCGATGACGATCAGCCCCCCGAGGTCCCGCAACCGAAGCTGTCTGGCCACCTCTTCCGCGGCCTCGAGGTTGGTGTTGAAGGCCGTCTCCTCGATATCCTGGCCCTTGGTGGCCCGGGCGGAGTTGATGTCCACCGACACCAGGGCCTCGGTATGGTCGATTACCAGAGCACCGCCGGAGGGTAGCCGCACCTCGCGCTGGAACGCGGTCTCGATCTGACTCTCGATCTGATAGCGGCTGAACAGAGGCACCGGGTCGTCGTAGAACTTCAACTTGCTCAGTTCGCCCGGCATGACCTGTTTGACGAAATTGGTGGCCTGGCGGAAAACATCCTCGCTGTCGATGAGGATCTCGTGGATCTCCTGGCGAAAGTAGTCCCGGATGGCACGTATGATGATGTTGCTTTCCTGATGCACCAGCATCGGGGCCTTGCGCTCGCTGGCGGCGGTCTCGATGGCCGACCACAGGTGGAGCAGGTAATCGAGGTCCCACTGGAGCTCTTCCTGATTGCGGCCCACACCCGCGGTGCGCACGATGAGTCCCATACCCTCGGGCAGAGCGAGGGCGCTCAGGGTCTCCCGCAACTCGGCACGGTCATCGCCTTCGACACGGCGGGAGACGCCGCCGGCGCGGGGGTTGTTGGGCATGAGAACCAGATAGCGGCCGGCCAGGCTGATGAAGGTGGTCAGCGCCGCACCCTTGTTGCCGCGTTCCTCCTTGTCCACCTGCACCAGGAGTTCCTGGCCCTCCTTCAGGGCCTCCGAAATGGTGACCTTGCCGCCTTCCTTCTTGCCGGTATCGCGGAAGTAGCTGCGGGCCACGTCCTTGAGAGGCAAAAAACCGTGGCGCTCCGCGCCGTAGTCGATGAAGGCCGCCTCCAGGCTGGGTTCGACGCGGGTGATGCGCCCCTTGTAGATGTTGGATTTGCGCTTCTCGCGCGAGGGTGTCTCTATGTCGAGATCGTAGAGACGCTGGCCGTCCACCATGGCCACGCGCAACTCTTCCGGCTGAGTCGCGTTAAAAAGCATACGTTTCATTTCAGGTCCTGCCCCATGGCTTGGCGCTCTTCGAAGGAAGAACGACAGTCACCATCATTCGGCTGGGTAGCAGGTATGTCAGGGCGGGGAGGGATAGGCTCGGCGCGCGTTGCCGCGCGCCTTGGCATCAGCGTCAGAAAAAACCCCTAACTCGTTGCATTCAGACACAACCAGGGATCACCGGGCTGTCCCGGAACCCGGCTCAGTCGCCGGTCCGGGCGGCCTGGCACCCTCCCAGGGAGGGCGCCGGCCGTGCAGCACAAAATCCGCATCGGACCCGACGACGGCATGATCGGTCGGCCATCATCCGGTACCGGATATCTTTTACCCTTGCGACAGCCGGGTGATTCAGGCCGGCCGCCCATACCGCCAGTCAACACGACGGTGAAAATCATCAGTTCAAGTATCTGGTACGGCCCGATCCATACGGCGCAGACTCTGGCGCCCGCAGGATGCACGTCGACCGCACCACCCTTTTTCAGGAATTGAAATATAACAATCTTGGGCACTCCTGGCAAAGGACTGTGGTCATGTTAGATCGTTAGTTTAAAAAGAATTTTTTTGTACCTGTCCTGTTATCATGTGGCCCATGAATCAGAAGCAGCCAACACCCCGTCCCGCGGTACGGCAAGTGGTGGTGGATCCGGCCTTCGCGGGGCAGCGTGTGGATAACTTCCTGCGCAATGAACTGAAAGGCGTACCCAAGAGCCGCATCTACCGCATCCTGCGCAAGGGTGAGGTGAGGGTGAATCGTGGCCGCATCAGGCCCGATTACCGCCTCCAGGCCGGCGATGTGATCCGCATCCCCCCCATTCGCCAGGCGACACCCGCCGAAAAGGACGAGGGCCTGGGCCGCGCCCACGGGCGGCGCCTGTCCACCCGCACCCTGTTCGAGGACAAGGACATCTGGGTGCTGGACAAGCCGGCGGGCATGGCGGTGCACGGTGGTAGCGGGCAGAGCCTCGGCGTCATCGAGTCGGCGCGCATGATGAGGCCGGACCTCCCTTACCTGGAGTTGGTTCATCGCCTGGACAGGGACACCTCGGGTTGCCTGATACTGGCCAAACGCCGCAGTGCCCTGAAGTTTCTTCATGACACCCTGCGTACCGGGGGCATGGACAAGACCTATATCGCCCTGGTAAAGGGTCGCTTCGCGCCCGGCCGCCGGCTGGTGGACGCGCCCCTGCAGAAGAATCAGTTGCGGTCCGGCGAACGCATGGTGCGGGTGGACGCGGCGGGCAAGGCCTCGGCGAGCGTGTTCGAAACCCTGTCGAGCGGCCCCGCGGCATCCCTGGTGCGCGTGACCCTGCTCACCGGACGCACTCACCAGATCCGCGTCCATGCCGCCCATCTGGGCCATCCCCTGGCCGGGGATGAAAAATACGGGGAAGATGCCTTCAACGAGGTGGCCCGGGGCCTCGGCCTCAAACGCCTGTTTCTCCACGCCTGGCGCCTCGGCATACCCGGACGTGAGGGAGGCCGGCTGGAAGTCACGGCGCCGTTGCCTGGAGAACTGACGGGGACCCTTGAAGCACTCGGGCTGGAGTGTGCGATATCATGAGCCGGCTCATCATCCTGGACTGGGACGGCACCCTGATGGACTCGGAGGCGCGCATCGTGGCCTCGGCCCTGGCCGCCGCCCGGGATCTGGAACGGCTGGACCTGGAGGAACACCGGGTCCGGGATATCATCGGTCTGGGTCTCATGGAAGCGGTACGAACCCTGTTTCCGGGCGACACGGATGAGTTCTGCCTGCGGTTCATAGAGTGCTATCGCAACCATTTCCTGGCCGAGGACGGCGACCCCATGCCGCTGTTTGCCGGCGTGGACACCACCCTGGCGGCTTTGTCCGAGGCGGGCTATCTGCTCGCCGTGGCCACGGGCAAGGGGCGTGCGGGCCTCGACCGGGTCCTCGGGGAAACCGGCCTCGGGCCCCTCTTCGTCACCAGCCGTTGCGCGGATGAGACGCGCTCCAAACCCCATCCCCAGATGGTGGAGGAGATCCTGGAGTTCACCGGCGTCGAGCCGGCAGCGGCGGTGATGGTGGGGGATACGGAGTTCGACCTGAACATGGCAGTCAATGCCGGCATAGGCGCCATCGGCGTCGCCTACGGCGTGCACCATCGCGACCGGCTGCTGCGCCTTTCTCCGTGGGCCCTGATCGAGGAATTCCCGGCCCTGCCGGGAGTGCTGCAGGACCTCGATTTCTGAACGGCGACCCCGGGCGTGGGTCCGATGACATCGGTGCCACCCCGGGGTCGAACCCTTATTCACAAGCGGAAACCCGATAGCGATGGCCGATATAGACGATATGAAGTTGGACGGAATGACCGACCAGCCGGAGTCCTGGGAACGCAAACTCGTGCGCGAACTCTCGGTGGCCGCCCTGCGGGAGCAGCGTCGCGCCCGGCGCTGGGGGATATTTTTCAAGCTCCTGCTCGCCATCTACCTGGCGCTGCTGCTGGTACTCTACCTGCCCGCGGACATGGAGCTCATGGGCCTGAAGGCCGGCCCTCATACCGCCCTGGTGGACCTCGACGGCATCATTTCGAGCAGCTCCGAGGCCAACGCCGACTCCGTCATCAGCGGGCTGAGGGACGCCTTCGAGGATGACAACACCAAGGGCATCGTTTTACGCATCAACAGCCCCGGCGGCAGTGCCGTGCAGTCCGCCTATATCCATGACGAGATCAAGCGGCTGCGGGTCAAGTACGAGGACATTCCCCTCTATGCCGTGGTCACGGACCTGTGTGCCTCAGGAGGCTACTATGTGGCCGCCGCGGCGGACCGGATATACGTGAACAAGGGCAGTCTGGTGGGCTCCATCGGCGTCCTCATGGCCAGTTTCGGCTTCGTGGATGCCCTGGACAAACTCGGGGTGGAAAGGCGCCTGCTGACAGCAGGGGAGCACAAGGCCTTGATGGACCCCTTTTCACCCACGGAGAAGGAGGAGGTCACCCATTTGGAGGGCCTGCTGGAGCAGATCCACCAGCAGTTCATCGCCGCCGTGCGGGACGGTCGGGGCGATCGCCTGGTGGAGGACGACAAGATCTTTTCCGGTCTCATATGGACCGGTGAGGAAAGCCTCAATCTGGGGCTGGCAGACGGCCTAGGCAGCCCCGGTTACGTGGCCCGTGAGGTCATAGGGGAAGAGGAGGTGGTCAACTTCACCCGCCGTCCGGCCTACCTGGAGCGCCTGGCGGACCGCTTCGCCGTGGTGATAGGACGCCAGATTACCGAGACCCTGGGCGGCCGTGGGCTGCAGATGGGAGGGCCCTGAAGGATGGCGCGGCCGGGAACATTCCCCAGGCGTCCTCAGGACGGCTGCGGCCAGGGGCCCTCCAGGACATCGAGACCGGCATCGCTGAGCAGATCCACCAGGCGAATGAGGGGTAGCCCCACCAGGGCCGTAGGGTCATCGCCCTCCATGCGTTGGAAAAGGGCCACTCCCAGCCCTTCCGACTTGAAGCTGCCTGCCGCATCGTAGGGACGCTCGCGGGCGAGGTAGGCCTCTATGCGGGCGCGACTGAGGGTTCGAAAAACCACCCGGAACGGCACCATGTCCGTGGCGGCCTCGCCGGTACGCGTATTGAGGACACAAAGGCCTGTGAGGAAGGTCACCACCCGGGCGCTGCAGCGTTCCAGCTGCCTGACGGCAATGGCGTGATCGCCGGGTTTGCCCAGTAGTTCGCCGTCCACCACCGCCATTTGATCCGAGCCGATGACCAGTGCATGGTCACGCCCGCCGCCGCCCTGGCGCGCCTTGGCCTCGGCCAGACGCATCACCATTGCCTCGGGCACCTCGTGGGGCAGGGGGGTCTCGTCGACGGCCGGATCAGTGGTCTCGAAGGGCACACCCAGTCGCGCCAGCAACGCGCGGCGATAGGGCGAGGTGGAGGCGAGGACGAGCTGAGGAGGCGGGAGGGAGACCACGGTTCCTCAGTCGGCGCGGATCTCGATGAGGGCCTCGTCCGGATTGACGGTATCGCCTTTGTGCACGTGAATCACTTTGACCGTGCCCGTCAGGGGGGCCTGGATCTCCGTCTCCATCTTCATCGCCTCCGTCACGATGACGGGGTCACCGGCCGACACATCGTCACCTTCCTTGACCAGGATCTCCACGATGGTCCCCGGCATCGACGTGGTGACGTCACCCTTGTCCCGGGCCGGCGGGCGGCGACTGCCCTTGTGGATGGTGTTCTGGGAGCCGCCGGGGTCCAGGGGGATCTCGTGGAGGGATTCCACCATCACCTCTTCGGGCATACCGTCCACGGTCAGGTAGAAGGGGCGTTTCTCCTGGGTCTTGTGGCCCGTGCCCTTGAGCTGGATATGGTAGGTCTCGCCATGCACCGTGAGGTTGAACTCCGTCGGTGCCGGGCCCCGGGAGGACTGGTTGGGGTCGATGGGCTCCAGGGGTTCGGGCACCAGGGTGCCGGCCTTGCGGCCCTCCAGGAACTCCTTGGCCACATCGGGGAACATGGCATAGGAGAGCACGTCTTCCTCGGTCTCTGCCAGGTCCCCCACTTTACGGCGCAACTCGTCCATCTCATCCGCCATGAGATCGGCGGGACGGCAGGTGATGACCTCCTCATCGCCGATGGCCAGCTTGCGCACCACGGAGTTGACCTCGCCGAGGGGCTGGCCATAGCGCCCCTTCAGATAGAGCTTCACCTCGTTGGTCACGGTCTTGTAGCGCTCATCGTTCAACACGTTGATCACCGCCTGGGTGCCCACGATCTGGGAGGTAGGGGTCACCAGGGGCGGGTAGCCCAGGTCCTGCCGGACCTTGGGGATCTCCGCCATCACCGCGCTCATCTTGTCCAGGGCACCCTGCTCCCGGAGTTGATTGACCAGGTTGGACACCATTCCTCCCGGAACCTGGGATACCTGGACCCGGGTATCAAGCCCCGTGTACTCGCTCTCGAAGTGGTGGTACTTCTTGCGGATCTCATAGAAATAGAAGCCGATCTCCTGCAGCAGCTCGAGGTCCAGGCCGGTGTCGTAGGGAGTATCCTTGAAGGCCGCCACCATGCTCTCCGTGGGCGGGTGGCTGGCCCCCCCGGAGAAGGCGGAGATGGCCGTGTTGATGTTGTCGCATCCGGCCTCGGCCGCCTTGAGCATGCACATCTCTGACAGCCCCGAGGTGGCATGGGAATGGACGTGGATGGGGATGGCCACGGTCTCTTTCAGCCGGGACACCAGTTCATGGGCGGTCAGGGGCGTGAGCAGGCCCGCCATGTCCTTGATGGCCAGGGAGTCGCAACCCATGGCCTCCAGACGCTTTGCCATGTCCAGGAAATAGGGGATGGAGTGCACGGGACTGACGGTGTAGGAGATGGCACCCTGGGCATGCTTGCCCTCGGTGCGCACCGCATCGATGGCGGTCTCCAGGTTGCGGGTATCGTTGAGGGCATCGAAGATACGAAAGATGTCGACGCCGTTGGCGGCGGCCAGGTGGATGAAGGCCCGTACCACGTCGTCGGAGTAGTGCCGGTATCCCAGCAGGTTCTGGCCGCGCAAGAGCATCTGCAAAGGCGTGTTGGGCAGGGCCTTGCGTAGCTGCTTCAGCCGTTCCCACGGGTCCTCCTTGAGGAACCTCATGCAGGCATCGAAGGTGGCCCCACCCCATACCTCCAGGGACCAGAATCCCACCGCGTCGAGCTTCGGGCAAATGGGCAACATGTCCTCGGTACGCATCCGCGTCGCGATCAGGCACTGATGCGCGTCCCGCAGAATGGTGTCTGTGATGGAAACCCGAGACATAGATGACGTTCCTCAGTTTGGTTTGCGGTACGCGGCCCGACTCCCGGGCGCCTTCAGAAGCCCAGATGCCCGGCGATGGCGGCGGCGATGGCGACGCTGAGTTCCTGGCGCCGGCGTTTGGTGGAGTACTCGAGGAGCTCCGGATGGGCCTCCACGAAGGCCGTATTGAAGCTGCCGCTGCGGAACTCATCCGTGGTCAGCATCTCCCGATAGTAGGGGATGGTGGTCCGCACCCCATAGACGCCGATGTCGCTCAGGGCGCGGGCCGCCCGGTCGAGCACCTCGGGCCAGGTCAGGGCCCAGACGGTCAATTTCACACACAGGGAGTCGTAATAGGGCGGTATCTCGTACCCCGTATAGATGGCCCCGTCCGTTCTCACCCCGGGGCCACCGGGGGCGTAGTACCGCGTGACCACCCCGAAACTGGGCAGAAAGTCATTCTTGGGGTCTTCGGCATTGATGCGGAACTGCATGGCGAATCCCCGGCGGCTGACATCCTCCTGGGCGATGCCCAGGAGCTCCCCATTGGCGATATGGATCTGCCGCTTGACGATGTCTATGCCGGTGATCTGCTCGGTGACGGTATGCTCCACCTGCAGTCGGGTGTTCATCTCCATGAAGTACACGTTGCCATCATCGGCCAACAGGAATTCCACCGTGCCCGCGTTGGTGTAACCCACGACATCGGCGGCCCGGGCCGCATACTCACCGATGGTCTGGCGCAGTTCCTCGTCCAGCTGCGGGGAGGGTGCGATCTCGATCAGTTTCTGATGGCGGCGCTGGATGGAGCAGTCACGCTCGAAGAGGTGTATGACGTTGCCGTGCTCATCGGCCAGTACCTGGACTTCGATGTGACGGGGATTGACGATGGCCTTTTCCAGAAACACATCGGCACTGCCGAAGGCCTTGATGGCCTCCGAGGTGACCCGCGCGAAACTGTTCTCGAGTTCCTGGGGGGAATCGCAGCGCCGAATACCCCGTCCACCGCCGCCGGAGGTGGCCTTGAGCATCACCGGATACCCTATCTTGTCGGCAACCCGACGGGCATCATCCAGGGAGTCCAGGTTGCCATCGCTGCCCGGGACCACCGGTATGCCGGCCTTGATCATGGCCTCGCGGGCCCGGGTCTTGTCGCCCATGCGGCGAATGACCTCGGCGGTGGGGCCGATAAACTTGATGCCGCGCGCGCGACAGATCTCGGCCAGGGTGGGGTTTTCCGAAAGAAAGCCATAGCCGGGGTGGAGGGCATCACACCCCGTGGCGACGGCCAGATTCACCAGCCGGTGGACGTTGAGGTAACCGGCCACCGACTCGGGGCCGATATTGTAGGCCTCATCCGCCTTCTTGACGTGGAGGGCATGGCGATCCGCATCCGTGTAAACCGCCACCGCCGTGATCCCCATCTCATTGCAGGCGCGCACGATACGGACCGCTATTTCACCACGATTGGCGATGAGAATCTTTCTAATCATCCGGTAACTCGTTGTGACGGAAGAGGATGTACAGCGCAGGCGGACGCTGAGTATGAGCGCTCCGGTGTCTGGCTGGACCTTTCCCCCCGAGGGCCCGGAGGCGGGGCATTATTGATATTTGCGAGGGTGCTTGTCCAGCCGGCAGCGGCGAAACAGATCAGCCCTCCACGCGGCTGTCGATGACCACTTCCACCGCCGGTGCCGTGCGCCAGGGCACGGGTTGGCTGAGACCCTGGAGATCGCCGGCCTGGGGCATGGCGTTGCCGCTGCGGGACACCCGTGCCCCGATGACCACCTCGTCGAAGTTCGACAGGCGGAAGGCCGGCGTCATGGCCATGTCGTCATCCAGCACCACCTCGAAGGGCAGATCCGCCACGGTCTTGCGTACGATGGCCAGGGGCATGCGGGGCCCGGACGCGGCGCGGGCGAAGACAAACACCGTATCCGACTCGCGGGCATCCGAGGCCGTACCATCCAGGCTGACCCTCACCTTGATTTCCGCTGCCTGGTCGGCGGCCGCAGCCGGGGCCGCAGGGGGCGGCTCGGCCGCCGGCGCTTCGACACCGCTGGGAGCAGCCGCACCACCCGCGGGCCCGGCCTCGAGGTCGGCGATATGGGCATCCAGCGCGGCGGCTTCGTCGTCCTCCAGCAGCCCGCGCAGCCGTTGCCAGCTCTCCAGGGCCGTGTCCCGATCTCCCTGCTGGCGGGCGGCAACCCCCTTCAGCCACAGGCCGCTGGGGTGATTGGGATCGATGGCCAGGGCCCGGGACACGAAACGCGCGGGTTCTCCTTCAAGGTTACCGCCGCGGGACAGGGCCAGGGTCTCGCCATAGAAGACCAGAAGATCGGGGTCCTGGGGCGCCAACTCCCTGGCCGTGGCGAAGGCCTGCAAAGCGTCATCGTAACGCTCGAGGATCTGATAGGAGCGGCCCAGCATGGTCCAGCCTTCCACATTCCGGGGCTCGTTCTCCAGCCGGCGCGCCAGGCCATCCACCAGTTCGGCGATGGAGGCTTGCCCGTCCTGTTGTCCGGCCTGGGCCATGGCGGCGGACTGGGAACGGGACTGGGACTGGCCGGCGGTCTGTACCGTACCGGTGGCAAGCTCGCGCTCGCCGAGGCCGAGATACAGCCCGAGGCTCAACAACGGGACGAACAGGCCAACCACCACGGCGCTCCCGCGCCCGCCGCCGGCGGCCGGCACCGTCTGCCCCGAGGGGAGCTGTCCGCCCCCGGTATCCCGCAACAGTTCCCGTTCCAGCTCTCGACGGGCGGCCGCGTAGTCCTCCTCGTTCAGGATGCCGTTGGCATTGTCCCGGTCGAGTTCTGCGAGGCGGTCATTGAATATTTCCATGTTGATGGAGGCACGATCCACGGCGCTGCCGCGGTGCCAGCCGAAGAGGCTGGGCAACACCATGGCCAGGGCGGCCAATACCATAAGGATAACGAGGGTCCAGAAGATCATCGGGTATTCCGGGGGTCGGTTGTTTGGTTAAGCAGGCTATTCAGCCGTGCCTGTTCCTCGCTGCTCAGGGCCTCGTCGGATGTACTCGCCGCCTTGCGCTTCCTGATCTGCAGGATCAGGATCGTCAATCCCACCAGGGCGAGGAGCAACGGCGCCAGCCATAACAGCAGGGTGGTGCTCTTGACGGGGGGGCGATAGAGGACGAAGTCGCCGTAACGGTCCACCATGAAATCGACGACCTCGGCCTCGGTCTTGCCTTCCTCCACCATGTTGTAGGTCTCGCGCCGCAGATCCTTCGCCAGGTCCGCATCCGAGGCCGCCAGGTTCTGGTTCTGGCACACCAGGCACCGGAGCTCCTCGATGAGGTTTTTATAGCGGTTCTCGGCCTCGGGGGAAGAAAAGGTCAAGGGCTCGACCGACGCCACGGCAACCAAGGCGTAACCGGACATCACCCAACCGAGCAGCAGGCGTCTCAATGTCATTTCTTATCCTTCCTGTTCCCGGAGTTGGCGGATTCGTGGCAACAGCTCCGTCTCCCAGGCCTCGGCCGTCAGGGGCCCCGTGTGTTTGTAACGAATGACACCCCTGGCATCCACCAGAAAGGTCTCCGGTACCCCGTAGACGCCCCAGTCGATGCCCACCCGGCCATCCTCGTCGAAGGCGCTGGCCTTGTAGGGATTGCCCAGCTGCCGCAGCCACTGCAGGGCGGCCGGCCGCTCATCCTTGTAGTTCAGGCCATAGATGGGGATGGCATTCTGGCGGGCGAGGGATACCAGCAACGGGTGTTCGTGGCGGCAGGCCACACACCAGCTGGCCCACACGTTGAACAGCACCACGCCATCGGCCTTGAAGTCTTCCAGCCCCAGGGACTCCCCGGGGTCAGCCAGCATGGGCAACTCGAAGTCCGGCGCAGACTTGTTGATGAGGGGGGAGGGCACCTCCCGGGGGTTCAGACCCAGCCCGATGCCGAGAAAACCGATCAAAACAATGAAGATTCCGAAGGGAATCAGCAGCCGCATCATCCCCGTGCACCCTCCGGAACCCCCGGTGCCGCGTCGGGCGCCGTGCCGGCATGCCGCGTCGCCGGCACCCGGTGGGCCAGGCGATAGCGCCTGTCGAAGGAGGCCGTCAGGCCACCGAGGCCCATCATCAGGCAGCCGAACCAGATCCATTGCACGAAGGGCTTGTGGTAGACGCGCAACGCCCAGGCACCGCTGCCCACCGGCTCACCCAGGGCCACATAGAGGTCCCGGGTCACACCCGCGTCGATGGCGGCCTCCGTCATGGGATTCTGCTGGGAGGCGTAGTAGCGCTTCTCGGGATAGAGGGTGGTGACGCGCTCGCCGTCCCTGTAGACATGCATGGTGCCCCGGGTCGCGCGGTAATTCGCCCCCTGATGGGGTGCCACACCCTCGAACTGGAAGCGGTAATCCCGAACGTCGATGCTGTCGCCTGGGGCCATGCGCACGTCCCGTTCGATATCGTACGCCGATACGAGAGTCACCCCCACCACGAACACCGCCATGCCCATGTGGGCGATGGTCATGCCGCTGAAGCCGAAGGACAGGCCGCGTGCGCCCTTACCCCGCATCTGGTGACCGACGCCCCACAGCGCGGTGGCCACTATCCAGAAGGCCATGAAGAGCCCCAGCCACACCATGATGTCCGACAGGTTGCCCAGCAACCCCAGCGCAATGGAGGCGAGGACGACGGCCGCCGGCAGAGTGAAGCGACTGACCGCCGCGAGACGCGGCAGCCGGTCCTTCTTCCACCGCGCCAACGGCCCGAGGCCAATGAGGAATAGCAGGGGCAGCATGAGGGGCACGAAGACCGTATCGAAGTAGGGCGGCCCCACCGAAATCTTGCCCAGCCCCAGGGCGTCGAGAAACAGCGGATAGAGGGTGCCGATGAGGACGCTGGCCGCGGCCACTGTGAGCAGGATGTTGTTCAGCAACAACAGGGTATCCTTGGACACCCACTCGAACTTGGCACTGGCACTGACGGACCCGGCGCGCAAGGCAAAAAGGATCAGGGAGGCGCCGATAACCACACACAGGAATATCAGGATATACATCCCGCGCGCCGGATCGGTGGCGAAGGCGTGGACGGACACCAGCACCCCGGAGCGCACCAGGAAGGTCCCCAGAAGACTGAGGGAGAAGGCGAAGATGGAAAGCAAGACGGTCCAGCTGCGGAAGGTGCCGCGCTTCTCGGTGACGGCGAGGGAATGGATGAGGGCGGTGGCCACCAGCCACGGCATGAACGAGGCATTCTCCACCGGATCCCAGAACCACCAGCCGCCCCAGCCGAGCTCGTAGTAGGCCCACCAGCTGCCGAGGGCGATACCGAAGGTCAGGAACATCCAGGCCACGTTGGTCCAGGGCCGCGTCCACCGTACCCATGCGGAATCCAGCCGGCCCTCCAGCAGGGCCGCGATGGCGAACGCGAAGGGCACCACCAGGCCCACATAACCGAGGTAGAGCATGGGCGGATGGATGGCGAGGCCGGGATCCTGGAGCAGGGGGTTCAGTTCCCGCCCCTGCATGGGCGCCGGGAACAGGCGGTCGAAGGGATTGGAGGTACCGAGGGTGAACAGCAGGAAACCCACCCCCACCAGGCCGATGATCGCCAGTACGCGGGCGGTGAAGACCTCCGGGACGGAGCGGCTGAACAGGGTGATGGCGAGGCCCCATATCCCCAGCATCAGCACCCACAGCAGCAGCGAACCCTCATGGGCCCCCCACACGGCGGAGATCTTGTACATCAGGGGCTGGGCGGTGTTCGAGTTGCTGGCCACGTAGGCCACCGAGAAATCATCCACCAGGAAGGCGTAGGTCAGACAGATGAAGGAGATGGCCAGGAACAGTACCTGGGCGCGGGCGGCGGGCACCGCCACCCCGATCCATCCCGGACGGTCGAGCCATACTCCGAGCAGTGGCAGGGTACCCTGAACGATGGCGATGGACAGGGCGATGATGAGGGCGAAATGTCCGAGTTCAGGGATCATGTGCCTTGCCCCGGGTGGGAGAGAGGCATGCTGCCGGGGCTGGTGTCCACGGCCTTCAGGGCCTCGGCAACCTCGGGAGGCATATAGTTCTCATCATGCTTGGCCAGTACCTCGTCCGCCACGAACATGCCGCTGCCGTTCAGTCGACCGAGGGCGATGATCCCCTGCCCCTCGCGGAACAGGTCCGGCAGTATCCCCGTGTAGACGACCGGTATGTTATGGGCCGTATCGGTCACCTTGAATTCCACCTCCAGGGAGTCCTGACGGCGCTTGACGCTGCCGTTCTCCACCAGACCACCCAGCCGGAACACGTGATTGTCCGGGACCTCGCCTGCCGCCACCTGGGAGGGACTGAAGAACAGATTGATGTTCTCATTGAGCGCCATGAGCATAAGTCCCACGGCCACGGCCACCAGGGTCACCAGGGCGCCCACCAGCGCCAGTCTCTGCTTTCTTTTCGGATTCATGGGTCTGATTCCTCACGCCTCTGCCTGCGTAAAATGGCCGCTTTTCTCGTTGCCAGGCACCGATAGGGCGCCAGCACGTTGATTAACAGGGTCACCATCGTTATCAGGTAGGCGACGATGACGTACCCGCTGTGATCGCGTACGTTCAGGGCGGCAACCGTACGGGCCTCAATGCGCCCTGTCTCCCCGGAGTAGACACCGTTTACCCGGGCACCCCAGTCGGCCCTGAACTGCTCCGGCAGGTTGCCGGGAAAGCGTACATCAACCGCCGCGCCTTCGCCTACCAGGCGGAAACGCTTGATGACACCCTGCTCCTCCACATCCTTCACCATCCCCTGGACGGTGACGGTTTCGTGTTCGACCCCCGCAACATTCGCCAGTTCACCGGGACTGTAAACGGCTTCGCGCTCCGTGGACAGATGCAGCCATGCCGTGAATATGACTGCGATCAATGGAATGGTCCAGGCCAGGTACTGGGGACGGGTCTCGGGGGGATCACGGACCCAGGATGCCCGGCTCTCGTTCTCCAACACCATGCAGCGCCCCCGCACCAGCAGGGCGGTGGCGAACAGGAAGATGAACATGCCCATCATCATCAGCAACGCGGTGAGCATGGTGCCCTCGATGGAGGGTTGGGAAAACTTGCTGATGGTGGCGCCCTGATGGAGGGTGTTCCACCACTGCACCGAGTAGTGGATGATGGGAATGTTGATGACCCCCACGAGGGCGAGCACCGCAGCGGCCCGCCCCGCATTCTGGCGGTTCTCGATGGCTGCCCGCAGGGCCATGTATCCGAGGTACAGGAACAACAGAATGAGTTCCGACGTGAGTCGCGCGTCCCATTGCCACCACGTCCCCCACGTGGGTTTGCCCCAGATTGAACCGGTCACCAGGGCCAGGAAGGTGAAGGAGGCCCCGATGGGCGCACTGGCGGCCGCCACCACATCCGCAAGCTTGATGCGCCACACCAGAAATATCAGGCTCGCCGCCGCCATGACCCCATAGACCATCATGGAATTGGAGGCCGCCGGCACGTGGATGAAGATTATCCGATAGCTCTCCCCCTGCTCGGAGTGGGTGGGCGCCAGCACCAGGCCGATGTAGAGGCCGACCACCAGCAACCCGAGGGCCACCGCGAGGGTCCACTGGGACAGCCAGCCGGCGATGCCGTAGTAGATGCGGGGTGAGGAGAAGCGGTGGAGAAAGAGAGGTATGCGCATAGGAAATTGATTTTAGCCGATGCTGACCCGAATGGCCGCAGCCGTTGCCAGGGGAGACAGGGCGATGGACAGTACCAGCAACGCCCCCATGAGATAGAGATGACCCGTCACGTTGAGGCCGGCCGTGGCATCGTTGACCGCCAGGGCGCCGAAGATGAGCACGGGCACATAGAGGGGCAGCACCAGCAGGGACAGCAGCACGCCCCCTCGCTTCAGACCTACCGTGAGTCCCGTGCCGATGGCCCCGACGAGACTCAGCACCGGCGTGCCCAGGGCCAGACTGAGCACCAACACCACCATGGCATTGTCCGGCAGATAGAGCAGCACCCCCAGCAGGGGTGCGACGATGAGCAGGGGCAGGCCGGTGATGAGCCAGTGAGCCAGCACCTTGGCCAGGACGATCACCGACAGGGGATGGTGGCTCAGGGCCATCTGTTCCAGGGAGCCGTCCTCGAAATCGGTGCGGAACATGGCATCCAGAGCAAGCATGGAGGCCAGCAGGGCGGCCACCCAGATGATCCCTGGCGCGATCTCCGCCAGGGTGGAAGGTGCCGGTCCGATGCCCAGGGGAAACAGGCTTACCACCATGACGAAGAACATCAGGGGGTTGGCAAGTTCACCGCGATGCCGGAATGCCAGGGTCAGGTCACGCATCAATACACTGATGAAGACGTGGCCCAGACCGCCGTCCGCCTCCCTCACGGACCGGGCACCTCGGCACTGAGGTCGATGACCTTGACCGTGCAGCCATCGAGGCGGGTGGTGTGGTGCGTCGTGAGGATCACGATCCCCCCTGCTTGCACATGTTCCAGGAAGATGTCCTCGACATCGGCTATGCCCTTGCGATCGAGCGCGGTGAACGGCTCATCGAGCACCCATAGCAGGGCGTCGCTGACCAGCAGGCGGGCCAGCCCGACCCGTCGGTTCTGGCCCGCCGACAGCATGCGACAGGGTACGTCCTCGAAGCCGCGCAAGGACAGGCGTCCCAATACTGCGCCGAGGTCGACGTCGCGGCGCGGATTGGTGAGGGCCTGGGCGAAACGCAGGTTCTCCAGGGGTGTCAGTTCGGCCTTGACCCCGGCGTGGTGGCCCAGGTAATTGATTTGGCCGAGATAGTCGGTGCGCACCCGTTCCACCGGCTGGTCCCGCCAATAGATACCGCCACTGCTGGCCAGGGCAAGCCCGCAGACGATGCGCAGGAGGCTGGTCTTGCCACTGCCATTGCGGCCCTCGACCTGCAGGATCTCCCGGGCGGCGAGCTGAAAGTTCAAGTCGGAGAAGAGCAGCCGGTCGTCCCGTTCGCAAGCGAGATCACGGGCTGCGATCAGCACTTCGGGGCCTTCTTGTCCGTGGGCATTCATCCCTATCTGCAGTTTCTCGCAATGACGACTCGGCGGGCGGCATCCTATTGAAGCGTCGGGAGTATGAATAGTTTTTGACGGTTCGCCAAGGGGATGTCCTCGAACCCCACCGTGGGGCTGGCGCGGCAGTGGCCTCGCCACCTGCGCCAGCCGCGCCCATTGCGGGGGGCGGCCGGCCCCTTGGGCCGACGCGATTTTCTTTTGACTAAACCGGAGCCACTTTTGTACTATTACTCGTTTATGTCGAGCCGCATGAAAGAACTGGTAGACCCGTTTCAACTCGTTGAAAGGCAGGCGGTTATCGAGGATGTCTATGCCGTTTCTGACCTTGAGCGGGTGAGGGCCGCGGTGTTCGACACCGGGGGGGAATTCAAGGTGCGGCTCGCATTCCATCGTGACGCCGCGCGGCATGGCGTGATCGTCGGCCACCTCACGGGCACGGTGACGCTGCAATGTCAGCGCTGCCTGGAGGCCATGGCCCTCGACCTGGACATCCGGCCACAGCTGGGTCTTTGCACCTCGGAGGCGGAAGCGGAGCGGCTTCCGGACGAGCTGGAGCCCCTGATAGTGGGAGACGCCCCGTTGAACATACGTGAGGTGGTGGAGGACGAAATACTGCTCGCCCTCCCCATCGTGGCCCGCCATGCCCGGGCGTGTGGGCAGGTGGCGGCAGCGGACCCGGAAGGCCCGGCGGATGAAGATACGCGACGACCGTTTCGCGACCTCAGGAAGATGCTGGACGAGGGTGAGTGACGCCGCGTCCCAATGAAGGCGGTCATGGGCGCATTCGGTGCGCTCCGCGGAGGCCGGGGTGCCGGCCCGCCATGCCCTTTGGGGTCATGGCCTTCGGCACCGTGCCCCCAGGAGGCATGGTTTGCGGCATATGTGCCAGCGTGTAATGTACGCCGCAAAAAGACGAACCCCGCCGGCAGGTGCGTCGGCGCTACATGGCGCGTTGAGTTGGTGGATACGGGGAAGCCGCATCCGGTTCCCCATGTATGAAGTTACCTTGGAGAAACTCTAGCAATGGCTGTTCAGAAAAATCGCAAGACACCTTCCAAACGCGGCATGCGCCGCGCCCACGACAAGTTGTCGAGTCCGGCGCTGTCGACGGACCAGACCACCGGCGAAGTCCATCTGCGTCATCACATCACGCCCGATGGCTATTACCGCGGTCGCAAGGTGTACACCTCCACGGAAGAATAAGGTTTGGAATCCTTTGCCATCGCCCTCGACGCCATGGGGGGCGATCATGGCCCCGAGGTGGTGGTGCCTGCCGCTATCGACGCCCTCAAGCGATACCCCAGCCTGCGGCTGGTGCTGGTGGGTAACGAGGAGAGCCTGGAGCGTCTGGTGGCCTCGGCGGATCACAGGGTGCGGGAGCGGCTGAGCATTCGGCATACCAGCCAGATGGTGGGCATGGATGAGTCACCGGCGGTGGCCCTGCGCGGCAAGCGTGACTCGTCCATGCGGGTGGCCATAGACCTGGTCAAGCAGGGTACCGCCGCGGCTTGTGTCAGTGCCGGCAACACCGGCGCCCTGATGGCCATGGCGAAGTTCGTGCTGCATACCCTGCCGGGCATCGACAGACCCGCCATCGCCACCGCTCTGCCCACCATCCAGGGACACGTGCATGTGCTCGATTTGGGCGCCAACGTGGATGTCACGCCGGCTCAGCTGGTGCAATTCGCCGTCATGGGCTCGGAGCTAGCAAGCGCGGTAGACCACAAGGCCGCGCCCCGGGTCGCACTGCTCAACATCGGTGCGGAAGCCATCAAGGGCAACGAGATCGTCAAACAGGCCTCTGCCCTGCTGACGGATACCGAACTCAACTACATCGGCTACGTGGAAGGAGATGGGGTGTTCATGGGCGAGGCGGATGTGGTGGTGTGCGACGGCTTCGTGGGCAATGTGTCTCTCAAGACCACGGAAGGCGTGGCCAAGATGATTGGCCACTACCTGAAGCTCGAATTCGGCCGCAACCTCGCCACGCGCATCGCGGGCCTGGTGGCCCTGCCCGTGTTGCGGTCCCTCAAGCTCCGCCTCGATCCCCGCCGCTACAACGGCGCCAGCCTGGTGGGTCTTCAGGGAATCGTCATCAAGAGCCACGGCGGTGCCGACGGGCTCGCCTTCACTCACGCCATCGACGAGGCCGTGAAGGAAGTCGCCAACGACGTGCCGAGCCGCATCAGGAATCATCTCCAGCAGCGTCTGCAGGCCAAGGTCGCGTCGTGACCTACTCCCGCATCACCGGCACCGGCAGTTATCTGCCAGACAAGGTGCTGACGAATGCCGACCTCGAGAAGATGGTCGACACCAGCGACACCTGGATCGTGGAGCGCACGGGGATCCGTGAGCGCCGTATCGCCCGCGACGGCGAGACCACCTGCGATCTGGCCGAGAAGGCGGCACGCCGGGCCCTGGAGCATAGCGGACTCGGCTTGGAGGCGGTGGAACTCATCGTCGTCGCCACCACCACGGCGGACAAGGTATTTCCCAGCACGGCCTGCCTGCTGCAGGGCAGGCTGGGCATCAGCGGCTGCCCCGCCTTCGACGTGCAGGCGGTGTGCACGGGATTCATATATGCCCTGTCGGTGGCGGACCAGTTCATCCGTTCCGGCCACGTCAGAAACGCCCTGGTGGTGGGGGCGGAGACCATGTCGCGGATCATCGACTGGACGGATCGTGGCACCTGCGTCCTGTTCGCCGATGGTGCCGGGGCGGTGGTGCTGGAGGCGAGTGACGAGCCCGGTATCATGTCCACCCATATCCACGCGGATGGCGCCTACGAACACCTGCTGACGGTGGACGGCGGCATCTCCGAGGGTTACGACCAGACGGCCCAGGGTAAGGCCTATCTGCGTATGCAGGGCAACGAGGTCTTCCGGGTGGCGGTCAACACCCTGGGACGGATCGTGGACGAGACCCTGGAGGCCAACGGCCTCGACAAGAGCGACGTGGACTGGCTGGTGCCCCACCAGGCCAATATCCGCATCATTGCCGCCACGGCGCGCAAGCTGAAGATGTCCATGGACAACGTGGTGGTGACCGTGGACACCCATGGCAACACCTCCGGGGCCTCGGTTCCCCTGGCCCTGGATACGGCGGTTAAAGACGGTCGCATCAAGCGCGGCGAACTGCTGTTGCTGGAGGCCTTCGGCGGCGGCTTCACCTGGGGCTCGGCGCTCATCCGATTCTGAAGAACAGGCATCTTCCATGACCATCGCATGTATTTTTCCCGGCCAGGGTTCCCAGTCCCTGAAGATGATGTCCGCTTTCGGCCATCATCAGGCGGCGGTCAGGGAGACCTTCGAGGAGGCCGGTGACGTCCTCGGCTTCGACCTGTGGCACCTGACCCAGGAGGGCCCCGAGGCGGAACTCAACCGCACGGACCGCACCCAGCCCCTGATGCTGACCGCCGGCGTCGCCGTATGGCGGTTATGGCAGGCGGCCGGCGGGCAGGCGCCCCGTTCCATGGCGGGCCACAGCCTCGGCGAGTACACGGCCCTGGTGTGCGCCGGTGCCCTCGACTTCGCCGCGGCCCTGAGCCTGGTGGCCGATCGGGGACGCTTCATGCAGGAGGCCGTGCCCGAGGGCAGGGGCGCCATGGCCGCCATTCTGGGCCTGGACGACGCCACGGTGGCGGCGGTGTGCGAAGGCGTGGCCGGCGACCAGGTGGTGGCGCCCGCGAACTACAACGCGCCGGGGCAGGTGGTGATAGCCGGGGATGCCGGGGCCGTCCATCGTGCCGTGGCGTCGGCCAAGGAACGCGGCGCGAAGCGCGCACTCACCCTGCCGGTTAGTGTCCCCTCCCACTGCAGCCTCATGAAACCGGCGGCCCAGAGGCTTTACTCACGTCTCGTGGAAGTCTCCATTGACCCGCCGGCCGTGCCGGTGGTGCACAACGTGGACGTGAAGACCCATGAGATCCCCGAGGACATCAGGGGGGCCCTGGCGGCCCAGCTCCACCAGCCGGTGAGGTGGGTGGAGACCATACGCAGGCTCTACGGGGAGGGCATCGGGGTGGCGGTGGAATGCGGGCCGGGGAGGGTCCTGGCAGGCCTCAACAAGCGTATCGAGAGGGACATGCAGTGTCTGTCAATCCATGACGCCGAGAGCCTCGACGGTGCTCTGGCGGCCACCGGGTAGCCCCGGGAAATACTGCCAGGGGAAATACTGCCGGGGCAGACGTCGATTCAACCGTCCATGATGAAATCAGCCACGCCGGGGCCGGGTACATGCCCGGACCCGGCCCACGCTTCTCAATCTGCCGGGTGATTGATGGGGCGGCCCATCCATGGACTGCACGGAAAATGCTTAACGTCAGCACTTTCTTAGGAGAGACAGGTGAGGCTTGAGAACGAGATAGCGATGGTGACGGGGGCGAGCCGGGGAATCGGCCGGGCGGTGGCGTTGGCCCTGGCGGGCGAGGGGGCCACCGTGTGTGGCACCGCCACCTCGAAAGCCGGGGCGGACGACATTACCCGGATGCTGGCGGAGCACCAGGCAGCGGGCGGGGGCTTTTGTCTCGATGTCACCGATGGCGACGCCGTCACCACCGTGCTGCGTGAGCTGGAATCCCGCTTCGGGGCACCCTCCATCCTGGTGAACAATGCCGGCATCACCCGCGACAATCTGATGCTGCGCATGAAGGAAGGCGAGTGGGACGATGTGTTGGGCACCAACCTGACGGGCGTCTACCGGGTCACCAAGGGGGTCATCAAGGGTATGATGAAAGCCCGCCATGGCCGCATCATCAGCATCTCTTCGGTGGTTGCAAGGCTTGGCAACGCCGGGCAAGTCAATTACTGTGCCGCCAAATCCGGTGTCGAGGGCATGACGCGGGCGTTGGCGCGGGAACTCGCCCCCAGGGGCATTACGGTGAACGCCATCGCGCCGGGTTTCATCGAAACGGATATGACCCGGGAACTGTCTGCGGAGCACCGGGAGACCCTGAAGGGTCAGATCCCACTGGGCCGGCTGGGATCGGCGGAGGACGTGGCGGAAGCGGTGGTCTTCCTGGCTTCCCGGGCCGGGGCCTACATCACCGGCGAGACGCTCCACGTCAACGGCGGTATGTATATGTCTTGACAGAATTTGTTCGGCAACGGCGGTCGCCGTTGCCGGGGGGGCGGGGGTAATTCCCGTTATTGCATGTTGAATTGTTTAAACTAAACTATGCCGTCGCGTTTACCGCGGCCAGTTTACCGGGAGGGTTTATAGCTTATGAGCAGTATTGAAGAACGCGTCAAAAAGATTGTCGTGGAACAGCTCGGCGTGAAGGAAGAAGAGGTGAATGGTGAGGCCTCGTTCGTGGATGATCTTGGCGCGGATTCCCTGGACACCGTTGAACTGGTGATGGCCCTCGAGGAAGAGTTCAACTGTGAGATCCCGGACGAAGAGGCGGAGAAGATCACCACGGTTCAACAGGCCGTCGATTACGTCAACCAGCACTTGGACTGATCCGTCGCCCGGCGTGGTGCCATGGGCCGCCGACCGTAGTCGCTACGGTGGCGGCCTTTCGCGTTTTTTGCACCGTGTTCCGGATATGAAGTGGTTCCCTGGAGGGCCTTGGAGGATGAAGAGTTGAGAAGACGCGTTGTCGTAACGGGGCTGGGCATGGTGTCGCCGGTGGGGAACACGGTCGAAGATACCTGGCAGAACATTCTTGCCGGCAAGAGCGGCATGGCCCCCATCACACACTTTGACGCCTCGGGCCTGAGTGTACGTTTTGCGGCCACGGTCAAGGACTTCGATGTATCCCTTTACATCAAGCCCAAAGAGGCCAAGAAGATGGACCCGTTCATCCACTACGGCATAGCCGCCGGGATGCAGGCCATACAGGATTCGGGCTTAGAGGTCACCGAGGCCAATGCCGAGCGCATCGGCATCGCCATCGGCTCCGGCATCGGCGGTCTGCCGGGAATCGAGAAGGGTTGTGATGCCCTGGTGAAGGGTGGCGGGCGCAAGGTCTCTCCGTTCTTCGTTCCCAGCAACATTATCAACATGATCGCCGGTAATCTGTCCATTGAGTACGGCATCAAGGGCCCCAACTACGGCATCGTGACGGCCTGTTCCACGGGCACCCACAATATCGGCGATGCCGGACGCATGGTCGAACGGGGCGACGTGGATGTCATGGTGGCCGGCGGCGCCGAGATGGCCACTTCCCCCCTGGGCGTGGCGGGCTTCGCATCCGCCCGAGCCCTGTCCACCCGCAACGACGAGCCGGAGCGCGCGAGCCGCCCCTGGGACGTGGGCCGGGATGGCTTCGTACTGGCGGACGGCGCCGGAGTGGTGGTGCTGGAGGAATACGAACATGCGAAGGCGAGGGGCGCGCGCATCTACTGTGAACTGGCGGGCTTCGGCATGAGCAGTGACGCCTATCACATGACCGCCCCGTCCCCGGGCGGTGAGGGGGCCAGCCGCTGCATGGAGATCGCCCTGGCCGATGCCGGCATGACTTACGAGGCGGTGGATTACATCAACGCCCACGGCACCTCCACCCCGGCCGGCGATATCGCGGAGACGGATGCCATCAAGCGCACCTTCGGCGATCGTGCATACAAGGTGGCGGTAAGTTCCACCAAATCCATGATCGGTCATCTGCTGGGGGCCGCGGGCGGCGTGGAGGCGGTATTCTGCATCCTCGCCCTGCGTGATCAGGCGGCACCACCCACCATCAACCTCGAAGAGCCGGACCCCCAATGCGACCTGGACTACGTGCCCAAGGAGGCCCGACAGATGAAGGTGAACGTGACCATGTCCAATTCCTTCGGCTTCGGTGGCACCAACGGCACGGTAATCTTCAAACACCTCGCCTGATTCGCGCCCAGCGGGTTCCCGGATCTGCCTCCCGTGCTTCTGATTGACGGTACTCCCCACGGCACCGTCCCTGCGGACGATCGGGGTCTCAATTACGGCGACGGCCTGTTCGAGACCTGTGCCGTGCGGGACGGTCGTCCCCTGTTGTGGGAACGTCATCTGGAACGTCTTCACCGCGGTTGTCGCCATCTCAGGATCCCTCCTCCCCTTGCCGCCACCCTCGATGAAGAGGTCAGGGGGCTTTGCCGCAATCACCAGCAGGCCGTGTTGAAGGTGTTGCTGACGCGGGGAAGCGGCGGGCGCGGCTACCGGCCTCCGGCCAGGGTGGAGCCCCTGCGGGTCCTCAGTGTCCATCCGTGGCCGGAACAGGTGGCAGAGCGGGCCTGTCACGGTATCCGGATGCGCCGCTGCACCACTCCCTCATCGGCCAACCCCGCCCTGGCGCGCATCAAACACACCTCCAGACTGGAAAACGTCCTCGCCCGTGCCGAGTGGGCCGCCGACGACCCCGTGGAAGGCCTGATGCTGAACCTCGATGGCGAGGTGGTGGAGGGCACCGCGAGCAACGTCTTCATGGTGGAAGGGGATATGCTCTACACGCCGTCGCTGGAACGCGGGGGGGTGGCCGGTATCGTGCGCGAGTTACTGCTGGAGACGGCCGCAGATGCCGGCATCCCGGTGGCGGTGACCGCGCTCCCCCTGGCCCGCCTGAAGCAGGCCTCCGAGGTCTTCGTCTGCAACAGCGTGGCCGGCATCTGGCCCGTCGTCTGGTGCGACGGCACGGACCTGGCGGTGGGTCCCGTGACGCGAAGGTTGCAGGGGCTCCTGGGGGCGAAAGACGCATTGGCCTACGTCCCGGAGTGCTGAGCCACCATGGCCGATTCCATCAGTCCCGGCGGCAGCGGTGATGGCGGACGGCCTGCCACCGATGACACGGACGGCTGGCTGACCCGGGTGCTGTTTCGTCTCGCCGGCCTGCTGGTGCTCACCTCCAGCCTCGCCGTGGGTGTCCTGTGGTACGGCTGGCAGACCGCCATGGACATCTCCGTCCGCCTCCCTGAAGACGGGCTGGTCTACGAGGTACGCCCGGGTACGAGTTTCAGGGCCGTGATCCAGGACCTGGCCCGCCGGGGGATCGTCTCCCATCCCTTCTACCTTCGCCTCGAGGGCCGCTATAGCGGCGACGCCGCCCGCATCAAGGCGGGCGAGTATCTGCTGAAGCCGGGACTGAGCCACCGCCAGTTGCTCGATGAACTGGTGCGGGGGGAGGTGATCCAGCATACCCTGACTTTGGTGGAGGGATGGACGTTTCAAGAGATGATGACCGCAGTCGCCGGCCACGACAAACTCCACACGCGCCTGCCGGCGCTCGATCCCGACACCGTGATGGCGGCATTGGGAAGGCCCGGCGAGCATCCCGAGGGCCGCTTCCTGCCGGAGACCTACCACTTTCCCAAGGGCACCACCGACGTGGCCTTCCTCGCCCAGGCCCATCGATCCATGGAACGGGCATTGGCGGAGGAGTGGGCGCAACGCCAGCCGGATCTCCCCTACGAGACGCCTTACGAGGCCCTCATCATGGCATCCATCGTCGAGAAGGAGACGGGCCGGGCGGGGGAACGGGGCGAGGTGGCCGGGGTCTTCGTGCGCCGCTTGCGCCGCGGCATGCGTCTGCAGACGGATCCGACGGTGATCTATGGCATGGGAGTGGACTTCGACGGCAATCTGAGACGGGTGGATCTGCGAACGGACACCCCGTACAACACCTATACCCGTCACGGACTGCCCCCCACGCCCATCGCCATGCCCGGCCGCGCAGCCATCCATGCCGCTCTCCATCCTGCCGCGGGCGAGGCCCTGTACTTCGTGTCCCGCGGCGACGGCACCCACCACTTCTCCACCACCCTCAGGGAACACCAGAACGCCGTCAACAAGTACCAGCGTGGGGGGCGATCCCCATGACCGGGCGGGGACGCTTCATCACCGTGGAAGGCATAGAGGGCGCCGGCAAGTCCACTCACATTCCCGTGATTCGGCACTTTATCGAGGCCCGTGGACATCGCGTGGTGATGACCCGGGAACCCGGCGGTACCGCCGTGGGAGAGCACATCCGCGAGCTCCTGCTCGAGCCCCGGGAAGAGGGCATGGAGGCGGATACGGAACTGTTGCTGATGTTCGCCGCCCGCGCCGAGCACGTGGGACGCGTCATCAGGCCGGCCCTGGCCGCCGGCTGCTGGGTGTTGTGCGACCGTTTCACCGATGCCACCTTCGCCTATCAGGGGGGTGGACGAGGCATCGCGGCGGCGCGTATCGAGGCCCTGGAAGACTGGGTGCAAGGGGATCTGCGGCCGGACCTGACCCTGATATTCGATATATCGCCGGCCACGGGGATGGCGCGCATCGGTCCCCGGGGGTCCCGGGACCGCATCGAGGGGGAGAAAGTCGACTTCTTCGAGCGTATCCGGGACGCCTACCTGGAACGGGCCGCCCGCCACCCCGAGCGTTACCGGATCATCGATGGAGAGGCGGACCTCGCCACGGTGCAGGCCCGCTTGGCCGGCGTGCTGGCGGGCCTGTACTGATGGCCGGGCCGCTGCCGTGGCAGGAGGCCCCGTGGCGCCGGCTGATGGAGCGCAAGGCCGCGGGGCGTTTCCCCCACGCCCTCCTCATCGCCGGCCCCGCCGGCATCGGCAAGGGGGCCTTCGTGGCGGCCCTGGCGGGCGCCTTGTTATGCGAGGACAGCGATGGGGCGGCATGCGGTCGCTGTGCCGGCTGCCGTCAGCTCGCCGGCGGTGCCCATCCGGACTACAGCCTGTGGGAACCCGAGGAAGACGCGGTGACCCTCAAGATCCACCAGATCAGGGAGATGAATCAAACCATCTTTCTGACCCGCAGCCGCGGTCCCTACAAGGTCTGCGTGGTGAATCCGGCGGACGCCATGACGCCCGCCGCCGCGGACAGCCTCCTCAAGACCCTGGAGGAACCCCCGCCCCTGACGGTGCTGCTGCTGGTCAGTCATCGCACCAGCCAGCTCTCGGCCACCATCCGCAGTCGCTGTCAGGTGGTCCGGCTCGCCCCCTGTTACGGCGAGCCCGCCATCGGCTGGCTGGGCTCCCAGGGTATGGACACGGCGGCCGCCACCAGCCTGCTGGGCATCACCGGCGGCACCCCGCTGCGTGCCCTGGCCCTGGCCGGGGAAGGGGCGATGGAGGAGGGCGGCAGGGTGGCCGCCGAGGTCCGGGACCTGTGCCGCGGCGCAGCCGACCCCGCGACGGTGGCGCAACGCTGGTGCAAGGCGGGGTTGGAGGTGGTGCTGCCGTGGTTGCAGGGGGCCGTTCAGGATGCCATACGGGAACTCTTCGACCCCTCCGGGGCGAGTCTGCGCGGCGGTACAGGGGAGGGCGGCAGCGGCCGCCTGTCGTTGGGGCACGATTTAACGTTATTATTCGACATCGACAGCCGTCTGAACCGCCTCGGCGAGGCCCTGGCCAAACGCCACAGCCTCAGTCCGAACAGTCTCGCGGAGCAGATCGCCATTCCCCTCTATCGGGCCGGCGACCGTAGTGGATGAGGGGCGTCAAACCAGGTCGGGAGGAGGTAGCCAATGGCCGGACCAAAGCAGGGGATCCTGTCCCTCACCATCAAGGACAAGAGCGCGCTCTACGCCGCATACATGCCCTTCATCAAGAACGGCGGGCTGTTCATACCCACCAGCAAGGCCTATCGTATCGGCGACGAGGTATTCATGCTGCTCACCCTCATGGACGAGAAGGACAAGCTGCCGGTGGCGGGACGCATCGTCTGGGTGACCCCGCGGGGCGCCCAGGGCAACCGCACCTCGGGCATCGGGGTGCAGTTCAGCGAACTGGACAGCGGCGCCACCAAGAACAAGATCGAAAACCACCTCGCGGCGGCCCTCAAGTCCGACCGCCAGACCCACACCATGTGAAGGGCCCATGCTGGTAGATTCCCATTGTCATCTGGACCTGCTGGACCTGGAGCAGTGCGGCGGATCCCTGGACGCCGTGCTGGAAAACGCCCATGGGGCCGGCGTCGATCATTGCCTGTGCATCTCCGTCAACCGGCGCAACGTGGCCACCGTGAGGTCCATCGCCGCAAGCTATCCGCAGGTGTTCGCCAGCGCCGGCATCCATCCCAACGAGGAGAGCGGTCCCGGGGAACCGACGCTGGATGACCTTCTGGCGTGGGGCGGTCACCCGGAGGTGGTGGCCATCGGCGAAACGGGGCTCGATTATTTTCGCAGCGAGGGCGATCTGGAGTGGCAGCGTGACCGCTTTCGGCGCCATATCCGCGCCGCCCGGGAAACGGGCAAGCCCCTCATCATCCACTGCCGCCAGGCCGCCGAGGACACGATGCGCCTGCTCCGTGAGGAGAATGCCCATGAAGTAGGCGGCGTAATGCATTGTTTTGCCGAAGATCTAGAAACCGCCAAGCAGTCCATGGACCTGGGGTTTATGATCTCTTTCTCGGGCATCGTGACATTCAAGAACGCGGTGGAACTGAAGGAGGTCGCCAAGGAGGTGCCCCTCGATGCCATGCTGGTGGAAACGGATTCCCCGTGGCTGGCCCCCACGCCCCATCGCGGCAAGACCAACCAGCCCGCCTATACCCGCCATGTCGCGGAAACCGTGGCCGCCCTGCGGGGAATCGAGTTGGAGCAGCTCGCAAAGGCCACCACGGACAACTTCTTCCGGCTATTCCCAGCGCGCTGAGAAAGCCATCCTGGCACCCTCAACGCGTAGGCTGGGATGAAGCGCAGCGTAATCCCAGCATCCTCACGCGTCATTCGCTTCGCCACGCGGGTGAGGGCTCGCCCCCGGCTTCACGCGGCACGACAATCACGGCACAGTCGTGCCACCCGCTCCATGGCCTCGTCCATCGCATCCAGCGGGGTATAGAAATGGGGTGAGAGGCGCACGCCCCCGGCGCGCTGGGCACACAGCACCTCGGCGGCCATGAGCCGCCGGTAGAGGCAGGGGGCATCGACGCCATGGATACCGAAGGTGACGATGCCGGCGAGGCGTCCGGGCTCTGTCCGCGTCACCAAAAAAGCGCCATCTATTTCTTTAGTCTTTTCAATAAGATATTTAATATTTCTCGAAACATACTCAGAAATACTGTCGGGCCCGACCTCCAGGATCAGATCCACACTCGCCGCCAGGGCATGCACCGCCGTCATGTTGGGGCTGCCGCATTCGAAGCGTCTCGCCGTGGCGGCCGGGCGCCAGTCAACCCCATCGAAGTCGCCCATGTCCTCCACCATGTGCCAGCCGAACTGGGTCAGTTCCAGGCGCTCCCGCAACTCGGGACGACAGTAGAAGACCCCCAGGCCCTCGGGACCGAGGAGCCACTTATGGCCGTCGGCGGCGAGAAAATCCACGCCGATGTCCCGCACGTCCAGGGGCAGGGCGCCGAGCTGCTGGATGGCGTCCACACACAACAGAATCTGGCGGCGACGGCAGGCCTCGGCGAGGCGGGGCAGATCCATCCTGAAGCCATCGGCATACTGCACGGCGCTGACGGCGAGGATGCGGGTGTCGCCGTCGCAGGCCTCGAGCAGCGCCTGTTCCGCATCCACGGCCTGCCGGGTGTCCACGGCGCGGGCCTCTACCCCCCGGTGGGCCAGGGACTCCCAGACGATGCGGTTGGAAGGAAACTCGTGGCGGGGATGGACCACGTTGTCACCGGGCCGCCAGGGGTAGCCGTAGGCGACGAAGGAAAGGGCTTCGGAGGTGCTCTTCACCAGCGCGATGTCGTCTGCGGAACCGGCGTTGATGAGCCGGGCCAGGGCCTCGCGGAGATGGGTCTCGGTCTGCACCCATTGGGGATAACCGAGGGAGCCCTGGCCGAGATTCTGGGCGGCGAATCCCACCACGGCGTCATGGGCGCACCGTGGCCACGGAGAAATACCGGCGTGATTCAGATGAATGAGCCCGGGACGAAGGGGAAACTGGTCATGCCACACCTGTGGCGACTCCTGAAGGTTGAGCGGACGGCTTGAAGGCAAACTATCAGGCCAATCCCGCCGGCGCAAAATCTCCAAGAAAGAGGTGAGGCCTATTTCAGCGGGGAGGGTTGGTCGCGGAAACTCGGGGCCACCACCATACAGGCATCCACCAGGCAGGTGTCGAAGAGCACCCCCCGGGCATCGCTGATGATAGCCAGGGCGGCTTCCAGGGAGCGCGCCGGGCAGTAGGCCCGGTGGGAGACGATGGCGTTCACGGTGTCCGCCAGCCCCAGGATCTGCGCCCCCAGGATGATACCGTCACCCCTCAATCCCTGGGGATAGCCCGAGCCGTCGAGACGTTCGTGATGTTGGAAGACCATGTCTCGAATCGGCCACGGAAAATCAATATCATCAAGTATTTGCGCGCCAATCTTCGTGTGGGTTTTTATTAACTCATACTCCTCTTTACTGAGGCCGGAGGTCTTGTTGAGAATGGATCCGGGAATACCGATCTTGCCGATATCGTGAAGGTCGCCCGCCACCCGGATACCCTCGACTTCGTGACTGGATAGCCCAATGTGCTGGCCGATGTTGCGGGCCAGGGCGGAAACGTGGGCCTGGTGATTGGCGGTGTAGGCATCGCGAAAGGCGATGGCCTTGGACATGCCGTGCATGGCCTGCAACAAGGCGCGGCCTACGTTTTCGTCAAATTCCTTCAAGGATGCACCCTGGGTATGGTGTAGACGCAGGCACTGTCAGGGTGCCTGAAGTAATTACAGCGACCCGTCACCGCCATACTTTATTGCGCATAATGTATATTATGTTAAATAATAATCCAGCCGCAGTGTCCCGCTGCCGTCGCCGTCACCCCAGCAGCAAACGCCGCATCTCGGTAATCTCCCTCTTCGCATCCTCGAGGATCTTCAGTTGCTGACTCTCGGTCAGGTCGCCGAGGCTCAATTTCCGGTAGGCGGGAACCAGTTCCATGGACGGCGCCCCGAAGGCCTGCGCATCGCCACCCATGCAATGGAGGTTCGCCACGATCACCAGGTCGCACAGGTCGTGTCCCGGGCTGTCGTTTCGATACCAGACGTGGGCCTCACGCGCCACGTTCACCAGGTCCGTGCTGAACCCCCACTTCTCCAGCACCATGGCCCCCACCTGTCCCCTCAGCTTCGCCACCACCTCCTCCAGTTCCTGGGGATCCTCAGCCAGGGCCGCGCAGGCGTCCGCCTGCTGGAGGATGGTGGCCGTGCCGATATCGTGGAGCAGACCCGCCAGCAATGCGTGCTCCGGTTCGTAGAGCCGGGTCAGGCGCGCGAGGGTGAAACTCACCGCCGCCACCATGGTGCTGTGCTGCCAGACCTTGAGAATGCGCTGCTTGACCACGGCGTGTCTGGTATTGAACAGGTTCTGCAGGGTGAAACTGGTGACCAGATCGCGTGTGACATCGAGGCCGAGCCGCACCAGGGCGTCCCGTATGTTTCCCACCGGCGAGGCCCCGCCATAGAGGGCGCTGTTGGCCACTCGTACGAGCCGCGCCACCAGGGCCGGGTCCGCCTGGATGATGCGCGCCACCATGGGGATATCCACGTCAGGTTGTTCCACGGCCTTGCGTACCCGCAGGCTGATCTCCGGGATCTGGGGGATGTCCAGCTTGTCGTCGATGTAGTCCTGATAGATCTGGAACAGCAGGCGATTGTCCGGCTCGTCGTCGTCGACGTGAAGTTCATCTATGGCGTAGTCCTCGGGCTCGTCGGAGCGCCCCAGGATACTCAGGAGGTCGGCGTCCACCTTGAGATAGCGCACGGGCGACAGGGACGTCGCCGTGAGCATTCCGCCCTGGTCCGCACCCAATGGAGTCAGGGCGGCACCCTCCCCGGCCCGCAGGTTGAACCCGCTGCCGTCCGGGCGCTCCATGCGCACGGAGCCATCGAGGAGAAAGAAGGCCTCGGAACGTGTATCCCGCAAGGTGAAAAGCGGCTTGCCCCGCGCGCCTTCGGTGACCACGCGCGCGTTGCGCCGGAGTTCCTGCAGGGCGTCTGCGGAGAGGCTTCGCAGGGCGGGGAATCGCTGGAGCTCGCTGTCATTTACTGCTGTCATTGTCTGAAAACCGGTTATTTCAGTGGCTGGGCTATGCAGGCAGGCGATGCCGTGGCCCCGGTGCAGGCCGAGGCCATGGAATCCCTTTCCTAAACGTTATCGTCTGGAAGGCCGGATATTTGAGCCATTCGAGCTTTGCGCCCGACGTGATTGAACGGGAAGGAATGTTCCTTTCCGATGTTGATAAGGGCTTGATTAAACAAACACCGGAAAGGCTCTGATTTTCTTGTCGTTGTTATCGCTGTAGGTTAAAGTTCCGCCTCGTGGGGCTCGACCCGTCCGCTATGATCGTTAGAATTCACCATTCGGCACATCCCGTAGCCGTTGATATCAGCATATAAGGATCCCGTCTCATGAGGGCCATTCTCCCATCACTATCGGACGTCGGCCCTCTGCTCGGCACCACCCTGTTGGTCCTGGCCCTGACGGGCTGCGCCGGTTCGCCGAAGGTCGGGGACCCTAGGGACCCGTGGGAAGGATTCAATCGCTCGGTACACGCCTTCAACACCGACTTCGACCGCGGCATCGGCAAGCCCCTGGCCGAGACCTATCAGCTCATCACCCCCGAGCCGGTGGACACGGCGGTCACCAATTTCTTCAACAACATCGGCGACCTGATGGTGTTGATCAACAATCTCCTGCAAGGCAAGCCTGCAGACGCCGCCTCGGATGGCGGACGGGTGCTGGTGAACTCCACATTCGGCATCCTCGGCTTCATCGACGTGGCCACCAGCATGGGGCTCGAGGCCCACAACGAGGACTTCGGCCAGACCTTCGGTGTCTGGGGCATAGAATCGGGGCCTTATGTCGTGCTGCCCTTCCTCGGCCCTAACACGGTCAGGGATGCCGCAGGCTGGTACGTCGGTTTTGAGGTGGACGATTACTGGGAATTCGACAACGCTGACACCCGCAGGGCGCTTCTCGCCCTGGAACTCGTGGACATGCGGGCCGACCTGATGCGCACCACCAACATCGTGGAGACGGCATCCCTGGACCAGTATGCCTTCATCCGGGACGCCTACCTGCAACGGCGCCAGTACCTCATCTACGACGGCGATCCGCCTGAGGAAGAGGGTTACGACTTCGGCGACGAGGCCCCCGGCGCGGCGCCCACCGTCCCCTGAGGCAAGCGCGGGTCACCAGCGGCCTGAGGGTCCGCCGTCGGTCACTGGCGCCGGGGCCTATCCCAGGCGTTCCTTGGCCCGCCGCCAGTAGTCCTCGAGGGCAGCCCCGTCGAGCCCTTCGAGGCCGCCCCCCTCCCGCGCCATGGTCTCCATGGCCCGGAAGCGGGTCTCGAAGCGTCGGTTGGCCCCCCTTAGGGCCGATTCGGGTTCCACTTCGAGATGGCGGGCCAGATTGACCACCGTGAACAGCACGTCGCCCAGTTCCCGGGCCACGGCGTCGCCGCCCTCCCCGACCGCCGCCTGCAGTTCATGGAGTTCCTCTTCGAGCTTCGCCAGCACTCCCTCCCGATCGGGCCAATCGAAACCGCTGCGGGCGGCCCGCCGCTGCAGCTTGGCGGCCCGCGGCAACGCCGGCAATGCCGTGCTCACGCCCTCCATCAGGCTGCTTTGGGCGCCGTAACGGCGGTCCCTTTCCGCGGCCTTGTGGGCCTCCCAGGCCTCGGTTTGATGGGCCGCGGAGGTCACCGTGGCGTCGCTGAATACATGGGGGTGGCGACGCACCATCTTCTGGCAGATGGCCGCCACCACATCGTCGAAATCGAACTCGCCCGCCTCCTCGGCCATGCGGGCATGGAACACCACCTGAAACAGGAGGTCGCCCAATTCGTCCCGCAGGGCAGCCATATCGTGGTGCTCGATGGCCTCCGCCACCTCGTAGGCCTCTTCGATGGTGTAGGGGGCGATGGTGGAGAAATTCTGTTCACGGTCCCACGGGCAGCCCCCCTGGGGGGCCCTCAGCGCCGCCATGATATCCAGCAGTCGCCGGGTGTCTCCCTTGTCCACCGGCCTACATCAACCTGTTGGGTGTTTCATCGGTGAGCCTCATCACCCGCTGGACGATGGCCACCGCGTCGTCCGTGAATCTCTCGATATCCCGCCACCCGGGGTCGGGCCCGAGAACCTTTTCGCCGCCATCCGCTCTCACCGTGATGACCGTGGCCCTGGCGTCGTCATCCGTGACCACCTCTTCCGAAATGACGTAGAGTACCGGGTCATCTTCGCCCTCCGGAACGAGGGCGAGTATGAAGAAATAGTTGTTTTCGTCGGGACTCTCGATGTCTCCCAGGACGACCGCCTGAAAGTTGCCGATGTGATAACGCCGTTTGGGAACGGCGGTATTTATCTGTGGTCTTTCCATTGTTCTCCCCAAGGTTGTGGCATCGGTGGGGCAGGATGGGGACCGTGCCGGCCACGGTGGTTTCAAAGCAAAAACGCGTCGAGGATAATTCATCGCCCCGGGGTCTTCGACCCCTGACTAATGATGATAACCGGCATGTGGAAATCAGGACGATACGACTTTCCGACTCGCGCAGTAATGGCCACCGTGGTGCTCATCGCCCTCCTCCCCGGTGTCGTCCGGGGAAGCTGGGCGGCCACCGATGAGGCGGGGTTGCGGCAGGCCTTCGAGGCGGTGGAAGCCCGGGTGAAAAGGGGCCTGGCCTCCACCCGGGAGGTGGAGGCGCTGGCGGATTACCCCCTCTATCCCTACCTGGTATACGAAGGACTGACACGCGGCCTGGGTCTCGCGGATGCGCCCGCAATCGCCGCCTTCCTGTCCGACTACGCCGATACGCCCCTGGCCACCAGACTGCGCTCCCGGTGGCTGAGATGGCTCTATGGGCATGGTGCCTGGGAGACCTTTCTGGAGTTCTTCCAGCCCACGGGGTACACCGCCATGACCTGCCGCCATCTCCATGCCCTCGCGGCGGCCGGTCACGAAGACGCGGCCCTGGCCCGGGCCCCCGAGGTATGGCTGGCCGGCCAGTCCCAGCCGGATGAATGCGACCCGGTCTTCGACCTGATGGAGCGCCGGGGGCAGCTGACGCCGGAACGGGTATGGGAACGCATCGGGCTCGCCATGGCGGCCGGGCGACCCAGTCTCGCCAGCTACCTCAAGGGCTTCCTGCCGCGGGCGGATCAGGCCGGGGTGGAACTGTGGATCACGGTGCGGCGGCGTCCGGAGACCATCCTGGAGGGCCATCATTTTCGCGGCGACGAAGGTCGGGCCCGCGACATCGTGGTCTATGGCATCGGTCGTTGGGCCCGCCGCTCCCCGTTGCGGGCGGCACGGGCGTGGTTACAGGTCCGCGACCGCCATGGGTTTTCCGCGGCTGAACGCTCCGCCGTGGCGAGGACCCTGGGGCTGTATCTCTACCGCCGGCATCCCTACGAGGCCCTGGATTGGCTGGCGCGGGTACTGAGCGATGAGGCGGATGAACAGGTGCAGCGGGCCCGCATCATGGGCCACGCCAAGGTAGGCGACTGGCAAGGGGTCCTCGGATGGCTGGGTGAGGGCAGCGATGCCGACGAAGAGGACAGCGGCCGCTGGCGCTATTGGCGCGCGCGCGCCCTCGAGGCCACGGGCGAGGACGAGGACAGCCGCGGCCTCTATGGCGAGGTCGCCCGGCTGCGCAGCTTCTATGGTTTTCTGGCCGCGGATCGCCTGGACGTGCCCTACCAGCTCAACCATCGCACCATGGAACCCGCGCCGGAGGTCGCCGCCCGTGTGCGCGACCTGCCGGCCCTGACGCGCATCCGCGAGCTCTATGCCCTGGGCCGGGATCTGGACGCCCGGCGGGAATGGCATCATCTGCGGAGCCGTCTCGAGCGGGAGGAACTGGAGGCCCTGGCGGCGGTGGCCCATGAGCAGGGACAACATTTCCATGCCATCCTGGCCCTCGGCCGCAGCGAGTCGTGGGACTATCTGGACATCCGTTTTCCCCTGCCCCACCGCGATGTCGTGATGGCCAGGGCGAAGGCCCAGGATCTGGACCCCGCCTGGGTCTTTGCGGTGGCACGCCAGGAGAGTGCCTTTGCCCCCGAGGCCCGTTCCCCCAAGGGAGCCCTCGGTCTCATGCAACTGCTGCCCAGCACCGCCGAGGGCATGGCCAGGCGCCTCAAGGCCCGGGCGATGAGCCGTGACCTGTTCGACGTGGACAATAACATCGCCCTGGGAACGGCCTACCTGCGCGGCCTCATGGAACGCTTCGACGGCCATGCCGTGCTGGCCACGGCGGCCTACAACGCGGGCCCCCGCCGGGTGCGCTCGTGGCTGCCGGATGAGGGTCCCCTGGCGGCAGACATCTGGGTGGAGGACATGCCCTTCGCCGAGACCCGAAAATACGTCAAGCGGGTCTTCAGCTACACGGCTATCTATCAATCCTTCCTGGGCGAATCCCCCACCCGGTTGAGTACGCGCATGCCGGCGGTGGCCCCTGGGGGGTCCGCGGGCTGATGGCCGTCGCCTGCAGGGAAACGCCCCGTCAGCCGAACACCAGGGCCGCGACATCCCGGTAATGGGCCGCGAAATTTACCGTCAGCCCGGCTTTAAGATAGTCCGGTAACTCATTGTAATCGCTTTCATTTGCCTTCGGCAGGATGAGTTGTTTGATGCCGGAGCGGCGGGCCGCGATGACCTTTTCCCGGATCCCCCCCACGGGCAGCACCTTGCCCGTAAGGGTGACCTCCCCGGTCATGGCCATGGAGCGTCGCGGACGCCGGCCGAGGGCCAGGGACAGCAGGGCGCTCGCCATGGTGATGCCGGCGCTGGGCCCATCCTTGGGGGTGGCGCCTTCGGGCACGTGGAGGTGAATGAAGGCATCATCGAAGAAGGTCTGTTTACCACCGAATCCCTCGAGATGTGATGCCACGTAGCTGTAGGCGATCTCGGCCGATTCCCGCATCACGTCCCCCAGCTGGCCGGTGAGCTTGAAGGCGCGGTTCTTGGAGTGCACCCGGGCCGCCTCTATGTTGAGGGTGGCGCCCCCCATGGGGGTCCAGGCCAACCCGGTGATGACCCCGACACCGTACATGGCCTCCTCCTTCTGGAACACCGGCTGGCCCAGGTAATCGGTGATGTCCCGCTCGCTCACGCTGGTGGCCTTCGCCTTGGCCTTGCCCCGGCTGTCCACCAGTCTCACCACCGCCTTGCGCACGATGCGCCCCAACTGTTTCTCCAGTCCGCGCACCCCCGCCTCACGGGCGTAGCCCTCGATGACCCGCCGTATGGCCGCGTCGGTTATCTTCAGCTGGGAACGCTTGAGGCCCACCCGCTCGAGCTGACGCGGCCACAGATGATGCTTGGCGATATCGAGCTTTTCGGCCGTGATGTAGCCCGACAGGCGGATGGTCTCCATACGGTCCAGCAGGGCCTTGGGAATGGTGTCCAGCTGATTGGCGGTACAGATGAACAGTACCTTGGAAAGGTCGTAGCGCACGTCCAGGTAATGGTCGAGGAAGTTGTCGTTCTGCTCCGGATCCAGCACCTCCAGCAGGGCGGATGCCGGGTCGCCCTGGAAGGACGCGCCGATCTTGTCGACCTCGTCCAGCATGATCACCGGGTTGCTGGTCTGGGTCTCCTTCAGGGACTGCACGACCTTTCCGGGCATGGCGCCGATGTAGGTGCGCCGGTGGCCCTTGATCTCTGCCTCGTCGCGCATGCCGCCCACGGAGAAGCGATAGAACTTGCGGCCCAGGGCATCGGCGATGGAATGCCCGATGGAGGTCTTGCCCACCCCCGGTGGCCCCACCAGCAGCAGGATGGAGCCCGCCACCGTGCCCTTCAGCACCCCCACCGCGAGAAACTCGATGATGCGATCCTTCACGTCGCCGAGACCGTCGTGGTCGCGGTCCAGGATCCCGCGGGCCCGTTTGAGATCCACGCGATCCTTGGTATAGACGCCCCACGGCAGACTGGTCAGGCTGTCCAGGTAGTTGCGGGTCACGCCATACTCCGGCGAACCGGCCTCCAGCACGGACAGCTTGTTCATCTCCTCCGCGATCCGTTCCTCCACCGGCTGGGGCACTTCCAGGCCCTCGAGGCGCTCGCGGAAACGGTCGAGCTCGGCCGTCTTGTCATCCTTGGCTATGCCGAGTTCCTGCTGGATGGCCTTGAGCTGTTCGCGCAGGAAGAATTCACGCTGCTGGCGGGAAACCTTCTCTTCCACCTGCTCGCGGATCTCCGTCTGTACCCGCGCCACCTCCACCTCTTTCTTCAGGAGCTGGAGGACCTTCTCCATGCGCCGGCGCAGATTGGTTGTCTCCAGCACGTCCTGCAGTTCGTCCCGGGAGGCGGTGGTCAGGGTGGCCGCGAAGTCCGTCAGGGGCGACGAGTCGGTGGGCCTGAAGCGGTTCAGGAAGAACTTCAGCTCCTCGCTGTAGAGGGGATTGAGGGGCAACAGTTCCTTGATGGTGTTGATGATGGCCATGCCGTAGGCCCGCATCTCGTCCTTGCTCGCACGCTCATCGTCATCGAGATACTCCACCCGGGCCGCGTAGGGGGGCTCCCGGGACAACCATTCGATGATGCGGTAGCGCTTGATGCCTTCCGCCACGAACTGCAACTGGCCACCATGCTGCATGGGTTCATGGACGCGTACCGCGGTGCCGACCTCGGCGAAGTCGTCGGGGTCGTGATGTTTGTTCTCGTTGCGATCCCCCATCACCAGCCCCGCGAGATGGTGTGCCGTGTCACCCACCCGGCGCATGCTGTCGAGCCAGGGCTCGGCATCGAGGACGATGGGCAGGGTCTGGGGGGGGAAAAAGGGACGATCCGACAGGGGCAGGATGATCAGGGTATCGGGAAGTACCTCGGTGGCCACCGCCAACTCCGATCGGGATGGCGGGCGCTGGGCGGATTCCTCTTCTTCCGAGATAACTTCGACGTCGTCATTCATGAATGGATTCCTGATGTCTTGGTTTGTGAGAGGACCCGAGGCGTACCGTGCCGTCTTCCCGAGGCGCCCCCATGAGAGCGGGCCGACGTCCTTGATATGAGGGTGGACGTGGTGAATGCAATGGCCGTCGCCTCTTCGGTAACGCCACACAGACAAGCCTACGAGGACCACGGCGCGTGCCGGCGCGCGACCACAATTCCACTGGTTTATCAGTGATTACTTGACCGATTGGGCCGATCCTTATAGCCTCTTGAAGACAAATCCACCTAACCCCAATCCACAATCCCGGCCGGCCCGGGGATCAAGTTGTTCCTGAGATCTTCCTCATTCAGGGATATCCACCATCCCCGTCGCGCCGGGCCGATCAGGAGTGAAATCGTGGCGACTGTTGCACTTACAGAAGAGAATTTCAGGGACACCATCGATAACAATGGCATCGTACTGGTAGATTTCTGGGCATCGTGGTGCGGTCCCTGCAAGATGTTCGAGCCCATCTTCGAAGAGGCCTCGGACAAGTATACCGATGTGGTCTTCGGCAAGGTCAATACCGAAGAGCAGCAGCAACTGGCGGCCATGTTCCAGGTGCGTTCCATCCCCACCCTGATGATTTTCCGGGACCAGATCGTCATCTTCTCCCAGCCTGGCATGCTGCCGGCGGCGGCCCTGGATGAGGTCATCCAGAAGGCCAAGGAGCTGGACATGGACCAGGTGCGCGAGGAGATCGCGAAGCAACAGGCCGCCGGTAACGACGCCTGAGTACTGGCCTGAGGACCGGCTTCATCGGGGCACCGGCCCGGGCGATTTAGACGCCCCTCCGCCCCCCGTACCTTCACCACGGCGGCCGCCCGCGCCGCGGTTTCCCCACCCATGACAGACGTACCACATAGGCCCTTCGAGGGCCGCGTCATACGTGTCGACCGTGAATCGCTCACGGGACCCGACGGGCGCCCCATTCCCACGGAAGTGGTGCGTCATCCCGGTGGGGCCGTGGCCCTGCCCCTGGACGATGAAGGTCGGGTGCTCATGCTGCGGCAGTATCGCCCCTGTATAGAGGCATGGCTGTGGGAGCTGCCGGCCGGCAAGATAGACCCCGGCGAGGCCCCCGAGGACACCGCGCGCCGGGAGTTGGCGGAGGAAGCGGGCCTGACGGCACGGACATGGCGCAAACTGGGGGAGGTGGTCACGGCCCCCGGCTTTTGCGATGAAGTCCTGCATCTTTATCTGGCCCGCGGCCTGGTGCCGGTAGCGGCCGCCCCCGAGGAAGACGAATACATCGAACCCCATTGGATGGCCCTCGACGAGGCCCTGGCCCTTGCCGATGGCGGGGCGATCCGGGATGCCAAGACCCTGGTGGCCCTGTATCGGTGCCGGGACCTCGGGCGTTCCCGGGGCGGGGGCTTTGAAGGGCGTGTTTAACGTTCCAGGGGCAGAAAGAGATGCCCCTGATGCAGGCAATAGCCCAGCCAGCGTTGCAGAAAGCGGTTGAGATCCCATTTGATCTCGAGGGCGCTGGGCTGCGGGCGGCGCCAGCAGCGATGGTGTAGATGGTGTCGCAGCCGCCCGCTGGTGGCCTCCGCCACCCGGGCGTCCCGGTAGAGGCGGATATGGAGGTTGGGCTCGTAGAGAGGCTCGCCGCCTTCGTCCGTCAGGGCGTAGGTCAACACCAGATCCGTGGTGAAGCGGTGGCGATGCTCCACATGGAGGTGCAGATCCAGCGCCCCGGCCACCGAGGACACGGCATGGTCCGGCAGACCATCGAGATCAGGCACCAGCCGCTGGAGCCGCAGATAGCTCGTTTCCTGCAGATCGAGCAGGCTGGCCAGGGTACGCGGCTGGCAGCCCGTCAGTTTGATCTTGGTGGGTGAACTCAGCATCGGAGAAATACTAGCACAGAACCTCCCGCCTTCTTTCCACCCTGGGAACGCCCATGGAACACCCTTCTCAACTCGCTGCGCTGGCCCTGCTGTGGGTATTGTATTTCGCCCTTCATTCCCTGCTCGCCTCCCTGTGGATGAAGCGGCGCGTGGCCGCCCGCTGGCCCCGGGCCATGCGCGTCTACAGGCTGGCTTTCAACCTCGTCGCCGTGCTGGCGCTGTTGCCGCCGCTGTGGCTGACCCTGACCTGGCCGGGTCCCTGGCTGTGGCGCTGGGAGGGTGGGGCCTTTTATGTCGCCAACGGGCTGGCGGCCGTGGCCGCCGGCCTTTTCCTGTGGTCCCTGCGTTTCTATGACGGCGCCGAGTTTCTCGGTGCCCGCCAGCTGCGGGAGGGGGCCGCAGAGGTCGAGGACCAGGAGTCCCTCAAGATATCCCCCCTCCACCGCTATGTGCGCCATCCCTGGTATACCCTGGGTCTGGTGATGCTGTGGACCCGCGACATGGATGCCGCCATGCTCCTCGCTGCGGTCATCATCACCGCCTATTTCGTGGTGGGGTCGCGGCTGGAGGAGCGCAAACTGCAGGTCTACCACGGGCGGGCCTATAAGGAATTCATGCGCCGTGTGCCGGGCCTGGTGCCACGCCCATGGCGCCACCTGTCGCGCGAAGAGGCGGGCCGCCTCGAGGCCATGGGCCCCGACGGCTGAGGGCCTGGCATCAACTGCGGATGGGACCGAGCAGCAGGGATTTGGCCTTGATCTCCGAAGGCCGCGGCAGCCCCATGAGGTGCAGAACGGTGGGCGTGATGTTGGCCAGGCCACAGCCGATGGCCAGCCGCCACGCCACCTCGTCGACGATGAGGCAGGGTACGGGGTAGACGGAATGCTGGGTCTGGGGCTCGCCGCTGATGGGGTCCACCATTTCGTCGCAGTTGCCGTGATCGGCCGTGAGGATGACGGAGTAGCCATGCTCCCGCGCCACGTCCATGAGCCGCCCCACCTCCCGGTCCAGGGTCTGCACGGCCTGCAGGATGGCACTGCGCACCGCCGTATGGCCCACCATGTCGCCATTGGCGAAGTTCACCACCAGGAAGGCGTATTCGTCCTTGCCGATGGCCTCGATGACGGCGTCCGCCACCTCCCGGGCACTCATGTCGGGAGCCAGATCATAGGTGGAGACCCTGGGTGAGGGGACGATGAGACGGTCCTCTCCGGGATAGGGGTCGCCCCGACCACCATTGAAGAAATAGGTCACATGGGCGTATTTCTCCGTCTCCGCGCAATGGAACTGCTTGAGTCCGGTGCCGCTGATGATCTGTCCCAGGGTGACGGCCGGTTTCTCCTGCTCGAAGGCGTAGGGCAGACCGAACCACTTGTCGTACTCGGTCATGCAGGTCACCGGGACGGGTTCGTAATCGCCCCGCGGAAACTCGTCGAACTTCGGGTCGAACAGGGCGGAGACCAGCTGGCGCGGCCGGTCCTTGCGGAAGTTGAACAACAAGACCTCGTCGTCGCCCTCGAAGGGACAGCCGCCGCCGATGACCGCCGGTGAGATGAATTCATCGTTCACGCCCGCGTCGTAGGACTGGGAGATGGCCTCCCGGGCCGAGGCCGCGGCCCCACCCTCGCCCCTTACGATGGCCCGCCAGGCCAGGGCCGTGCGTTCCCAGCGGTGGTCGCGGTCCATGGCGTAGTAGCGCCCGCTGACGGTGGCGATGGTGCCGCCACAGACCTCCAGGGCCTTTTCCACCGACTCCAGATATTCCAGCGCGGCCTTCGGTGGCGTGTCCCTGCCGTCGGTAATCATGTGCACCACCGGCCGTGCGCCGTAGCGGTTGCACATGTCGATGAGGGTGGTGAGGTGGCGTACGTGACTGTGCACTCCGCCGTCGGACACCATGCCGATGAGGTGGAGCGGACGCCCGCCGGCCGCGGCCCGCTTCATGGGCTCCACCAGGACGGCATTGGCATGGAATGAGCCGTCGGCGATGGCATCGTCGATGCGCACCAGGTCCTGGCGTATCACCATGCCGGAGCCGATGGCCATGTGCCCCACTTCGGAGTTTCCCATCTGGCCGTCGGGCAGGCCCGCCGCCCGCCCCGAGGCCTGCAACAGGGTATGGGGATAGCGGCAGAAATACTCGTCCAGGCGCGGCGTGTGGGCCTCCGCCACGGCGTTGTTGGTCTTGGACGGGTTGACGCCGAAGCCGTCCAGAATGATCAGCAGTACCGGTCTGCGGGGTGCGCCGTTGTCGTCAACCATGGTATGTCCGTCGGATTGGTTTCATGTCGCGCGCCAGCAGGCAGAGTGCGGTCCCCATGGGGGGGATGGTTGCTTTCATGCCCTGGTCGCTGCCATTAGAATAGCGCCATTATCCCTTCAGGAGAGCGACATGGCGCGTACGTATTCCACAATGCTCGATCTGGGCACCCGGGCCCCTGATTTCAAGCTGCCCGATACCGCCGGCAACATGGTCTCCCTGGCGGACTTCGCCCACCAGCCGGCATTGCTGGTGATGTTCATCTGCAACCATTGCCCCTACGTGAAGCATCTGCGCGACGGGCTCGCCGCCTTCGGCCGGGAATATCAGGACAGGGGCCTCGGCATCGTGGCCATCTCCGCCAATGATATCACCAGCCACCCGGACGACAGCCCTGAAAAGATGGCCGAGGAGGCCGCCGCCGCCGGCTATACCTTCCCTTACCTCTACGACGAGACCCAGGCCGTGGCCCAGGCCTACCACGCCGCCTGCACCCCCGATTTCTTCCTCTTCGACGGCGACCGCCGGCTGGTGTACCGCGGCCAGTTCGACGACAGCCGTCCCGGCAACGATCGCCCGGTGACGGGAGCCGATCTGCGGGCCGCGGCCGACGCCGTGCTGGCCGGCCGGCCGGTGTCCGAGGAACAGATCCCCAGCATGGGCTGCAACATCAAGTGGCGGACGGGCAACGAACCGGCCTATCACGGTGCCTGACGGCGCGGGACCTTCATTGCCATGAACCATCTCCTGGCCGGTGCCGTCTGTGCCTTCCTGGCCGTGGCCCTGGGGGCCTTCGGTGCCCACGGGCTGTCCCAGAGGCTCTCCGCGGACCTGCTGGACGTCTATCACACCGGGGTGGACTACCACATGTTCCACAGCCTCGCCCTGGTGGCCGTGGGCCTGCTCCAGCGTCACACCCCGTCGGCCGCGGCGCGCTGGGCCGGGGCCCTGTTCCTGGCGGGCATCGTGGTGTTCTCCGGCAGCCTCTACCTCCTGGCCGTTTCCGGGGTGCGCCAACTGGGCATGGTGACGCCGCTGGGCGGCCTCGCCTTCCTGGCGGGCTGGATCGCCTTCGCCCTCGCCGCCCGCAAGATACGCCCGGCGTCTTGAATCGGCTTCAGGACTTGATGCCCACCCCCCGGCGCAACAGCCCGACGGCGATGGCGGCGAACACCCCGTTGAAGGCGACGATGACCGCCAGGGAAACCCCCAGGTCCACGTCCGTGGTGCCCAACAGGGCGTAACGGAAGGCGTTCACCATATAGAGGATGGGGTTGAGGGCCGACACGTCCCGCCACAACGCCGGCAGGATCTCCACCGAGTAGAACACCCCCCCCAGATAGGTCAGGGGCGTGAGCACGAAGGTGGGGATGATGGAGATGTCGTCGAAGGTCTTGGAGAACACCGCATTGATGAAGCCCCCGAGGGAAAACAGGCTGGCAGTGAGCACCAGCACCAGGCCCGCCAGCCAGGGCTGCTCCACCCTCACCTCGGTGAAGGCCATGGCCACGACACCCACGATGAAGGCCACCACGATGCCCCGGGCGATGCCGCCGCTCACGTAGCCGGCGACGATGATCGAGGGCCGGATGGGCGCGATGATCATCTCCTCCACGTAATGCTGGTGCTTGGTGCTGAAGAAAGAGGCCACCACGTTGCCATAGGCGTTGGTGATGACCGCCATCAGGATGATGCCGGGGACGATATAGTCCATGAAGGAGATGCCGTTCACCGGCGGCAGGTTCTTGCCCAGCAACTCGCCGAAGATGATGAAATACAGGCCCATGGTGATGGCCGGAGGCACCAAGGTCTGGATCCAGATGCGCATGAAACGGACGATCTCCTTGATGAAGATGGTCCTGAAGGCCACCACTTCGGTATCCATGAGCAGGAATGATCTCCAGCGCGCCATGGTCATTTCCCTACCAGCCCCAGGAACAGCTCTTCCAGGCGGTTGGCCTTGTTGCGCAGGGTCTGCACGCGGATACCCATGGCGTCCAGTCCGCGGAACACGCCGTTGATGTCCCGCTCGTTTTCCACGTCCACCTCCAGGGTATGGGCGTCCACCAGGCGGGTGACATAGCCCTCCAGCTCGGGGGCCATGCCCAGTGCCTGATCCAGGCTAAGCACGAAGGTCTCGCGATGGAGCTTGCGCAACAGGGTCGCCATGTCACCGTGCTCGATGATCATGCCATGATCGATGATGGCCACCCGCCGGCACAGATTCTCCGCCTCTTCCAAATAGTGGGTGGTGAGGATGATGGTGGTACCCTGGCGGTTGGTCTCGCGCATGAAGCGCCACATGGAGCGACGGATCTCGATATCCACGCCGGCGGTGGGCTCGTCGAGGATGAGCAGCCGCGGCCGATGGACCAGGGCCCGGGCGATCATGAGCCGGCGCTTCATGCCGCCGGACAGGGAGCGCGCCACCGCCCGCCGCTTGTCCCACAGGCCGAGCTCCACCAGGGCCTCTTCCGTCCGCCCCCGGGCCACGCGCCGGGGGATGCCATAGTAGCCCGCCTGGTTGATGAGAATTTCCTCTACCGGCTCCCACACATTAAAATTGAATTCCTGAGGCACCAGCCCGATGCAGGCCCGTGCCGCCGCCCATTGTGTCTCGATATCGTGGCCGAAGACCTGCACCGTGCCCGATGTCTTGTTGACCAGGGAGCAGATGATGCCGATGGCCGTGGATTTGCCCGCGCCGTTGGGACCGAGGAGGGCGAAGAAGTCGCCCTGGGCCACTTCCAGGTCGATACCCCGCACCGCCTCCACGCGGTTGCGGTAGACCTTCTTCAGTGCGGTGAGTTTGAGAGCGGGAACCACGATGTCTGACCACTCATGGGCGGTATGGATGGAGGGGCCGGACTATACCGGGATCACGGAATGCGCTCCAGGGTGGCCCCAGGGGTCTCGGGCACCATGATGAAGTACGGTGGCGAGGTGGTGTTCAGGACCGACGGTCCCCACGGTCCCCTGGAGATCGTGGACGAGCAACTCACCCGTTCCCTGCACTTCGGCGACCCCACGCGTCAGAGCAGCATGCTGCACGCTCACCCCGCGGTGCTGGTGCTGCCCTATACCCAGTACATGCTGGCCACCCTGGTGTTCGACCCCGCACCGCGCCGGGTTCTGCTGCTGGGCCTCGGCGGCGCATCCCTGCCCCGCTTCTTCGCCCACCAGTTTCCCATGGTCACCCTGGACGCGGTGGAGCTGCGCGACGACGTCATCGTCGCCGCCCGGCGTTTCTTCGGCCTGCCGGAATCGCCCCGCATCACGGTGCACCACGACGACTGTGCGCGCTTCCTCGCCGACGCCGCACCCGATCACCGGGACTACGACCTGGTGTTGATGGACATCTATGACGAGCGGGGCATCGTGCCCCTGGTGGGGGACCGAGGCTTCCTGGAACAGCTGGCCGAGCGCATGTCCGCCGGAGGCATCCTGGCGGGGAACCTGTCCCAGCTCCAGCGGCCCCTGCTGCGGGCCAGTCTGCGGGCCATACGGGACACCTTCGGCGGCGACATGCTGCGCCTGCCGGTACCCGACAAGGGCAACGAGATCGTCCTTGCCGCCACCCACACCGCCCTCGACCCGGCGGCCCCCGACGCCGCGCGGCGGGCGGCCGCCCTGAAGGACCGCCTGGGGCTCGACTTCCCCGCCTTTCTCGGCGGCATGGTGGCCTACCGCCCACCCCTGCTGGACCGCATCAAGGGACGCCCCCGCAAGGGCAACCGCCGCCGCACCATGAAGTGAGGCCGTCGCGCGCCGCGCCGAGGCCTCAGATGGCGCGCAGCCCGTAGTCCATAAAACGGATGCGGATGACCGGCGCCAGTTCCAGCTTGATACCCGGGAAGTCCCGCAGCAACTCCTTGGCCTCCTCCAGGGAACGGGGCCGGCGTTCGGCCAGTTCGTCGAGGTACTCGGGGGCGCTCAGCAGCTCCTCGAAATCGATGGCCATGAGGGTGACCCGGGGGCCGTCCCGATGGGTGGCGTCGGTCTCCAGTACGATGCCCTCCACCTGCACCGCCATGGCTACCCGCAGGCCCTTGAAGAGGCTCCCCAACTGGGCGCGCAGGGCATCGGCACCGGGGGCGTCGGACCTGTCTCCGGGCGGCCGGGGCTCGACCGCCGTGCCATCGCGCTCCGGGAACCTCACCGTCAATTCGGCGGGCGGGCCCGGTGAGAAATCGAAGGTGATATGCTCGGCGCCGCCCAGCCGGCCGGCGACGGCACCGGCCGCCGGGGTCAGATCGCCGGGGTTCTGGTTGATACGCAGGCCCCTCACATCGTCGAAGGCGTAGCGGGCCACGTAGCCCTCGGCCTCGTCACCGCGCCGCTCCTCCACGTCCAGCACCCGCACGCCGGGGCCCATGGCCTCGGCCCGGTCCGCCAGGGCCGACTCATCGGGCATCACCAGGCTTTGCCGCGGCCCGTCGTCGCCCCCCAGCCCCTCGGTGAGGGCCCGCAGGGGTGCCACCAGCCGCTCACTCACCATGACCGTCCGGGTCACCGTGCCGGAGCCGTCCGTCCGCACCTGGATGAGGGTGTCCACATCCACACAACCGCCGAGCAAGGCGCCCAGGGCGGCGAGCAGCACAGACAGGGGGCGCGAGGTCGTCACCGGGCCTCCTGGGGCAGCGGGTCCTCCACGGCCTCTTCGTCGCCGCCGTCGGCGTTACGCACCCGCGCCAGCTTCACGTAGACGGCCGGCACCACGAACAGGGTGAACAGGGTGCCGATGCTGAGGCCGGTGGCGATGACGAGGCCGATGTGGAAGCGGCTCACCGCCCCGGGGCCGGACGCCAGCAACAGGGGCACCATGGCCATCACCAGCGCCGCGGTGGTCATGAGGATGGGGCGCAACCTTATGGCCGCGGCCCGCTCCACCGCCGCGCGCCGGTCCAGCTTTTCCTTCAACTGCAGCTGGTTGGCGAACTCCACGATGAGGATGCCGTTCTTGGCGATGACGCCGATGAGGGTGATCATCCCCACCTGGGTGTAGATGTTGATGGTGGCGAAGCCCAGGGTCAGGAAGGCCATGGCCCCGGCGATGGACATGGGCACGGACACCAGGATGATCAAGGGGTCACGCCAACTCTCGAACTGGGCGGCGAGCACCAGATAGATCACCAGCAGGGACATGAAGAAGGTGATGACCAGGGCGCTGCCCTGCTGGGTGTACTGGCGTGACTGTCCCGTGTAGTCCCAGGTCACGCCGGGAGGCAGGATCTGGCGGGCCTCGCCCTCGAGGTAGGCCAGGGCATCCCCCATGGACACCCCCGGGGCCATCACGCCCTCGACGATGATGGAGTTGAGCTGCTGGAACTGGGTCCGCTTGCTGGGCTCCACCGTACGCTTCAGGGACACCACGTTGCCCAGGGAGACCAGCTCCCCCGCGGCCGAGCGGACGTAATAGTCCTCCAGTTGCTCGGGCGTCAATCGCTCCTCCCGCGCCACCTGCGGTATCACCTTGTAGCTGCGCTCCGCCAGGCTGAAGCGGTTGATATAGCCATCGCCCACCATGGTGGACAGGGCACGGCCGATCTCCGCCATATCGATGCCCAGGACACCGGCGCGATCGCGGTCCACTACCAGGGTGGTACGGGGACGGGAGATCTCGATGCTCTTCTTGAGGAAGATGAACTTGCCGCTGCCCATACCGCGGCCGATGAGCTGATCCGCCAGGCCCTCCAGTTCCTCGTATTCGGTGTCCGACACCAGCACGAACTGGAACGGCAGCCCGCGTCCCGCCCCCGGCAGGCTGGGCCGCGGGAACACCGCCATCTGGAAGCCCGCCACCGATTGCAGCTTGCCCTGAATCTCCGGCTGAACCTCCATCTGGGAGCGCTCGCGCTTCGAGGGTTGCTCCATCTTGAAGCCCCCGAAGGTCACTGTGGGGTCGCCGCCGAAGCCCACCAGCAGGAAGCTCTCGTGATACTCCGGCACCGCCTCGAAGAGCTCCAGGGTCTCCCGGGCATACACCTTGTTGTACTCCGTGGTGGCCGTCTGGGGCGCCACCGCCTGGAAGAACAGGATGCTCTGATCCTCCGTGGGGGCGAGCTCGTTGGGAGTGCTGACGAACATGAAATAGATGCTTACCAGTACCGCGGCGCCGAACAGCAGGATCACCGAAGGGGTCTCCAGGGCACTGTGGAGGGCCCCCTGATAGCGGTCCGCCAGCCACGTGAAGAAACGCTCCACCGCCTTCTCGAAGCGCCCGGCGTTGCCGTGGGCCTTGAGGGTCTTGGAGCTCAGCATGGGCGACAGGGTCAGGGCCACCACGCCGGAGATGAGCACCGCCCCGGCGAGGCTGAAGGCGAACTCGCTGAACAGGGTGCCCACCAGCCCCCCCATGAAGCCGATGGGCGCGTACACCGCCACCAGGGTGGTGGTCATGGCGATGATGGGCAGGGCGAGCTCCCGGGCCCCCATGATGGCGGCATCGAAGCCGGTGCGGCCCTCCTCGATGTGGCGATGAACGTTCTCCACCACCACGATGGCGTCATCCACCACCAGGCCGATGGCGAGCACCAGGGCCAGCAGCGTCAGCAGGTTGATGGAGTATCCCAGCATCCACATGAGGAAGGCCGCACCGATGAGGGACAGGGGTACCGCCACCGCCGGGATGACGGCCGCGCGCACGGTGCCCAGGGACAGGAAGATCACCGCCAGCACGATGAGCACCGCCTCGCCCAGGGTCTTGAACACCTCCTTGATGGAGTCGCTGATGAAGACACTGGCGTCGTAGGGGATGTGCACCTTGAGCCCCGTGGGCAGCTGACTCCTGAGGTCCGGCAGCAGGCCCCGCACCCGTTCCGCCACGTCCAGGGGGTTGGCTCCCGGGGCCTGCTCGATGCCCAGGAAGATGGCCGGTATGCCCTTGTACATGGTGGTGGTGTCGTAGTCCTCGGCCCCCAGTTCCACCTCGGCGATGTCCCGCAACCGCACCACGGTCTCCCCGCGGGTGGCCACCACCAGGTTCTGGAAGTCCTCCACATTGCCCACATCGGTGGTGGCGGAGAGGTCGATGGCCACGTTATGACCCTTGGTATTACCCACCGCCGCCAGGAAGTTGTTACTGCGCAGCACCCCGGCCACCTCAGGGCCACTGATATTCAGGGCCGCCATGCGCTCGGGGTCCAGCCATACCCGCATGGCGAAGGTCTTGTTGCCGATAAGCTCCGCCTTGGCCACCCCCTGCAGGGCCTGTATCTTCGGCTGCGCCACCCGCAGCAGATAATCGGTGATCTGGGACAGGTTCATGGTCTCGCTGTAGAAGGCCATGTACATCAAGGCGGTGGGATCTCCGGTGGAGACGTCGATCACCGGGTCCTCGGCCTCCGCCGGCAGGGTGTTGAGCTGGCTGGCCACCTTGGCCTGGATCTCCGCCACCGCGGCATTGGGATCGTAGTTGAGGCGCATTTGGGCCTCGATGGTGGACCGCCCCTGGACGCTGGTGGCCGACAGGTAATCGATGCCGTCGGCCTCGGCGATGGCCTGCTGCAGGGGCGTGGTGACGAAGCCCTTGACGAGGGCCCCGTCGGCGCCGGGATAGGCGGTGGTGACGGTGACAACGGTGTCGCTGGTCTCCGGGTACTGGCGGATCTCCAGCATGGTCAGGGAGCGCAGTCCGAGTACCAGGATGAGCAGGCTCAGGACGCTGGCGAGCACCGGACGGTGAATGAACAGATCAGTGAGTCTCATTTGCCCAGGGACCCCCCGTCGGGCATCACCTCGTTGTCTATCTTCACGGCCTGCCCGTTACGCAGCTTGACATGGCCGGCCACCACGATGCGTTCTCCGCTCTCGAGGCCCTCCACCACCTCGACCTCCTTGGGGCGCACCGCACCCGTGGTGATCTGGCGCCGCTCGGCGGTGAGCCCGCCGTCCTGTTCCTCGACCACGAACACGGAATCGCCGTAGGGGGCGTAACTCACGGCGCCCCGGGGGATGGTGACCACATCCGGCCGCTGCTCCAGGAGCACGGCGGTCTGGACGAACATGCCGGAGCGCAGGCGTCCCCGCGGGTTGCCCACGGTGGCCCGCAGCCGCAGGGTGCGGGTGGCCACGTCCACCCCCGGGTTGATGGCGCTGATACGCCCGCCGAAGGCCTCTCCCCCCAGGGCCTGGGCCGTCACCGTCACCTCCTGTCCCACCGCTACCCGGCCCAGATGCCTTTCGGGCAGGGCGAAGTCCGCATAGATGGGGTCGTCGTCCTCCAGCGGCACGATGGCGACCCCCGGCTCCAGGAACTGGCCCACGTCCACCAGGCGGATGCCGAGACGGCCGGAGAAGGGCGCCCGCACCTGTTTCTTGGCGATCTGGGCGCGCTTGACCGCCACCTGAGCGGTGGTGTTGTCCAGCTCCGCCTTGGCCTCGTCTACATCGGCCTCGGATACCGACTGGTCGGTCACCAGGCGGCTGACCCGCTGGTAGCGGATGCGGGCCAGCCGCTGCTCGGCCAGCAGGCCTTCGAGTTCCGCACGCTCCACGCTGTCGTCCTGGGTCAGGAGCACCTCGCCCTTCTCCACCACTTCACCGGATTGGAAGGCGATGTCACGCACTACCCCCGCCAGCTCCGCCGTGACGTCGATGCCGTTGGCGGAGACCAGGGTGCCGATGGCCTTCAGCTCCGGATGCCATGGCGCCCGTCCCACCGTATGCACCGCCACGGTCGCCGGCGGCGGGGCCTGTTGCTGCGCCGCCGCCTGCTGCTGCTGGTAGTACTTCCAGCCGAAGATGCCGCCGAATGCCGCAGTGAGGATGATGACGACCAACACCAAGCGAACGAACATGAGTTACACCTTATTGTTTTTCCAAGGAGACGGACCCGCGCGTCACGCCCCCTATGCCGGGGAGCCGAAATGGACGGCTTCCATGGGGAAAGGGACACCGTCGTGGCCCGCATTCGGAGGTCGCGCGGCCGCAGCGGGCGCGAGGGCGCCACCATCCATCATGGGACCGGGGTTACGGTGCCACGCTAGCAACCTTTTATCTTTCTAGCAAGATAGTAATTCTGCTATGGTTCGCTCCCGTGACCGGCAAGAAATCCATATCCCAGATGCTGGAGGGTCTCGCCAGCGAGTGGCCCGAAGCGGCACGCCGTGTCCATCCGGTGGTGCTGTGGCTATACCGGGCGCGGGACCAGCTCTATGATGACCTCGCCGCCGTGCTGGACCCCTTCGATCTGTTGCCGGCGGACTTCGACGTGCTCGCCGCCCTGCGTACCCAGCCCCCTCCGCGCACCCTGACCCCCACCGTACTCTATCGCTCCCTGCTCCTGAGTTCCGGCGGTCTCACCAAGATCCTGCATCGCCTCGAGGCCCGGGGACTGGTGACACGCCCCCCCAACCCCGCCGACCGGCGCAGCCGTCTGGTGCGACTGAGCCCCCGGGGCGAACTCTTCCTGCGCGACGCCCTGGACGATGTCATCGCCCACGAGGAGCGCTTTCTGGCGCCCCTCGACGCCGCCGAGGTCCATGAACTCAAGCGTCTGCTCGACAAGCTGGTGCAGTGACAGGGGCCGTGACGGCACAACAACATCCGTTAATGTCGGCAATGTCGCGAAAGATGACCATAATAAAAAGGAGTTGGGGGCATTACTTTCTCCTGGGCAGATGCTGAACCGGACCCGCCTGCCTGCGCGCTGCAAACCGGCGCAGAATTATGATGTCCCTGGTCTTCACGTGCATAACCGTGAGTGCCGGAAGATGCCGGAAGATGCCGGACACTTTCCCCTGCCACCGCAGACGCTGAAGCATTCGGCTTTTCCCCGCGGTGCCGCCACTACGGGGCGGTGCCTGACCCATGACGAACCAGGAGAGACCCTCATGAGCGACCACATATACAAGATCATCGACATCGTCGGCTCCTCCCAGACCGGCACCGACGATGCCATCCAGCAGGCCATCACCCGCGCCTCGTCCACCCTCAAGAACCTCGAGTGGTTCGAGGTAAAGGAGACCCGGGGACACATCGTGGACGGCAAGGTGGCCCATTATCAGGTGCGCCTGAACATCGGCTTCCGTCTCGAGTAAAACCGCCCGGTGTCCTGCTGATGCCCCTCGTCGCACGCATCCTCAAGGCCATGGAGCCGGCGGTATTCTTCGGCTCCGCCCTCGCCGTGGTGGGCTTCGTGACCATCGGCAGTCTGTGGCCCGAAACCGCCTCCACGGTGTTCCACACCATGCAGGGCCTCATCGTGGAACGCTTCGGCTGGTTCTACGTGCTGACCGCCAGCGTCCTGCTGGTGGCGATATTGTGGCTGATGGTGGGGCCCTACGGCCGTATCCGCCTCGGAGGCGAGGATTCCAGACCGGAGTTCGGCTACTTCACCTGGTTCTCCATGATGCTGAGCGCAGGCATGGGTATCGGCATCGTGTTCTTCGGCATCGCCGAGCCCCTGCAGCACTTCGTGTCCCCCCCCATGGGCGAAGGCGCCACCGATGCCGCACGACGCGAGGCCATGCGTTTCACCTTCTTCCACTGGGGGCTCCATCCCTGGGCCATCTATTGCGCCATCGCCCTGCCCCTGGCCTATTTCCATTTCCGTCACCACCTGCCCCTGGCACCGCGCTCGCTGCTCTATCCCCTCATCGGCGACCGTATTTACGGCCCCATAGGCCATGCCGTGGACATTCTGTGCACCGTCGGCACCCTGTTCGGGGTGGCCACATCCCTCGGCCTGGGGGCGTTGCAGATCAATGCCGGTCTTCACCACATCGCCGGCGTGGAGCAGAGTCAGTCCATACAGATCGCCCTCATCCTCGGCATCACTGCCGTGGCCACGGTGTCCGTGGTCAGTGGACTCCATCTCGGCATGCGCTTCCTCAGCCAGTTCAACGTGGGGCTATCCCTGCTGTTGCTGATATTCGTCTTCGTGGCAGGCCCGACCCTGTACATACTCGATTTCTTCGTCACCAGCATCGGTTATTACCTGCAGAAACTGCCCCAGACCAGCCTGTGGGTGGAGCCGGGGGAGCGCAGTGGCTGGCAGACCGACTGGACCCTCTTCTACTGGAGTTGGTGGATCTCCTGGTCGCCCTTCGTCGGGGTCTTCATTTCGCGCATCTCCAAGGGGCGCACGATTCGGGAATTCATCGCGGCGGCCATGCTGGTGCCCACGGTGGTGGTCTTTTTCTGGTTTTCCGTAATGGGCGGTACGGCCATCCGGCTATACGAAAGGGGTGTGAAGGAGCTCGCGGATGTCGCCGCCAACAACAGTGCCCTGGCCTTCTACAGCCTCCTCGAGCAGTTGCCGCTGACGAGCATCGTCTCGGTGTTGGTCACCCTGCTGATCCTCACTTTTTTCGTCACCTCATCGGATTCGGGCTCCCTGGTGGACGACATGGTCACCTCCGGCGGCCACCCCCATCCGCCCAAGGCGCAGCGGGTATTCTGGGCCGTCTCCGAGGGCATGGTGGCATCAGTCCTGCTGACCTTCGGCGGACTGCAGGCCCTGCGCACCGCGTCCCTCACCATCGGCCTGCCCATGGCCGTGCTGCTATTGTTCGGCATGCTGGGGCTGATGCGGGCCCTGGCGGTGGATGCCGGCACCAAGGGGGTGCCCAGAAAACGCCGGCTGAAGGATGGCGATTGAGGGAAACCTTTCACCGCCGCCGCCGTCGAAATTCTATCCTTAACGCCCCTAACCACACCCAACCCCCACAAGCGAGACCCAGACCATCCATGGAAGCCCTGCTCGAAGAGAGCGCCCGGAGCTTTGCCGCCGTGGCGCCGGCCGCCGACTACTGGTCCCTGCGCCTGGTGGCGGAACGCCGCAGTGCCCTGGCGGTGCGCCAGGACGTGCTGTTACCGCCCTCCACCACCGTGACCACGGGGGCCTTCGTGACCGTGACCCGCTCCGGCGGCACGGGCTATGCCGCCACCAGTGACCTCAGCCCGGCAGGGCTCGCGGCGGCGGCGGCCGAGGCCCGCACATGGGCGGACCTCACCGCGGGCCACAGCCTGGTGGCACCGGCCGAACAGGCCCGCAGCGCCCACCGGGGGCGCTACGAGACCCCCATGGCGCAGCCCTGGGATGACCTCTCCCAGGACGCACGGATCGGCCTGCTCCAGGACGCCAGCCGCGCCCTCAAGGTGGACGAACGCATCATTGACTGGCTGGCCTGGCTGGTGGGACGGCAGGTGAGCACCCTGCTGGTGAGCGGCGACGGCGCCCATATCCTGCAGCGCTTCCATTTCATCGACCCCGGCCTGCGGGCGGTGGCCCATGCCGGCGCCCTGACCCAGGTACGCACCGGTGGCGGTGCCCGGGGCTCCCGCCAGGGCGGCCTGGAACAGCTGGAACTGCTGGATTTCCCCGCTGCCGCGCCGCGGGTGGCCGAGGAGGCCCTGGCCCTGCTGGAGGCGCCCGAGTGCCCTACCGGCACCACCCACCTGCTGCTCATGCCCAGCCAGATGACCCTGCAGATCCACGAGAGCATCGGCCATCCCCTGGAACTGGATCGTATCCTCGGCGACGAGCGCAACTATGCGGGCACCAGCTTCGTCACCCCGGACATGTTCGGCCACTACCGCTACGGCTCTTCCCTGCTCAACGTCACCTTCGACCCCACGGTGGCGGGGGAGTCCGCCGCCTACGCCTTCGATGACGAGGGCCTGCCCGCCGAGCGGGTACACCTCATCCGCGACGGCATCCTCCAGCGTCCCCTGGGTGGCGGGGCATCCCAGGCCCGCGCCGGCCTGCCGGGCACCGCCAATGCCCGCGCCTGCTCCTGGGACCGGCCGCCCATCGACCGCATGGCCAATCTCAACGTGGAGCCGGGCAATGGCTCTCTGGACGACCTCATCACCGGGGTGGAACGGGGCGTGCTGATGGACACCAACCGTTCCTGGTCCATCGACGACAGCCGCAACAAGTTCCAGTTCGGCTGCGAGTACGGCCGCCTCATCGAGGACGGCACCCTCGGCCCGGTGGTGCGCAACCCCAACTATCGGGGGATCTCCGCCACCTTCTGGCGCAACCTCGACGCCGTGGGTACCGGCCTCGAGGTGCACGGCGTCAACAACTGCGGCAAGGGCGAACCCAACCAGATGATCCACGTGGGCCACGCCTCGCCCCCCTGTGTGTTCCGGGACGTCGAGGTGTTCGGGGGCGCCGGCTCATGAAGGATTATTTCTATCACCTGGCCCATGTCCTGACGGCGGACCTGGAGGATGGGGAGGTGCTGTTGCTGGCCTTCGACGGCGAGGAGTCGGATTTCGTGCGCTTCAATCATGCCCGCGTCCGGCAGGCCGGCACGGTGGTCCGCCGCAGCCTCGAACTCGACCTGGTGGAGGGCGCGCGCCACGCCGGCGGGCGCGTGGAGCTCTCCGGTGATGCGGCCCAGGACCAGCCGCTGCTGGCGGCGCTGCTGGCCGAACTGCGCCACCAGCGCCGCCACCTGCCGGAGGACCCTTATATCAACTACGCCGCCGACGGCCCCTCGGGGGACCATGAGGTGGCCGGGGCCCTGCCCCCTCGGGAGCAGGCCCTGGAGACCATCCGCGGCGCCGCGGCGGGCCTCGACCTGGCGGGCATCTGGGCCGCCGGCACCCTCCACAGCGGCTTCGCCAGCTCCCTCGGCCAGCGCAACTGGCACACCCGGGCCAGCTTCAACTTCGACTGGAGTTGCCATCACGCCGCCGACAAGGCCGTGAAGGCCAACTACGCCGGCCTCACGTGGGACCCGGCACTGCTGGAGGAGCGCATGGCCACCGCGCGGCGGGAACTCGACCTCATGGCGGCCGCACCCCACACCATCTCCCCCGGGCGCTACCGCGCCTATCTGGCGCCCCGGGCGATGAGGGAGCTGTTGTCCATGATGGCCTGGGGCGGCTTCGGCATGAAGAGCCAGCGTACGGGCCAGAGCCCCCTGCTGCCCATGAGCGCCGAAGGGGCCCGCCTCGCCCCCATGGTCCACCTGGCGGAGCACAACGGGCGGGGCCTCGAGCCGCCCTTCTCCCCCGAGGGCTTCGCCATCCCGTCCCGGGTGCCCCTCATCGACGGCGGCCTGTACGCCGAGAGCCTGGTGGGACCACGCAGCGCCATGGAATACGGCCAGCCGGTGAATGCCGCGGCGGAGTTCCCCGCTTCCCTGGACATGGCGCCGGGCGAGCTGCCGGCGGCCGACGTGCTGGAGGCCCTGGGTAGCGGGCTCTATATCAACGACCTGTGGTATCTCAACTTCTCGGACCGCAGCCGCGCTCGGGTGACGGGCATGACCCGCTTCGCCTGCTTCTGGGTGGAGGATGGAAGGCTGCGGGCGCCCGTGAACGTCATGCGCTTCGACGACACCCTGTTCGATCTCCTCGGGCCCCGGCTGGAGGCGCTCACCCGGGAGCGCGAGCTGCTGCTGGACGCCGGCACCTACGGGGGGCGCTCCAGCCACAGCCACCTGCTGCCCGGCGCCCTCGTGGACGCCATGACCTTCACCCTTTAACGTGAAAGTCGCGCAGCGACACCTTTGGACTCCCTCTCCCTTTGGGAGAGGGCCCGGGTGAGGGACGGACATGGCGCACCTTTCATCCTTCGGGGTGGCCTCGCGCCATGTCCGTTAGGCTCGTCCGCAAAATCCATGGCTGAATGTTTCGCGCGGTGAGCGCCAAGAAGGCTTTAGCTGTTCGTGGCCTGTTGCGGCTGATAAAAAAGCATTTATCTCTCACGGAGGCACAGCGGCACAGAGATCCAGGGCAAGAATGGATCGCTTTGCGTATGGTTATGCGGAACGGGGGTCTCTCGCCGAGGCCACCATACAGGCTCAGCCATCTGCCGTTCCGTGCCTCCGTGACTCCGTGAGAGACTCTATTGCCGGCCTAATCTCTATCCGGTGGCCCAGAAGGTAAGGAGTGTGGCATCGAGTAACAGGGTTGATCCCACAGTTGGCGCTCTTGGCGGCTTGGCGAGAGGAAATTCTTCTCTCTAAATCCATGAATTCTGCTGACGAGCCCCCTTCAGACCAACCGCGTCTCGATGGTGTCGGCGGCGAACCGGGCGGCGGCGTAATCGCGGCAGGCCCCGGCGTCGAAGGCCTTGCAGGAGAAGACCTCCACCACGAAGAGGCGCTTGTCTGACCAGGTGTAGAGGGAGCAGCCCGACTCCACCCAGGGCAGGAATCCGGCGATGCCGTGATGAAGTTCGCTCACCTCGTCGGGCGAGAACACCATCACGTCCATCAAGGGGTGCATGCCGAGGGTCGCACCGAGGTCCAGCAGGAAGGCGCGGATGAAGGCGGCGTCGGGTGGCGGTATGCGATACAGCCCCTCGATGATCAGGCGCTGGCGCAGGATCTCCGGGCACAGCATGGCGCCCCTCATGGGCAGATGTGTGCGGGCTCCGCAGGCGGCGTCGGGGGCGGCGCCCGCCACCGAGGTATGCGGCTCCGTACGCGCTCCACGGCGGCAGCGGAAAGGCCCGTGGTGCGGCCGCCCTCGCACAGGGCGCCACGGAAGCCCAGGTAGTCCACCCCCAGGGGCAACAGCCGCTCAATGGCGTCGGCGCCGATGCCGCCGGCCAGGCCACAGCGCAGGTCCGCCTGGCGGGCGGCGGCCACGAAGGCCTCCAGCAGGCCCATGCCGGCGCAGTCCAGCAGGCCGCCCGAACCCTTGTCTGCGGTATCCAGCATCACCCCTTCGAAGCCGGCCCGGGCCAGGGTCGGGATCACCTTCAACTGCGGCCGGCAGTCAGCGAACAGTACCGCCACCAGGGCATGGCGCCGGGCGAGGGGCGCGAGGGCGTTCACCAGGGAATCGATGCCGCGGGTCTTGAACAGCCCCACCTTCACCAGGTCCACGCCGGTAGCGCCCATGTAACGGATGGCCGGGGCCATGAGCTCGGGGCGCCCCGGCAGGTCGCCGATGGTGGCGCTCACCGGCCGGCGCCCCGCCACGGCGGCGATGATGGTCTCCACCGTGTCCGCCGGCAGGGCCCCCAGGGCGCCGTTGCCGGGGTCCTTGCAGTCGATGATGTCGGCGCCCCCCGCCAGGGCCAGCAGGGCCTCCTCGGGATGGGTCACACTGGCGAGCATGCGGGTCATGCGCACTGCCGCCGGTGCTGCTCCACCCGTTCCTCCAGCCAGCCCCAGGCCGTGCGTTCGCGCACCCCCGCGGTCTTGTCCAGGGCATTACGCAGGTATTCCATCTCCCCCTCCACACGGGAACGGGGCAGCATGTCTAGTCGGCTCACCAGGATGGCCAGTTCCAGCACCGCGGCCTGGGCGCGGTTGAAGCCGCGGAAGGGGCCGTGGACGCCGTGATGGGCCACCCGGCAGTACAGGCGTGGGCGCACCTCGTCGTCCTCCACCCGCTCCACCACCAGCTCCTCGTGGGCCAGGGCCTCGGCGAGGCGTATGCCATCGATGTGCTTCGCCGCCGTCACCGGCCAGCCGTGGTGGCCCGTCAGACAGCCGGCGTAGACCCGCACGTCGTCCGTGAGGTTGATGACGGCGCGGCGCTCCCGCAGCAGGTTGTCCAGGGTGCCCGATGGCTTGAAGGGTGCGATGAGCACCTCGCCATCCCGGTCCCGCACGCCCATGGGGGCGATGTGGGGGCTGCCGTCGGCCCGGCGGCTGGTGAGAATGACTTCGCGTATGTACTCGCTCATGAGGCCTCCATCAGTGAACCACCAGCTCGCTGCCGATGGTCCGGGGCAGCCATTCCGGCAGCAGGGCGTAGTTTTCCATGCGCACCAGATGATAGCGGTGGAAGTAATCCCGCAGGGGATCGCCGATGCCGGGGTCGAAGGCGGGGGCCACCGCGTGGGTGCGTCCCTTCACCACGTTCACTACCCGGCCGTCCTCCACCACCTTCTGCCCATTCTTGTACACCAGATGGGCGCGCCTGAACATGGCCGCCTTGTCCTCCTGCTCGGAGTAGACCGCCACGTCCGCCACCGCCCCCGGGCCGAGATGGCCGCGGTCGGGCAGGCCCAGCAGGCGGGCGGGCGCGGCGCGGGTCATGACGGCGATATCGTCGAGGCTGTACTCCCGGTCCAGGTGGCGCAGCAGGGCGACATCCGCGGCACCGGCATGGATGCGCTCCAGCCAGGAGTTCCGGTAATCGCGATCCATGAGCAGGTGGAACAGCTCCGGATAGCGGGTGAAGGGGGCGCCGTTGGGGTGATCGGTGGTGAAGAACACCCGCCATGGGTCATCCACCAGAAGGAATATCTCCAGGCCGATGGCCCATTGCAGGGCATTGACGTAATTGTTCTCCCGGTATTTGAAGGGCACGATACCGCCGCCGCCGTCCTCGGCCTCCCACACCGCCCACTTGCGGGGGTTGGCGATACCGCGGGCGTCGAACTGGCGCAGGACGTCCCCCGAGATGGTGACGGTCTGGCCGAACAGCACCTGCCCCACGTCCACGGTGATATTGGGGTTGCGGTTGATGGCGTCGGTGAGGCGCGCCGCGCCGCTGGAGAAGTGGCGGCGGCCCTCGTCGCCATAGCCGTAGAACTGCACGTGGGCGAGATGCATGGGCAAGCCCCCCGCCGCCTCGATGGTGGCCAGGGCGGTTTCCACGTTGCCCGCCACCCCGAGGTTGTTGCAGTGCACGTGCACCGGGTGGCCGACACCCAGTTCCACCACCGCCCGCTGCAGGCTCTGCAGGATCTGACGGGAGGTCACCCCATACATGGGCACCACGTCGTCCAGACCGAAGCTGCGGGCGTTGTGCTTGAAGGCGGCGGCGCCGCCGGCGTTGATCACCTTGAGCCCCAGGCAGCGGGTGGCCCGCAGGGTCCAGGCCACGTAATCGTTGATGGTCTGCTGCTCGACGCCCCCCCGCAACAGGCGCAGCATGAAGTCGTCGTTGCCGAGGATGGCGAGGCCGGCGGTATCGATGATGGGGATGGCGGCCAGTTCGGCGTGGGCCTGCACCGCGTTGAGGGGCAGCACTGCCGGCTCCACCACCGTGGTGAAACCCATCTCGGCGTAGCGGTAACCGGTATCGAAGGCCGACCACTTGGCCCCCGAGAAGGGATATTGGGGATAGCGGGCCTGTTCCGCCAGGTGCTCCTCGGGCATCAGCACCCGCGCGGTGTTGACGTTGCCGCCGGCGATGTGGCTGTGGATGTCGATAGCCCCGGCCATCACCACCTTGCCGGACACGTCCACCGTGTGGGCCCCGCCGGGCTCCGCAGGAGGGGCGATGATATGGCCATCGCGCATCCACAGGTCCCGCACCTCGCCCTTCACGCCGTGGGCCGGGTCGTAGATCCGCCCGCCCGTCAGCCGTACCGTCGTCATGATTGCTCCTCCGTCGCCAGCCTGGCCGCCAGGCCTTCAAAGACCTCCGCACCCGCCGGCAACTCGCTGGCCATGAGGGCCCTGAGAGGCACCAGGGCCGGACCGTCGCCGCGGTGGACCACGCCGTGGCGATGGACGCCGGGCACGGCCAGGGGCACGAACAGTTCCGGGGCCTCCTCGAAGCGGCTGGCGGGATGGCCGAACACCAGGGTGGGCACCGGGGTTGCGGGCGGCGGCGCGGCATTGAGGGGACTCACCCACACCAGCAGGTCGGCCTCCCCCGAGGCCAGCAGGCGCCCGGTGGACCACCGGGCGGGGTCGTAATCGGGAACGCCGGCGTGGAAACTGGTGCCCACACCGAAGCCACTGTGCCAGGCGGCCACCTGATGGGCGGAGATATCGCCGTCGCCGCCCCCCAGGGGCAGCAGTGCGGCGCGCCCGGCTTCGTTGAGGGTGCGCACCAGCCCACCCAGGGCACGGATCACCAGGTCTGCCTGATCGCCCAGGGCACCGGGGGCGTAGACGAAGACCGGGAAGCGGGCGTTGGTGAGCCGCTGCACCAGGGCCTCGGTAGCCGCCTCGGGTTCACCGTCCAGCCCACGCCCCGCCAGCCGGGCCCGCAGGCGCTGGATGAAGTCATGGAGGGCCGCGGCGGGCACGGGCAGGTGTTCCAGCGCGGCGCCGGGGGCCTCTGCCGCCGGCTCGCCCAGCACCACGGCCTCCGGCATGCCTTCCATATGCAGGCGTTGGGAGGGCTCCAGCAGACGCTCGACGAGACGCGGGAAGCGCTGGGTCACATCCCCCACCAGTATCCACAGATCGGCACGGTTGCGGGCGTCCCCGAGACTGGTGGTCATCAGGCCACCGCTCTGGAGGGCGGTGGCCGCCGCCGTCAGGCCGGCGCCATTGCGGTGGTCCACCACGCCGCCGGTGGCCTCGGCCAGCCGCACGGCGGCCTGAATGTCGAGCAGGTCGCCGGCCAGCCCGCCGAACAGGGGCAGGCGGGCCCCGCCCAGCAGGCCGGCCGCGTGGTCCAGGGCCTCTTCCAGGGTGCAGGATCGCCCGGCGATGGCCGGGGTCGCCGCCGCAGCCCCGAAGGCGAGGCTGAAGCCGGACTGGGCCTTGGGACATCCGCCGGCCTCCATGCGGGGCTCGTCACTGCCCCCGCTGAGTGACAGATCGTCACAGCCCAGACCGCAGAATGGGCAGGGTATCGCACCGTCTTCGGTTGTCATGGCCTGTTGTGTCATGAGATGTCGGTTTCACCGCGGGGTTGATGGGTCATGCAACGGTGTAAAGCAATTCGCGGACCAACTGCCGCGGCCGTGTCGCAACGCGTCAGGTCTTGTCCCCCTGACGCGGGCGCCGGGTGGAGGCGGGAGCGGCGTATTCCGACCTGTCCTCGCGGGCCGGCGGCCTCACCGCACAGCCCCACGACAGGGGCTGATCCTGGGTGTAGCGCTTGCCCAGTTGATGGGCGATCTGAGCGCGACCCAGTTCCACCCCCAGATAGAAGGCGTGGCCGTCGTCCCCGGCCACCTCCAGTGACGGGTAGAGGTCGAAGGGATCGATGGCGCTGTAAAAGCCATCGCGGTTGTAGACATGGATGCCCTCGGTGCTTACCTGGATGCGGTAGCTGGGGTCGCGCACGGCCTCGGCCATCTCCCGCACCTCCGGCGCCGTGTAGGGAAATGGCCGGCGTTCGTGGAGCGGCGACAGGCCACCGTGGATGAGCTTGGGCAGGGCCCCTTCCTCGCGGGCCCGGAACATGAGGCGCCGCGCCAGATCCACCTCCCTCACCACGCTGCGGCAGTGGGGGCTCACCTGGGTGGTGAGGACGTGGCCGATACCCAACTCCGACACCACCCCCATGAGCAGGGCATTGATGCCCGTGGTATCGGCCTCCGTGAGCTCCGACAGGTTGCCGATGCCCATCATGATCTCCGCCTCCGGCAGCAGGCCGCGCAGGGTGCGGTAGCGCATCAGGGCGTCGGTGAAGCCGAAGTGGATGGGGTCGAGGACCGGGTCGAGGATACAGTCCCGTCCCCGCGCGGCGAGGACCGCCGCGGCCTCCACCAGGGAATCGAGGTCGCCGTGGTCGGCGGGGATGACGACGGGAGTGGCCGCCACCTCATCGGCGATCCACAGGGTCTCCCGCGTCAGGCTGAGGAGAAAGTCGGCCCCCGCCCGCCCCCCTTCCAGCAGGTCCTGGGGGCGCAGGGAATCCACGCTGACCCGATGGCCCGCCGCCTTGAGGGCCTTCACCGCGTCTCCCAGATGGGGGAAGGCCATGTCGGGCAGACAGCCGATGTCGATGACATCGGCGCCATCGTCGCGGTAGGCGGCGGCGCGCCGGAGGATGCCCTCCAGGGACAGGTGAGGGGCATCCACCAGTTCCGCGAACAGGGTTACCCGGTGACTGGACAGGTCCGGCTGGCCACCGTGGCGGCCGAAGAACTCGGGCAGATCCCGCAACTCCTCCGGTCCCCGCTCGAAGGGGACGCCGAAGCGTTCCGTCAGGGGAGCGAGCTCGCCCCGACAGCGGCCGGGAAGCATCACGCGCTGGGCGCCGCCGGTGTCCTTGAGACGACGCCCCACCATGTCGGCCGTCATCAGGCCGGCCACCTTGAGGCCCAGGGAGCGCACCTCCCAGGTGGTGTCGGGCAGATCCAGGCCCTCCAGGACGCGTCTCAGGCTCTGCTCGGCGAGGCTGCCGGTGAGAAAGAGGATATGTTCGGCCATGTCATCAACGGGCACGGGGTGCCAAGGGGTTCTCCTCGAGGTCGATGTCGCAGTGTAGAGGAAAACGCCCGCCCTCTGGTGCGCCGGGCGCCGCGATGTCGCGAAGGGGGCGGCAACCTCAGCCGGCCCTCTTCAGTTCGCGGATACACACCCCCCATTGGTCGTCGGCCTCCTCCACCGCCACCTCGAGGGTATGCAGGTTGGCCAGGGCCTCGGCGGTGGCGAGTTCCTCCAACAGCCGGTTGGCCACATGGGCCGCCAGCATCTCCGCCGTGGTGTTGGGCAGGGGCAGGATGATGCAGCTGGCCGCCGGCAACGCGAAGCGCTTGTCATAGCTTTCCACGTGCACCATGTCGCCCTCCTCCCGCAGATGGACCTCCGGGCTGTCGCCCGCCAACAGCACGCCGTCGTGGAGTTCGCGGCAGATCCCCGCCGCCATGTGGGTGAGGCGCACGAAGTCGATGACGTAGGCATCGGGGGCATTGTCGCCCCGGGCCTCCAGCAGGACGTGGAAATTGTGGCCGTGGAGGTTCTCGCAGGTGCCGTCGAAGGTGATGAAATGGGCGGCATTGAAATGCAACTCGCCCGGGCTCACCCGGACGGCGAAACGTTCACCGATGATCATTGAGGGGGTTCCTGATGGGATGGTCACGGCTGGGGACGAGGCAAGAGCCGGGCCAGGCCCGCCCGCCGGGAGGAGAGTGGCCCGGCGACGCCGGCCTAACGGACATGGCGCGAGGCCACCCCGCAGGATGAAGGGTGCGCCATGTCCGTCCCTCACCCCGGCCCTCTCCCAGGGGAGAGGGAGTTCAAAGGTGTCGCTGCGCGACTTTCACATTAACGCGGCGGACGTATCCCGAACCGTTTCATCTTGCGGTACAGGGTGTTGCGGCTGAGGCTCAGTTTTGAGGCAACCCGTGTCACGTTCCAGTGGGCCGCTTCCATCTCGCGGATGATGGCATCCCGTTCGGCGATGTCCAGGGGGCTGCTGGGCCGCCCGCCATCCCCGGGCTCGGGGCTCTCGCCGCCGAACATCTCATCGGGCAGGTCACCGAGGCCGATGACCCCATGATCCGACAGCCCCACCAGGGTACGCAGCACGTTGCGCAGCTGGCGGATGTTACCCGGCCATTCGAATCCGTCCAGGAGCGCCAGGGCATCGTCATTCACTTGCACCCGTCCCGGGCCACCGGCCTCCTCCTCCAGCAGATGGTGGATGAGGGCCCGACGGTCCTCCCGTTCCCGCAGGGGCGGCATGACCAGGCTGATGCCGTGGAGCCGATAGAACAGGTCCTCCCGGAAGCTCCCTTCATCGACCCGGGCCTGGAGGTCCTGGTGGGTGGCGCTGATGAGCCTTATATCCACGTTTACGGGGGTCTCGCCCCCCAGGGGAATCACCTCCCGCTCCTCCAGCACCCGCAACAGCCGCGCCTGCAGCTGCAGGGGCATGTCGCCGATCTCGTCCAGGAACAGGGTCCCCCCGTGGGCCTGGACGATCTTGCCGCGGCTGCCCTCGCGGCTGGCCCCCGTGAAGGCGCCGGGCTGGTAACCGAAGAGTTCGCTTTCGATGAGGGTTTCGGGTATCGAGGCGCAATTCACCGCCACATAGGGCTTGTGGCGGCGGCTGCTGGCCTGGTGGGCGGCCTTGGCGAACATATCCTTGCCGGTACCGGTCTCCCCGAGGATGAGCAGGGGGATGTCCCGCTCCAGAAGCTTGGAGGCCCGGTGGATGTTGCGGCGCATGCGGGCGTCGCCGAATTCGAGTCGCTCCAGGGGTGACGACGACGGGGTCGAACGGGTGACCACGGGCTGGGTGTGCACGGTACGCCCCGCCTCATCCATGGGGGTCTGGAAGGTACCGTAGAAACGCCTGCGGTGACGGGTCTCGTGCAGGGTCTGGGGATGGCCACCGGTGGTGCGGGCCTGGTTCAGGGCCTCGTCCAGGTGGACGTTGAACAGGTCCTCCAGGGTGCGCCCGCGCACGGCATCCAGGTCGTCCAGGTCCAGCTGGAACAGGGCGCTGCGGTTGGCGGCCTTGATCTCCCCCGAGGGCGAGAAGGCGATGACCCCCTCCCCCAGGGTACTGACGAATTCCGGGCGACTGTGGAAACGCAGCAGGAACTGGTCCCGCATCTCGCATACGAACAGCCGGTTTTCGATGAGCTGGGCCGACATGTTCACCAGCACCACGGTGTGCTGCTGGGCCATGCGTGACTCACTGGAGGCATCCAGCACCCCCGCCACGCGTCCGGCGGGGTCGAATATGGGGGCGGCGGAGCAGGTCAGCCCGGTGTTCTTGGTGAGGAAGTGCTCGTTGCGGTGGATCACCAGGGGGCGTTTTTCCACCAGGCAGGTGCCCATGCCGTTGGTGCCCTGGATCTCCTCCGACCATATGGCCCCGGGATTCAGGCCGGTGCTGGCGGCGGCGGTGGTGAACAGCGGGTCGCCGACATAGTTGAGGACCACGCCCTCGTCGTCGGTGAGCAGGATGGAACAGCCGGAACCGGAGATCTGCTGGAACAGATTGGTCATCTCCAGCTTGGCAATCTTGGTCAGGTTGCAGTACTTCTCCCGGCGCAACTCGAGGTCCGCCCGTTCCACGAAAGTGGCTTCGCGGCGGATCTCCGGATCCATCTCGAAGGCATCGATGCAGCGCCGCCAGGACTCCAGCACACAGGGTTCTATGGAGCAGGACGTGGCCCCACCATTCACCGCCGTCAATACCAGGTCACCGTGACTCGCTTGTTGACTCGCCTCTTCCATTCACTCCTCCAGCCCCCGTTCCATGATGAATATGACCATGGATAGCGGCCAGTTAGCTACCACAATAAACATAAGTAAATACGTAAAACTACTCAACGTTTTCCCTCGACAGCCCCCGGAGGGGCTTCAAGGGAAGCCCAGATTGATTAAGAGTGCCTGCCGCGGGGCCCGCGGGCGAACCGGTCTCGCCCGCGGCGCAGGACAGGCCCGCGTGGTGAGGGCCGCCGCATCAATCGTGTAATCGATGGATATGGGTGCGCCGGGTCCGGGGCATGTGGCGGACCAAGGGAGGCATCTTTCCTAGTCGGATTATATCAACCTTTCTCAAGGGGGCTCGAAGAATCTCAGCCGCAGGCCGTGGTCCGGTCCACCCCGGGCCAGTCCGGCCATCCCCGCACCCTGGCTGCGATGGACCAGCCACACCGGGCAGCCACAGTCGGCCGCCAGCCCCGGAAAGGCCGCATCCACCACACCCGCCGCCGCCAGCCGGGAGGCCTCGGCCGGGCTTCCATCCAGGGGCGCCGATTTGACCATTACCAGGCCCAGGGCCCCGGTGCGCCGGGCCGCCAGGGCGGCCAGGCTGTCGGAGGTGACGGTCCAGTCGGCGGCCACGGAGGCGTCGCCCCGGAGATCCATGGACGGCATCCACACGCGGTGGGACACCGCCCGTGCGGGCTCCGGCCCGTGGAGGCTGGGGACCTCTTGGAGGCGGGGTTCCAGCCGGCATAACAGGGCCGCCATACTGTCCATGGCGCCGAGGGCCAGGCGGTGGGCGGTGACGTCGGAGAAACCCTTGCGCCCCTGGGTCGCCCGCACCCGGTCCGCGAAGAATCCCCCACCCGGCACCACCAGCAGGGGCCCCGGCAGGTCCGCCAGCACCCGACACCAGTGGGCCAGCCAACCACCCCGCCACAGGCTGCCG
>JAABTG010000017.1 GCA_011389995.1 Thiotrichales bacterium
GTGGACGGCAGGGGCTACCGGGAGACCCGGTTCCCCCTGCGCAACTCCAAGAATGCCCTCACCGAGTTGCTCGGCACCGGGGTGGCGGTGGAAATCCGTTGACCCCTTGAAGGGGACCCGGGGAGGCGCAATATTCCTCTCTGGCCCGGGTTTTCCGTCCCCCGGCCACCCTGTGCCGGGCACTTGAACGCAACCCGTTGCCGGGGCCTCCGGGAGCCATCCCCCGGCTGCGTTGTCAGGGTCCGGCGAAGGGGAGCCCGAAGGGGGCGTCGATCCGCCGACGCCGAACGGTCCGAATCCGCATTTCCATATCCGAAAGGTGACATCCCATGAGTGATTCCGCGTTAATCGCCGAGGCCAACGAGCAGAACTTCGAGGCGCTAGTTCTCCGCCCTTCTTTCGAGGTGCCGGTCCTGGTGGATTTCTGGGCCGACTGGTGCGCACCGTGTCGCGCCCTGGTGCCCGTGCTCACCAAGCTGGTGGAGGCCTACGACGGGGCATTTCTGCTGGTCAAGGTGAATACCGACGAGCAGCAGGCCCTGGCGAACCACTATTCCGTACGCAGCCTGCCCACCGTCAAGGTGTTCAGGAACGGCGAGGTGGTGGAGGAATTCATGGGGGCCCAGCCCGAGGCCGTGGTGCGGGAGATGCTGGACCGCCACGTTGAACGCCGCTCCGACAAGTTGCGGGGCGAGGCTGCGGCCCTCCATCAGGCGGGAGAGCTGGAGGCAGCCCTGGCGACCTTACGGGGCGCCCTCAAGGAGGACCCCGACAATACCCGTATCCACGCCGATCTGGTGGCCCTGCTGGTGGAGGCGGGGGCCCTGGACGAGGCCGAGGAGGTGTTGAGGAAGGTGCCCGCGGACAAGGGCGTGGAGCCCGAGTTCAAGGCCCTGGCGGCCCGTATCGAGTTCGCCCGCGACACCGAGCAGGGGGTGGATGCCGAGACCCTCAAGGCCCGGGTGGAAGCCGATCCGGGAGACCTGGACAGCCGTTATCAGCTGGCGGTGCAGCACGTCGCGGCCTCCCGCTACGAGGAGGCCCTCGAGCAGTTCCTGGAGATCATGCGGCGCGACCGCGGTTTCCGCGACGATGCCGGGCGCAAGGGCATGCTGTCGGTGTTTCAGCTGTTGGACAACAGCGGCCCACTGGTGTCCCGCTATCGGGCCCGGCTGTCCTCCCTGCTGTACTGACTACAAGGCCTCGTCGCCGGTCTCCCCGGTGCGGATCCGCACCACCTGCTCCAGGGGGGCGACGAAGATCTTGCCGTCGCCGATCTTGCCGGTACGGGCACGTTCGGTGATGGCCTCGATGACCCGCTCCACCTGCTCGTCCGCCACCGCCACCTCGAGCTTCACCTTGGGCAGGAAATCCACCACGTACTCCGCGCCGCGGTAGAGTTCCGTGTGGCCCTTCTGACGCCCGAAGCCCTTGACCTCCGTCACCGTCAGCCCCGTAATCCCGACATCGGAAAGGGCCTCCCGGACATCGTCCAGTTTGAAGGGCTTGATGACTGCAGTTACCAGTTTCATGACATGATCTCTCGGTAGGTTTCTTCTTCGGACCGCCGCGTGGCGGCATTCAATATCGCGCCCGACGACTCCGGGATTTCCAGGCATCCCGACCTCCTCCCCCGGCGAAAGGGCCCGCAGGGAGAAGGGACGGCAGTGGGCCCGGGGCACGCCTTTCATAGTTACGGATTCATTCCATCCGTGCCAGTACCCCCGCCATCATCTGCTCCGCCTGGCGCCCGTAGCCGCCGCCAAACAGATTCAGATGATTGAGCATATGATAGGCGTTGTAGAGGTCGCGACGCAGGGGGTAGCCGGGATCCAGCGGCCAGGCCTCCCCGTAGGCCCGGTAGAAGGCCTCCGGGAAACGCCCGAAGAGTTCCGTCATGGCTATATCCGCCTCGCGGTCGCCGTAGTAGACCGCCGGATCGAAGATAACGGGCTCGCCCCCGTCCGTCACCCCGAAGTTGCCGGACCACAGGTCGCCGTGGAGCAGGGATGGCGCCGGCGCGTGGTCGGCGAACAGGTCTTCAAGACGCGCCATGAGCCGCTCTCCCACCCGCTGCAGGCTGCCGCCGTGGCCCTTGTCCGCCGCGAGGCGCAATTGATAGCCGAGGCGCCGCCGGCGCCAGAAATCCACCCAGCCCTCAGACCAGGCGTTGATCTGGGGGGTGGAGCCGATGGTGTTGTCCCGGGACCAGCCGAATTGCCCGGCGGTGCGGCGGTGAAGTCCCGCGAGCCCCTCTCCCAGGGCCGCCATGGCGGCGGCGGACGGCCGCCCCCCCAGGGGCAGATACTCCATCACCAGGTAGGCCTGGCCGTCGGCACTGCCGGTGCATAGCGGCCGCGGCACCCGCACCGCGTCGGCCGCGGCCATATCCGCCAGCCCCGCGGCCTCGGCCTCGAACATGTCGAGGCCCCCGGCATCATTGAGCTTGACGAAATAACGCCGCACCCCGTCACCGATGCGAAAGGCCGTATTGATGCAACCACCGCCCACGTTGTGGCGCTCGGTGATGGTGAAGGGGCGGTCGCCGTGGGCCGTCACGTCCGCCTCGATGGATTGCCACAGGGTCATGATGTCGCCGGATCGTCAGGTCGAAGGCCAGTCATAACAGACCGTCGTCCCCCAGATCCAGCTCCGGGGCCCGTTCGAGTTCCCGCAAGGCCGCCGTCGCCGCCGCCCAACGCCGCCGCCGGGACGCCTCTCCGAGGTCCGCCGCCGCCCGACCGTGCATGCGCACCAGCCGCGCCTGGGCCACCGGATCCGCGACCGCCGGAAGGGAGTCCAGCACCTGCCGGGCACCCGCGGCGTCGTTGCACACCACGAGCATGTCGCACCCCGCCTCGAGGGCGGCGCGGGCACGCCGGGGATAATCACCCGCCACCGCCGCGCCCGCCATGCTGAGGTCGTCACTGAACACGGCGCCGGTGAAGCCGAGACGCTGCCGCAGCACCTCCCGCAGCCACCGTGGGGAAAACCCCGCCGGCCGCGGATCCACCTGAGAATAGACCACATGGGCGGGCATCAGGGCCGGCAGGCCGTAGTGGATGAGGCGCTCGAAGGCCAGCAGGTCTTCCGCAAGGATATCCTCGAAGGACCGTCCATCCACCGGCAGCATGTCATGGGAATCCCCCGCCACCGTGCCGTGACCGGGGAAATGCTTGCCCACTGCCGCCATGCCCGCGTCGTGCATACCCCGCATCACCGCCCGGGCCAGCTCCGCCACCACCTGCGGGTCCTGGTGGAAGGCGCGGTCATCGATGACGGGACTCACGCCTCGGTAGAGGTCCAGCACCGGGGCGAAGCTGAAATCCACCCCCACCGCGCGCAACTCCGTGCCCATCACCCACCCCGCCTCCTCTGCCAGGGCGAGGGCCCGTCGGGGCTGCTCGTCATAACGCTCGCCGAAGCGTCGGGCGGCAGGCAACCGGGTGAAACCCTCGCGGAAGCGCTGCACCCGCCCGCCCTCATGATCCACCGCCACCAGTAAAGATGGCTGGCGCAGGCCATGGATCTCCGTCACCAGCGCCGTAAGCTGCTCCCGGGTGGCGTAGTTGCGACTGAAAAGGATTACCCCCCCCACCTGGGGATGCCCCAACATACGCCGTTCCTCGGGCAGCAGAACGGTGCCCTGGAGGTCGACCATGACAGCCCCCAGGGACATTCAGGCGCCCCCCGGTACGCAGCGGCCCGGTGGTCCGGGACGGCCGTCAAAGAACCGGGGCGACGGACCGCTAAACAGGTAAGCCATACAGGTCAAGACGAGTCTCCCCGGGAACCATGAACACATTTTTCAAGATAACTCCATTGCCGCTGATTTTCGCCCTCGCCACCACCACCGGTGCCTTCGCCGCCGATGCCGGCATCCCCGCAACGACGCCCAAATACCTCAGACTGAGCCCCGCCTTCACGGTCAACCTCGCCAGCACCGAGGGCCAGCGCTATATGCGGGTGGAGACCCAGATCATGAGCCGCGACCAGCGCCACCTCGACGCCGCCGCGGACCACATGCCCGCTCTGCGCCACGAGCTCATCCTGCTCTTTTCGGGCAGGACACCGCAGGCGGTGAAATCCATCGCGGGCAAGGAACGCCTGCGGGACGAGGCCCTGGGGGCCGTCAACGCGGTGATGGCGCAGGAGACCGGCGAAAGCCCGGTGGAGGCGGTCTACTTCACGAGCCTCGTGGTCCAGTAGGCCGTCCCCCGCCCGAACTGATCCGGTGTCCGCTTTCACCCAGGGCGATAACGCACGTCGAGGCGGTCCCGCAGCCGGTCGCCGAGCAGGTTGACGGCGAACACCACCAGCATGAGGGCGATACCCGGCACCAGCACCAGATGGGGGGCCACCAGCACGTAACGGGTGCCGTCCCGGATCATGGCACCCCATGACGGCGCGGGCGGTTGCACCCCGAGGCCGAGGAAGGACAGACCGGCCTCGGCGATGACGATTCCCGCCATGGCGAAGGTGGCCTCCACGATCAGGGGGGCCGCCAGCAGGGGCAACAGATGCCGCAGGATGATGACGGGCGGCCGGGTGCCCAGGGCAACGGCCGCCTGCACGTGCTCGCGGTGCTTGACGGACAGGGCCTGGGCGCGGGCCAATCGAGCGAAACCCACCCAGCCCACCGCCGCCAGCGCCACCACCACGTTGTCGATGCCGGGGCCGAGGATCCCCGCCAGGGCGATGGCCAGCAGGATGCCGGGGAAGGCGAGAAAGATATCGATGATGCGCACCATCACGTGGTCCCAGAACCCGCCCATCCAGGCCGCGGACACCCCGAAGGCCGTACCCACGATGATGGAGATGACCACGACCGAGGCGGCCACCATCAGCGACGTGCGGGCCCCCAGGAGCAGCCGATCGGCGAGGGGCCGCCCCAGGTCATCGAAGCCGAGGAGACCCATCCCGCCGGGCCCTTCGAGGATCAACCGGAGCCGGATGGCGTCGCCATCCAGGGGCAGCAGGGGGGCCGCCAGGGCGGCGACCACCCAGGCCGTCACCACCGCCAGCGGCAGCCACAAACGCAGGCTCAAGAGACGCCTATCCTCACCCGCGGGTCGAGAACGCCGTAGGCCAGGTCCGTGAGGGTGTTGATGACCACATAGGCCAGGCTGATCACCAGGATGCAACCCTGGAGCACCGGATAGTCCCGGCGCTGGATGGCCTCCACCGTCAGCTGGCCGATGCCCGGCCACGCGAACACCGTCTCGGTGATTACCGCCCCCCCCAGGAGGGTGCCCAGCTGCAGGCCCACCACGGTGATCACCGGCAGCGCCGCATTGCGCAGGCCGTGGCGCACCACGATGGTCAGTTCGTCCAGCCCCTTGGCCCGGGCGGTACGGATATAGTCCTCCCCCAGCACGTCCAGCAGCGCCGAACGCACCATGCGCGAGAGGATGGCGGCCATGGCCGTGCCCAGGGTTACGGCGGGAAGCACCAGGGAGGCCGGTCCCTCCCAACCACTCACGGGCAGCCACCCCAGATGGACCGAGAACAGCAGGATGAGCAACGGCCCGAGGACGAAGTTGGGAATGGATACCCCCACCATGGAGAAGGTCATGGCACCGCTGTCCCAGGGGCTGTCGGGGCGGACCGCCGCTATGAGGCCCAGGGGCACGGCCAATACCAGGGCCACCGCCAGGGCGGCGAGGGCCAGCACCACGGTGGCGGGAAGACGCCCGGCGATGACCTCCGCCACCGCCTGCCGGGAATGAAGGGATTCCCCCAGGTCACCCCTCACCAGCCCCGAGAAATAATCCGTCAGCTGCATGGCGAGGGGCTGATGGAGCCCGAGGGCCCGTTCGAGTTCGGCCCGATCCGCGGGCCGCGCACCCTCTCCCAGCATCACCTCCACCGGGTCCCCCGGCACCAGGTGGATGAGCAGGAACACCAGTACCGAGACCCCCGCCACCACCACCATGGCCGACAACAGCCGCGACAGCACACCGTGGATCACCGCGGCGCCTCCAGGAGTTCCAGGAACGCCCGTGCCAGGCGGCGCCCCGCATCCGTCCGATCCCAGGGGATGCCGAGTTCCCCCAGGGAAGTGACCCGCTGGCCGGGGTAGCCGCAGGGGTTGATGCGGGTGAAGGGGGCGAGGTCCATAGCCACGTTGAGGGCCACGCCGTGGTAGCTGCAGCGGCGCCGCACCCGCAGCCCGAGGGCGGCCACCTTGGCGTCCTCCACGTAGACCCCCGGGGCATTGTCCCGCCGTGCCGCCGCCACCCCCGCCGTAGCCAGGAGCTCGATGACGGCCTCCTCCAGCAGGCCCACCAGGGCCCTGACCCCGAGGCCCCGGCGACCGAGGTCCAGCAGGGGGTACATGACGGCCTGGCCGGGACCGTGATAGGTCACCTGTCCGCCGCGATCACTCTGCACCAGGGGGATGTCCCCGGGGGCCAGCACGTGCTCCGGCCGGCCGGCCTGGCCGAGGGTGAAGACCGGCGGGTGCTCCACCAGCCAGATCTCGTCGGCCGTGGCGGCGGCGCGCCCGTCCGTGAAGGCCTTCATGCGCTCGAGGACATCGAGATAGTCCAGGCGACCCAGCTCCCGAACCACCGGGGTCCGAGGAACGCCTGCGGCCTCAGAGGGCGAAACGCACACGACTGTCGGCGGTGAGTTCCATATAGATGGCGTCCAACTGGGCACGGCTGGTGGCCTGGACGGTGACGGTCACTGCCAGGTAGCGTCGCTGCCCGCTGGCCCGCGTCGTCACCTCTTCTATGTGTTCGGCCGGCACATGGCGGCCGATGAGTTCCACCACCAGGGCCTCCAGGTCGTCATCCATACGGCCCATGGCCTTGATGGGAAAGGAGCAGGGAAATACCAGCAGGCTGTCGTCGTCGGTCGGGGACATCACGCATGTTCATGGGAGGAAGATGGGGCGATGTTAGCGGCTTCGGCCGGCGCCCACCAGAAGCCCCCGCTGCCACGTCCGTGCAACCGGGGATATCGCCACAATCAGGCCCTGAAATGACGCCGCCTTATGTGGTATTAGTGCTTTCCTCAATGGTGAGGATCGTGAAATTTTCTTCCCTGACGCCTGATGGGCAGTTCATGGGCCACCTCTGGCCGGCGCTGCCCCGAGGGCCTTACCGGGGCGACCGGATGGATGGTGAAATAGTGACTTTGCCCGCACATGCCTGATAACCTGCCGGCGCTGCCATGCGCCGTGGAAAATCCTGATTAATGAAGAAACTCGATGATTATCGCCTGGTCTGGGACAAGCAGGAGCTGGTGCCCCTGGTGATCGGCGGCATGGGGGTGGATATCTCCACCGCCGAACTGGCTCTCGAGGCGGCACGCCTGGGGGGCATCGGCCACATCTCGGACGCCATGGTGCCCACGGTCACCGATCGCCGCTTCCGCACCCGCTACGTCAAGGACAAGCTCAAGAAGTACAAACTCAACGTGGCCAACTCGGACAAGTCCGGGGTGAAGTTCGACCTCGGCCAACTGGCCGATGCCACGCGCATGCACGTGGGCCGTACCATGGAGGCCAAGACGGGCACGGGCATGGTGTTCATCAACTGCATGGAAAAGCTGGGGATGAACGACCCCAAGGCCACCCTGCGGGTACGCCTCACGGCCGCCCTGGACGCCGGCATAGACGGCATCACCCTGAGTGCGGGTCTGCACCTCGGCTCCTTCGAGCTCATCTCTGATCATCCCCGCTTCCGCGACGCCAAGCTCGGCATCATCGTATCCTCGGTGCGCGCCCTGGTGTTGTTCCTCAAGCGCGCCGCGCGCCTCGACCGCATGCCCGACTTCATCGTGGTGGAGGGTCCCCTGGCGGGAGGCCACCTGGGCTTCGGCGAGGACTGGCGGAAATACGACCTGTGGGACATCTTCCTCGAGGTCAAACAATATCTTCAGGCCCAGAGCCTAAACATCCCCCTGATCCCCGCGGGCGGCATCTTCACGGGCACCGACGCGGCCCGCTACATGGCCGCAGGCGCCGCCGCGGTGCAGGTGGCCACCCGGTTCACCGTCACCCGCGAGTGCGGCCTGCCCGACAAGGTGAAGCAGGAATACTTCAAGGTGAACGAGGACGAGATCGAGGTGAACCTGCTGTCACCCACGGGCTATCCCATGCGCATGATCAGTTCGTCACCCGCCATCGGCGCCGGCACCCGCCCCAATTGCGAGGCCTTCGGCTACCTGCTGGACCGTGCCGGCAACTGCGCCTATATCGACGCCTACAACCGCGAGGTGGAACGCCATCCGGATTCGAAGTCCATCAGCGTCCCCGACAAGACCTGCCTGTGCACCCACATGCGCAACTTCGACTGCTGGACCTGCGGGCACTACGCCTACCGTCTCAAGGACACCAGCCTACGTCAGCCCGATGGCAGCTATGCCCTGCTGAGTGCGGAGGATGTATTCAACGACTACCGCTACAACCTGGAATCCGCGGTCCTGCCCCTGGCCGCATCCAGCTGAAGGAAAGGCTGATTTAATCCGTCCCGGATCAGGTCAGCCCCGCCTGGTCCGACACATGTCCGGACCAGGTTCACGCATTTCAATTACTTACGCGATTTATGCGGCGCTCCTCGCCACGCCACCCTGGGCTGGAGCCGGCTCCCCCCTGGACCGCAGGGAGCGCTGGATCAAGCCGCCGTTCCCCAAACGACATCATTGGCCCTTCGCCCCGCGAATGGTCTCGTAGGCGGCCTTGATCTCCTGGGTCTTCTCCGTGGCCACCTTGATCATCTCCTCCGGCAGCCCCTTGGAGACCAGTTTGTCCGGATGGTTCTGGCTCATGAGGCGTCGGTAGGCCTTCTTCACGGTGTCCGCATCGGCATCGGGACTGACTCCCAGCACCGCATAGGCATCCTGCAGACTGAGACCGCGGATGCTGCGATCGGGGCCGCGCCGGAAGTGGCTTTCCGCCCTCACCCGGCCCTCCACCACGTCGAATTCCCGCTGGTCGAAACCCAGGGTCATGCCGATATGGTGCAGCAGCTGGCGCTCTTCGGGATGCACCGTCCCGTCGGCGTAGGCGGCCTGGAACAGGATCTCCAGGAACAGGCGTAGCAGGCTGTGACGACGCCGGCATTCGCGGCGCAGCTGGTGGAGCACCTCGTCCAGCTGGAAATCGCTGCTCTTGCCCTCGTTGAACAGCCGCTGGGCCATGCGCCGTTGCTCGGCCCCCAGGCCCATCTGGTCCATGATGGCCCGGGCCACCTCGATCTCGTCCTCGCTGACGCGCCCATCGGCCTTGGCGAGGCGCCCCATGACACTGAAGGTGGCGGTAAAGAAGGCGGTCTGGACCCGCTCGCGCTCGTTCAGCCCACCATCGTGCTCCAGGCGCTGGGTCTTATCGAGGCCGGCGTCGAAGTTGTGACCCAGCGCGGCCCCGATGAGGGCGCCCAGGGGCCCCCCCAGCATGAAGCCGAAGGCCCCGCCGAACACCTTGCCCCACCAAGCCATCGCTAGTGTCCTGTCCCGTAAGGATGTTCGAGAAGTCGCGCCGGGCGTAGTGCGCCAGGGAAGGCAAGAGGAGGAGGCATAGCACCGCTATGGCGACGACGAATAACGCCCCATGGCGGGCTGCGAACAAGCGAGAATCGAATGATTCTTGCGGGACAGGACACTAGAGACTCCTCCCCGACATCAGGGCGCCTTGTTTGTGAGGTAGCTGCGGTCGTCGAAGGTGGACAGCAACTCGGGACGGTAGCTCACGAAGATGGCCACCAGCATACCCGTTATCCAGGCCTCCCCGAACATCATCAGGGGCGTGAAGGCGAGGTAATCCGACACCAGGTAAGCCCCATCATAAGCGCCTGTCGTGACCAGCACCAAGGAGACCCCCGCTGCCTGGGCCAGTACCGCCAGGGCGGCGCCAAAAAAGCCGTTCACGAAGATGTACACGAAGATGTGGTGCGGCAGGCGCCTCTGGGCGAGACACAGGAGGGCGTGACTGACCAGGACGGGCACCGCGCCCTTCAACAACAGGTTGGCCGCGAACACCTGCAGTTCCCCTCCGAGGCTGATATAGCTGCCCAGCAACGCCACCAGGGTGGCCACCAGGGCAAGCCGCCAGCCAAACATCAGGGTAAGGAGAGTGGCGCCGATAAAATGGAAACCCAGCCCGACCTCCACACCGGCCTTCAGGGTCCAGGCCACCATGACGATCACCGTGGTGGCGAAATAGGGATGCAACAGGCCGTCATCGGCCAGTTTGCGCCATGCCACACCCGCCATGGCGTGGCGCAGGACCACAGCGAGGATCACCCAGGAGACCGCCGACAGCCATCCGTTCAGTTGATCAGCAACGATGAACATGGGGAAGTTGTACCATAAGTAAGGTCATGCGGTGGACAGGGTTGGCCCCTTGGCCAGCGCGGAAAACTCCGCCGCGACTGAACTACAATTTGATATTCTCCTCAGCTTACAAGGGAATTCAGGGATCATTCACGGACACCGGTATGTGCTTTTTTCTATACCGATTTCATATCAAAGTAAAGTATATTATAATTTTCTAATATTTATCCTCGGAGTAATCCTGTGATGACTCGAAGACTCACGGTCTTGTGGACCCTGTTGTTCATGGTCACCGTCCCGGGCGGGGCGACCGCCGCGGAACCTGCCCCATTGCCCTTCGCAACGGCCACCGTGGACTACCAGGAGGTGGTGCGCATCGACACCTTCAACGCCACCATCGAGGCCGTCAACCGTTCCACCGTATCCGGCCAGACCTCGGGCCAGGTCGTCCAGGTCAATTTCGACGTCGACGACTACGTCCCCAGGGGCGCGGTGCTGTTGCGCCTCAGGGATACCGAGCAGCAGGCCCAGCTGCAGCAGGCCGAGGCCAACCTCAAGGAGGCCCGGGCCCGTTACGCCGAGGCCCGCGACCAGTTCCAGCGCATGAAGAAGCTGTTCGAGGACAACAACGTCTCCCGCTCCGAGATGGATCGCGTCCGCGCCGAGCTCGATGCCGCCAGGGCCCGCCGGGACGCCGCCGAGGCCGGCCTCGCCCGCGCCAAGGAGCAACTCGACTACACGGTGGTCAAGGCACCCTTCGGCGGTATCGTGGTATCACGCCACGTGGAGCCGGGGGAGACGGTGAATCCCGGCCAGCCCCTGATGACGGGCTTTTCCCTGGAGGAGCTGCGGGCGGTCACCGAGGTCCCCCAGAACCTCATCGGCAACATCCGTGAGGAGTCCCGGGCCCGCGTGCTGATTCCCGGGCCGGAGGGCCGTGAATTGCCGGCGGTCAAGCTCACCTTCGCCCCCTACGCCGACAGCAGCACCCATACCTTCCGCATCCGCGTCGACCTGCCGCCCGGCGAGGAAGACATCTATCCCGGGACCTTCGTCAAGGTGGGCTTCATCACCGGCCGCGACCGCGCGCTCCTGGTACCCGCCGATGCCGTGGCCTTCCGCAGCGAGGTGCGGGCGGTCTACGTGGTGGACGACACCGGCCGGACCACCTTCAGGCAGGTCCGGCTGGGCCGCAATCTGGGACCCCATATCGAAGTGCTGGCCGGTGTCGAGGCCGGTGAGAAGGTGGCCCTCGATCCCGTGCGCGCCGCGACCTACCGCAAAAAACAGGGCCGCAGCGACGGGGAGGAGTCCTGATAATGGCTGAGGAACTCGGCTTCTCGGGGCGGGTCGCCCGCAAATTCTACCTCTCGGAGATCACGCCGCTGCTGGCACTGGTGGGGCTGCTGCTGGGGGTGTTCGCCATCCTGGTGACGCCGCGGGAGGAAGAACCTCAGATCAATGTCACCTTCGCCAACGTCTTCGTGCCCTTCCCGGGGGCCTCCAGCGAGGAGGTGGAGAGCCTCGTCGCCACCCCGGCGGAGCAGGTATTTTCAGAGATCGAAGGGGTCAAGCACGTCTACTCCGTGTCCCGGCCGGGCATGGCGGTGCTCACGGTGCGCTACGAGGTGGGCGAAAACCGCACCGACGCCATCGTCAGACTCTACGAGAAGATCTTCTCCAACCAGGACTGGCTGCCGGACAACCTGGGAGTGGGCGAACCCATCGTCAAGGCCAAGGGCATCGATGACGTACCCATCGTCACCCTGACCCTGTGGACGGCGAGCCAGGACAAGGGCGCCCATGAGCTCCAGAAGGTGGCCCACGCCATCGAGGCCGAGCTCAAGCGGGTCGGCGGCACCCGCGAGGTCTACACCGTGGGCGGGCCGGACAACGTGGTTCACGTGACCCTCGATCCCATACGCCTGGCGGGCTTCAATATCGCCGTCTCGGATCTGCGGCGCTCCCTGACGGCGGCCAACACCACCCTGGCGGCGGGTGCCGTCACCCGGGACAACCTGGAGATCGTGGTGCAGGCGGGGGAGTTCCTGGTGGACGTGGACGGCATCGCCTCCCTCATCATCGGCGTCCACGAGGGCGCGCCCGTGCACCTGCGGGACGTGGCGGACATCCGCCTCGGCGCCGATCAGCCCGAAAGCTATGTATGGACCGGCGCCGGGCCGGCCGTCCCCGACAATGGCATGAGCCCCGCGGGCAAGTACCCGGCCGTGACCGTGGCCGTGGGCAAGCAGCCCGGCACCAATGCCGTGGAGGTGGCGGCCCAGGTCATCGAGCGCTTCGAGCAGTTGAAGGGGGTGTTCGTCCCCGACGACGTACAGGCCATGATCACCCGCAACTACGGCCTCACGGCGGACCAGAAGGCCAAGAAGCTCATCACCAAGCTCGCCTTCGCCACCGCCTCCGTGGTGCTGCTGGTGCTCATCGCCCTGGGTTGGCGGGAGGCCATCATCGTCGGCACCGCGGTGGTGATCACCCTGATGGCCACCCTCTTCGCCTCCTGGGCCTGGGGCTTCACCCTCAACCGGGTCTCCCTGTTCGCCCTCATCTTCTCCATCGGCATCCTGGTGGACGACGCCATCGTGGTGGTGGAGAACATCCATCGCCATATGCACATGGGGGGCAGGACCCTGCGGGAATCCATCCCCCTGGCGGTGGACGAGGTGGGGGGACCCACCATCCTCGCCACCTTCACCGTCATCGCCGCCCTGCTGCCCATGGCCTTCGTCACCGGCCTGATGGGGCCGTACATGAGCCCCATCCCCATCAACGCCAGTTTCGGCATGCTGCTGTCCCTGATCATCGCCTTCGTGGTCACCCCGTGGCTGTCCATCAAGTTCCTCGGTCCCCTGGACACGGCCCATGCCGGCCAGCCTTCCCACGACACGGCAGAGAAGGCCCCCGGCGCCCTGGACCGGCTGTTCAAGTCCACCCTGACACCCTTCCTCCAGGGACGTGGGGGGGCCTTCAAGCGCTGGCTGATGCTGGTGGGGGTCCTCATCCTCATCGCCCTGTCCCTGAGCCTGGCGGTGTTCCAGCTGGTGGTGCTGAAGATGCTGCCCTTCGACAACAAGTCGGAGTTCCAGGTGGTGGTGGACATGCCCGAGGGCACGGCGGTGGAGCGCACCGCCCATGTCCTCGATGAACTTACGGCCTACCTCGCCACGGTCCCCGAAGTCACCGACTTCCAGGTCTATGCGGGTACCGCGGCACCCATCAATTTCAACGGCCTGGTGCGCCAGTACTATCTGCGGGAAAGCGCCGAGCTCGGTGACATCCAGGTGAACCTGGTGGACAAGGACCTGCGCGACCGCGAGAGCCATGCCATCGCCCAGGCCGTACGCGGCCCCCTGCAGGAGATTGGAGAGGGCTTCGGTGCCGTGGTCAAGGTGGTGGAGGTGCCTCCCGGGCCGCCCGTCCAGGCCCCCCTGGTGGCGGAGATATACGGCCTCAGCTACGAGGGCCAGTCGCGGGTGGCCAAGGCCGTGCGCGAGGTCTTCGAGGCCACCCCCGACATCGTGGATGTGGACGACAGCGTGGTGGCACCGGCACCCAAGCTGGTGGCCCGCATCGACCAGCACAAGGCCGCCCTGCTGGGGGTGCCCCAACAAGTGGCCGTATCCGCCATCCGCTCGGTGCTGGCGGGGGAGGACATGAGCTACCTCCACGGCGGCAAGGTGAAATACCCGGTGCCCGTGCGCGCGGAGTTCTCGGTGGCGGACAAGGCCGATACCAGGAGCCTGCTGAAGCTCAGGGTACGCAGCAATGACGGCACCCTGGTGCCGCTGTCGGAGTTCGTCACCCTGGTGGAGACCCGGCGGGAGAACTCCATCCATCACAAGGATCTGCTGCCCGTGACCTATGTCACCGGCGACATGGCGGGCCAACTGGACAGCCCCCTGTACGGCATGTTCGACATCTACGCCCGGCTCAGCGACATGACCGTGGAGGGCGGTTACACGCTGGACCAGTTTCTCTTCAACCAGCCCGAGAACCCCTACACCTACAGCATCAAGTGGGACGGCGAGTGGCAGGTCACCTTCGAGACCTTCCGCGACATGGGCATCGCCTACGGCGTGGGCATGATCCTCATCTACCTCCTGGTGGTGGCCCAGTTCCGCTCCTATCTGACGCCGCTGATCATCATGGCCCCCATCCCCCTCACCATCATCGGCGTGATGCCGGGACACGCCCTGCTGGGGGCCCAGTTCACGGCCACCTCCATGATCGGCATGATCGCCCTGGCGGGCATCATCGTACGCAACTCCATCCTGCTGGTGGACTTCATCAACCAGACGGTGGAGGAGGGCAGCTCCTTCCAGGAGGCCGTGATCAAGGCGGGGGCGGTACGCGCCAAGCCCATCGTCCTGACAGGCCTGGCGGCCATGATCGGGGCCTTCTTCATCATCGACGACCCCATCTTCAGTGGCCTGGCCGTGTCGTTGATCTTCGGCATCCTGGTCTCCACTGTCCTGACCCTGGTGGTGATTCCGGTGATGTACTACGCCTTCAACTACCGCAGGCTGGGCAGCTGAGCCCGAGGGGCGTGCTCCCCCGGGGCGCATAGGCCCCCGTCCCGGCCATGGCCGGGACGGGCCGGGCGGCTGGCGTCCCTTCCCCTGCCGGGATTCCAACGGGCCTTCCGGGAATCCACCGCAGAGCGGCTAGCGGGCTGCTCGTATTTCAGAGTCACGTGTTGAATCAAAAATTTACAATGAAATACAAATCCTATACCGTTGCCCGACTGGCGCCGTGTGTCGTTGGGGTGTCCGCCGGCCCGCAACCCCCGGGCCCGGCCCCGCGGCCGCTGGCCCGGGGGCTTGGCCTGAAGCAGCGTCTTGCGCCTGCCACGGGCTACATCACGGACGGTCGGGCCGCGATTATCGGGGCTCCGGTCCAGCCACGGCCGACCCCCCATATCAACCCACGTAAACGACTATGGCCGACCGACGCTTGCAGGTGTTTCATACCGTTGCCCGTCTGCTTAGCTTCACCAAGGCGGCGGACGCGCTGCATATGACCCAGCCGGCGGTGACCTTCCAGGTGCGCCAGCTCGAGGAATACTTCAACACCCGCCTGTTCGACCGTACCCACAACCGTATCAGCCTCACCGAGGCCGGCCAGCGGGTCTACGGCTTCGCCGACCAGATCTTCCGGCTCTACGACGAGATGGAGGGCTCGGTACGGGAGCTCACGGGGGATATCAGCGGCGTGCTGATGATAGGCGCCAGCATGACCGTGGCCGAGTACATGCTCCCGGCCCTCCTCGGCGATTTCAAGAAGCAGTATCCCGAGGTGAATATCCGGCTCAAGGTGTCCAATACCGACGGCATCGTCTCCATGGTGGAGGACAACGAGATCGACCTCGGGGTGGTGGAAGCGCCGGTGACCAACAAGAACCTGGCCGTCGAGTTGTGCCGCGCCGACCAGCTGGTGGTGGTGGTATCCCCGGAGCATGAGCTGGCGTCCCGCGACCAACTCGAGGTCTCGGAACTGCTCAATCATCCCTATATCTGCCGCGAGGAGGGGTCGGGCACCCGCGAGGTGATCCATGAGTACCTGCGCTCGGCGGGCCTGTCCACCAGCGAGCTCAACACGGTGATGGAACTCGGCAGTCCGGAGGCCATCAAAGGGGCCGTGGAGGCCAATATGGGCATCTCCGTCCTCTCTCGCACCACCCTCAGCAAGGAGTTGCGATTGGGGACATTGACGGCCATCCCCTTGGACCCGCTCCTGGAACGCCCCTACTCCTTCGTACATCAGAAGCAGAAGTTCCGGGTACGGGCCATGGAGGAGCTGCTGAATTTCGCGCGCTACTACTGCAGCACCCATCAATCCGACGATCTCTGACGTGGCGGGCAACGATCATCGCCTCCCTCGTTGCGGCCAGCCCCAGGAAACACCCGGCCCGTGTTCGTGAAACCCCGTTCGACGGCCCCCCGGGAACGCAGGCTGCTGGACTGCTTCCGGCGCCTCTCCCCCGAGCAGCAGGACACCCTGGTGGCCTTCGCGGAGTTCCTCGCCGAACGCACGGACCCCGGGGAGGCGGCGCGCCAGCCGCTGCCGGCGCCCGAGCCCATCCCCCGCCCCGCCGAAGAATCGGTGGTGAAGGCCATCAAGCGCCTCACCCACACCTATCCCATGGTGGAGCGTTCCAAGGTCCTGGGGGAGACCTCGGATCTGGTGAGTCAGCATGTGCTCAAGGGGCGCGAGGCGGCGGCGGTCATCGACGATCTGGAGGCGATCTTCCGCCGCCACTATGAACGGCTGGTGGAAGAACAAGGGGCCGATGGATGATTGGCGTCCTGAAAGAGTGGTTCCATCGCTATTTCTCCGACCCCCAGGCCATCATCCTGACCATTCTGCTGCTCGGTGGATTTACCATCGTGCTCACCATGGGCTCCATGCTGGCCCCGGTGCTCGGCAGCATGATCATCGCCTACCTGCTGGAAGGGCCCATCTATCACCTGGAGAAGAGGCGCGTGCCGCGCCTGATCGCGGTGACCTTCGTCTATCTGATATTCCTGACGATGCTGATGTTCATCATCTTTGGCCTCATCCCGCTGTTGTCCCGCCAGGTGACCCAGCTGGTGCTGGAACTGCCCAACATGGTGGTGCAGGGGCGCCAGCTGCTGCTGGAGCTGCCCGAACGTTATCCGGCCCTGATGTCCACGGATCAGGTCTATGAGATCACCGGGCGCCTGAAGACGGAGCTGGGCAGCCTCGGCCAGCAGGTGGTGTCGTTTTCCCTGTCCTCCATCCCGGGCCTCATCACCCTGACCGTCTATCTCATCCTGCTGCCCCTGCTGGTGTTTTTCTTTCTCAAGGACAAGCAGTACATCCTGGACTGGTTCACCAGCTTCCTGCCCAAGGATCGCAGCCTCGCCACCCGGGTGTGGCGGGAGATGGACCTGCAGATCGGCAACTATGTGAGGGGCAAGTTCTGGGAGATCCTCATCGTCGGCGCGGCCACCTACGTCACCTTCGAACTCATGGGCCTCAACTATGCGCCCCTGCTCGCGGTGGTGGTGGGCCTGTCGGTGATCATCCCTTATATCGGTGCCACCGTGGTCACCTTTCCGGTGGCCCTGGTGGCCTTCTTCCAGTGGGGCTGGGGCGAGCAGTTCGGCTGGCTGGTGGGGGCCTATCTGATCATCCAGGCGGTGGACGGCAACGTGCTGGTGCCACTGCTGTTTTCCGAGGCCGTGAACCTGCACCCCATCGCCATCATCGTGGCGGTGCTGGTGTTTGGCGGCCTGTGGGGGCTGTGGGGGGTCTTCTTCGCCATCCCCCTGGCCACCCTCGTGAAGGTACTCCTGAGCGCCTGGCCGCGGGCGCGAGGGGGACCGGCGGCCGAACGGTTGCCGGCGTTATAGCCAGGTAGACGCCGATTATCGGCCTTGGATGGCGACTTTTCGGGGTCTAACGCGAGGCAGGAGCCTCGCCATGTTCGGCGCCTGCCGTCGAACATGGAGGAAAACGACAACCGCGTTTTCGTTTTTCGTGCCGATTTTGGCCATGGATGGCCAATAATCGGCCTTTTACGATAACGCCCATAGAGTTCACAGCTCCGTGGCGGCGAAGTCCGCCAGCCGGGAGCGTTCGCCGCGGCGCAGGGTGATATGGCCGCTGTGGGCCCAGTCCTTGAAACGATCCACCACGTTGGTGAGGCCCGAGGTGGTCTCGGTCAGGTAGGGGGTGTCGATCTGACCCACGTTGCCGATGCACACCACCTTGGTGCCCGGTCCGGCACGCGTCACCAGGGTCTTCATCTGCTTGGCCGTGAGATTCTGGGCCTCGTCGATGATGATGTAACGGTTGAGGAAGGTGCGGCCCCGCATGAAGTTCAGGGAGCGGATCTTGATACGCTTGGTCAGCAGATCATTGGTGGCCTGACGGCCCCATTCGCCGCCCACCTCGGAGTCCGTGAGCACCTCCAGGTTGTCCATCAGGGCGCCCATCCAGGGCGTCATCTTCTCCTCCTCGGTGCCCGGCAGGAAGCCGATGTCCTCACCCACGGGGACCGTCACCCGGGTCATGATGATCTCCCGAAAGCGTTTGTCCTCGAGGGTCTGCACGAGGCCCGCGGCCAGGGCCAGCAGGGTCTTGCCGGTGCCGGCGGTACCCAGCATGGACACGAAATCGATATCCGGGTCCATGAGCAGGTTGAGGGCGAAGTTCTGCTCGCGATTGCGCGCCGAGATCCCCCACACGGCGTTGCTGGCATGCTGGTAGTCGACGGCCAGCTGGATCACCGCACTGCCATCGTCGGCGACGCTGCGCACCATCACCTCGAAGGGTCGCTCGCCCTCCAGGTAGAGGCACTGGTTGGCATACCACTGGCCCGTGATATCGCCGGAGACGCGGTAATAGGTACGTGTCCCCTCCTGCCATGACTCGAGATTCTCGCCATAGCGCGCCCAGAAGTCCTCCGGCAACCGGGCCTCGCCGGTGTAGAGCAGGTTGACGTCGTCCAGCACCTTGTCGTTGGAGTAGTCCTCCGCAGGGATACCGAGGGTATGGGCCTTGATGCGCAGGTTGATGTCCTTGGACACCAGGATGACCCGGCGATCGCGGTGCAACTCCTGCAGCCACAGGCTGGTGGCGAGGATGGAATTGTCGGGACGATTGCCGGGCAGGGTATCCGGCAGATGACTGGTATGGGGACGGGTCTGGAAGAACAGGTGGCCCGCCGGACGGCCATCGTCGCGGCCGGAATGCTCCACCTGGGGCAGGGGCAGCCCCTCCTCGATGGCCGACACGTCGGCATCAGCGATGATCTCGTCCAGGAAGCGACTCACCTGCCGGACGTTGCGGGCCACTTCGGACACCCCCTTCTTGGCTGCGTCCAGTTCCTCCAGGACCACCATGGGCAGGAACACGTCGTGCTCCTGGAAACGAAAGAGGGAACCGGGATCATGCATGAGAACGTTGGTATCCAGTACGAACACCTTCCTCGCCACTTCCACGTCACTCATACCGCACTGCTCCATCTCACTAATCAGGAAAACTCTAGTAAAAACATCATCTCTCACGGAGGCACGGGGGCACAGAGAATCAAGGCGAAAGTGCTTTGCTTTCCGGGCTCGTCAGCAGCCTTCATGGGTGTAGAGAAGAAGAGTTCCTCTCGCCAAGACGCCGAGAACGCCAAGGGGACAGCTTTGCCATTCCGCTAATGCCTTGGCCCAATCCCTTGGCGAACTTGGCGTCTTGGCGAGAGCCCATTGTTCATTATGGAAAAACCAACCAAAAATCCGGCGCGCCGGCCGCGAGGGCCCTACTTGACGGGAGCCAGCATGGCATCCAGGTTCAGGGCGTCACAGAAATCCATGAACTCGCCGCGCAGGGCGGCCACCGACATGTCCGAAGGCACACCGACCGTCATGTGCAGGGAGAACATGGGCGTGCCGGTGTGGGGCGCCGCATAGCGCCCCGTATAGAGGTCTTCGACGTTGATGTCCCGACTGGAGAAGAATTCCGCGATGTCATGCACGATGCCGGGGTGGTCCAGGGCCACCACCTCCACGGCATAGGGAATGAGAGACGATGAATCGGCCCGTTCCTCGGTGCGGCGGGTGATCACCGTCAGATCGAGCTTGTCCTGCAGGCGGATCAGGTGGTCCTCGGCCTTGGCAACGGCGCTCCAGTTGCCGGACACCATCATGATCACGGCAAATTCGCTGCCCAGCACCGTCATGCGGCTGTCCAGGACATTGCAGCCGCAGTCGAGGACCGCCTCCGAGATCTTGTTCACGAGGCCGGGCTGGTCACGGCCTACGGCGGAGATGACGAGGAGGTTTTCGTTACTGGTGGAGGTATCGGCCAATCGGTTGTCTCCTGACTCGTTGTGCTGGCTGACCGGAAGGACCCCGAACGCGCCCCGGGATTCCGTCACATGGCGACTCGCCCCGCGAGTGTAACGGAGAAGCCGGCGCGGCAAGTATACCGCAAGGGTAATTCCGCCATAAGACGCGGCGTCGGGCCTTTCCCCGGGAAGCGCCGACTCATCCGGCGTTTTCCCCGCGGTCCACGGTTGGGCCGGCCCCGGGACATGTTGCGACGCACACCTGGGGCAAGTACGATTACAGACTTTTCCTCGGAATCAGGTGTCTTACATGTTTCAAGGCAGTATCGTCGCCCTGGTCACTCCCATGAAGGAAGATGGGCAGCTGGCGGAGGATGCCCTCGCCCGCCTCATCCATTGGCATGTGGAGCAGGGTACCGACGGCCTGGTGATCGCCGGGACCACGGGTGAATCGGCCACCCTCGACGAAGAGGAACACTGCCACCTGCTGCGGCTGGCGGTGGAGATCAACGCCGGCAGGCTGCCCCTGATGGCCGGCACCGGTGCCAACTCCACCCGTGAGGCCATCGCCCTCACCCGTTGCGCCCGGGACGCCGGCGTGGACGCCTGCCTGCTGGTGACACCCTATTACAACAAGCCCACCCAGGAGGGCCTGTATCGCCATTTCCGGGCGGTGGCCGAGGCGGTGGACATCCCTCAGTTCCTCTACAACGTGCCCGGGCGCACGGCCTGCGACATGGTACCGGAGACGGTGGCCCGTCTCGCCCCCGTGGCCAACATCGCGGGCATCAAGGAGGCCACCGGCGACGTCGGCCGGGTCACCCGCATCCGCGAGCTGTGCGGCCCCGATTTTGCCATCTACAGCGGCGAGGACGGCAACGCCCTGGAGGCCATGCTGGCCGGCGCCCAGGGGGTCATCTCGGTCACCGCCAACGCGGCGCCCGGGCCGATGCACCAGATGTGCGGGCTGGCCCTGGCCGGCGAAGAGGCCCCCGCCCGGGACCTCGACGCCCGCCTGCGGCCCCTGCACGACGCCCTGTTCCTCGAGTCCAACCCCATTCCCGTCAAGTGGGCGGTCGCCGAACTGGGGCTCATGCCTGCCGGCATCCGGCTGCCCCTGACCCCCCTGTCCGAACAATTCCATGAATCCGTGCGCGGTGCCCTGCGCCATGCCGGCATGCTTGACTGAGCGCCAGAACCCTATGAGTCCAGCCACACCCCTTCGCATCCTCCCCATCACCGCGGCCGCCGTCGCCCTGCTGCTGCTCTCCGCCTGCGACTCCATGCCCAAACTCGGCGGCGTGGTGAAGGACAAGTCGGCGGAGTACAAGTCCAGCCGCAGCGAGCCGGAGCTCGAAGTGCCGCCCGATCTCAGTTCCTCCACCATCCGCGACTCCATGGTGGTGCCCAACGCCGGCGCCACCTTTTCCGAATACTCCGACGATCAGGATCGCCCGGCGGCCAGCGACGAGGTGCTGGTGGTACCCGAAGGCGTGGAAGTGGCGCGGGACGGTGACAAGCGCTGGCTGGTACTCGAAGGCTCCCCCGCCAACTACTGGAACCGGGTACGGGATTTCTGGCTCGAGCAGGGCCTGCTGATCCAGATGGACAACCCCGCCATCGGCATCATGGAGACGGACTGGGCCGAGAACCGCGCCGACATCCCCAGCGACTTCATCCGCGACACCATCGGCAAGGTCTTCGACTCCCTCTACTCCGCCGCCACCCGGGACAAGTTCCGCACCCGCTTCGAACGCGGCTCCGAACCCAACACCACCGAGGTCTACATCACTCACCGGGGCGCCGAGGAAAAGGTGCAGGGGGATTCCACGGTGTGGCAGCCGCGTCCCTCGGACCCGGAGCTCGAGGCGGAGATGCTCCATCGCCTGGTGGTGTTCCTCGGCGTCAACGAGCAGCGCGCCGACCGCATGATGGCGGAAACCGAGGAGCGCGAACCCAGGGCCAGCCTGGAGCGCCGCGGCGACGGCAATGTGGCCCTGGTGATAAAGGACCGCTTCTCCCGGGCCTGGCGGCGCACCGGCCTCGCCCTCGATCGGGTGGGCTTCACGGTGCAGGACCGCGACCGTTCCCGCGGCCTCTACTTCGTGCGTTATGTGGACCCCCTGGCCACCGGCAGCGATGACGTGAGTCTGTTGTCCAAGCTCAACTTCTGGTCTGACGACGAGGATGACCGCAAGGTGGAATACCTCATCAGCCTGCAGGAGGAGGGGGCCGCCACCGACGTCATCATCCTGGACAAGGAAGGTCAGGTGGAACGCAGCGACACCGCCAACCGCATCCTGTCCCTGCTCCACGAGCAACTGCGCTGAAGGCGCCCGCAGCCCCGACCATGGAAAAACGCGAGCAGCTTTATGCGGGCAAGGCCAAATCGGTGTTCCTGTGCGATCAGCCGGACCGTCTGGTCATGGAGTTCCGCGACGACACCTCGGCCTTCGACGGCGAGAAGAAGGAGAAGCTGGCACGCAAGGGGCTGGTGAACAACTATTTTAACGCCTTCATCATGGAGCATCTGGCGGCGGCGGGGGTGGCCACCCATTTCGTGGAGCGTGTATCCGCCACCGCATCCCTGGTGAAGCGCCTCGACATGTACCCCGTCGAGTGCGTGGTGCGCAATGTCACCGCGGGCAGCATCTGCCGCCGTCTCGGGGTGGCGGAGGGCCAGGATCTGGACCCGCCCACCTTCGAGTTCTTCCTCAAGAACGACGCCCTCCATGATCCCATGGTGAACGAATACCATATCCGCGCCTTCGGCTGGGCGCCGGAGGCGGCGGTGGCGCGCATGAAGGAGCAGACATTCCTGGTGAACGGCATCCTCAAGGCGCTGTTCCGCTCCGCGGGGCTCCTGCTGGTGGACTACAAGCTCGAATTCGGGGCCTTCGACGGCGAGGTGCTGCTGGGAGACGAGTTCAGCCCCGACGGCTGCCGGCTGTGGGACCTCGAGACCCGCCAGAAGATGGACAAGGACCGCTTCCGCCAGGGCCTCGGCGGCGTGGTGGAGGCCTACGAGGAGGTGGCCGGGCGCCTCGGTATCCCCCTGCCCTGAGCCCTCCCCTCGCCGTACCCGGGGCGCCGTGAACCGACGCCGGCGCCATCAACGCTTCTTCGCCAGATACTTCTTCATCCGCTTGCGCTTGTGCTCCTGGCGCGGTGTCAGCTTGTTGCGCCGGCCCTCGTAAGGGTTGGCCCCCGTCTTGAACTCGATGCGTATGGGCGTGCCGGCGAGCTTGAAGGTGCGCCGGAAGTAGTGTTCCAGGTAGCGCTTGTAGTCCCCCGGCAGGGACTCGGTCTGGGTGCCGTGGATGATGATGGCCGGTGGGTTGGTCCCCCCCTGATGGGCGTAGCGCAACTTGATGCGCCGGCCCCGCACCGTGGGCGGCGGATGGGCCTCCACCGCCAACTGGAGCTGGCGGGTGAGGACCGGGGTCGGCAGCTTGCGGGTGGCCGATTCCCAGGCGGTCTCGGCGGCCCCGAAGAGGTCCCCCACGCCGGTGCCGTGCAGCGCCGAGATGAAATGGATGGCGGCGAAGTCGATGAAGGCGAGGCGCCGGTCGAGTTCTTCCCGAACCCGCTGGCGCTCATGGGCCTCCAGACCGTCCCACTTGTTAACGGCGATGATGAGGCCCCGTCCCGCGGCCACCACATGGCCCAGGATATGGGCATCCTGCTCGGTTACGCCGTCCCGGGCATCCACCAGCATCACCACCACATGGGCCACCTCGATGGACTGCAGGGTCTTGATGATGCTGAATTTTTCGATGTTCTCCCCGACCCGGGAGCGACGCCGCACGCCGGCCGTATCGATGAGGGTGTAACGACGCCCCCGGCGCTCGAAGGGCACCCGGATGCTGTCCCGCGTGGTGCCCGGCATATCGTGGGCCACCACCCGTTCCTCCCCCACGATACGGTTCACCAGGGTGGACTTGCCCACGTTGGGCCGTCCCACCACGGCGATGCGGATGCCGGCCTCGCTCTCCGCCGGCTCTTCTTCGGCGGGGGGCAGGACATGATTGACCCGGGCCATCAGACGCCCCACGCCGCTGCCGTGGGCGGAGGAGATGGCATGGGGCGGTCCCAGGCCCATGGCATGGAACTCCGCCGCCGCCACGCCGGCATCCAGCCCTTCGGTCTTGTTCACCACCAGGAACAGGGGCTTGCCGAAGGCCCGCAACCGACTGGCGATGGCGTCGTCGGCGGCACTGGGGCCGGCGCGCCCGTCCACCAGGAACAGAATGGTATCGGCCTCCTCCAGGGCCTGCTCGGCCTGTGCCAGGATCTTGGTATCGATGCCGTGACGTTCGTCGGTCATGCCCCCGGTGTCCACCACCACCACGGGCCGGCCCTCGATGCGGGCCCGGCCGTACTGGCGGTCCCGGGTCAGCCCCGGTTCGTCCGCCACCAGGGCATCGCGGCTCGCGGTGAGGCGGTTGAAGAGGGTGGACTTGCCTACGTTGGGCCGGCCGACGATGGCCAGGACGGGGATGATGGATGCGGCCATAGGGGCATTACCGCGCGTGGGCGCGGGCCGTCGCCACCGCCCCGGGCGCCGGGGCGGGAAAAGGGGAGCGCCGGCCGGTCACGGGTCTAGGGTACCTCGAAGGCGGTGATCTCGCCGCTGTTACTGTAAACGTAGAGCCGGCCGTCGCGGCCCGTCGCGGGGGCCGAGGCGATACCGGCGCCGTCCACCCGGGTACGCGCCACGAAGCGCCCGTCCTCCACCGACAGCCAGTGGAGCATCCCCTCGCCATCCCCCACCACCACGTAGTCACCCACCCGCACCGGCGCGGTGACACGCCGCCGCTCGAGAGCGGTCTGGCGCCACAGGGAATTGCCCGAGAAACGGTCAAGGGCCCACACGAAACCTTCGGCATCGCTCACATAGACCGCCGCGGCATCCACCGCCACCCCCGCGTAGGAGGACAGTTCGCGATCCCACAGCACATCGCCCGACAACAGGTCGAGGGCGGCCACCCGGCCCTGAAAGGCCGTCACATAGACGGCGTCATCCACCACCACCGGGCGGCTGTCCATGTCCACCATGCGCTCCAGTTCGGAGCGCCCGCGGGGCACGGCCACCTGCTGCTCCCATTCCACACGGCCGTCTCCGGCCAGCAGCGCCACCAGGCGGCCACCATCGAAGCCGTTGAGGACCAGATCTCCGGCGATCACCGGCTCGCCGGTACCCCTCAGGCTGAGCACGGGTACCGGGCTGTCGTAGATCCAGCGGCGTTTGCCGTTGCGGGCATCGAGACCGAACAACCGGCCGTCCAGGGTGCGCACCGCCACCACCCCGGAACCCACCGCGGGGGGCGCGAGCACCTCGCTGGAGACCCCTGCCTGCCAGCGCCGCTCTCCCGTGGCGGCATCGACCGCGAACACCTCACCCTTGTTGGTCCCCACCACCACCAGCCCATCCCCCACGGCGGGACCGCCGCTGACGGGACGGTCCAGGTCGATGCGCCAGACGGGGTCGCCCGTGGCGGCGTCGTAGGCACCGAGCCGGCCGTCCGTACCGGCGCCGTAGACCCGATCCCCGGCCACCGCCGCCTGCAACCCGGAGTGGAGCTCGCCCACCCCATCCCCCACGTCCCGGGACCAGCGAACCTTCAGGGGGATCGCGCTCTCCACCGGCGCCAGCTTCGGCAGCTCGGACCCGCCGTCCCCATCCATCCAGCCGCCCACGGTACTGCAGCCGCCCAGGAAGGCGGCCAGGAATGCGCCCAGCAGGGATACCGGAACACCACGCACGACGCCGCTCATGACGCCGCATCCCCGGCGGGGGCAGCACCGCCGAGATCATCCAGCTTCATCTGCAGGAGGACCCGCCCGCTGTCATTGGTGGTCAGCTCGAGGGCGCGCTGGTAGGCGTTCCGGGCACCCGCCCGGTCACCCCGGGCCGCCAGGATATCGCCTTGGATCTCGTCCCTGACCCCCGCGAAGGCCTCCGCCGCCGACCCCGCGATGGCGGCCTGTGCCCCATCCAGATCACCCTCATCCAGCCGCAGCCGGGCCAGCCGCAAGGCGGCCACCTGTTTGAGTTCGTCGATCTCGGCCTCGTCCCGCACGACCTCGAGCTGCGCCACGGCCCCTGCGACGTCACCGTCCCGGTAAGACATACGGGCCAGGCTGAGACGTGCCAGATCGGCATAGCCGGTACCGCCGTACTCCGCTGCCAGGTGCTCGGCCACGTCCATGGCGCCACGCCGGTCTCCCCCCGCGGCCCGCCCCATCATCTGCTCGTAGAGGATGGAGGCGGCGGCCCCCTGATTGTCCTGATAGGTGGTCCAGCTACGCCACCCCACCAGGCCGCCCACGCCGAGAACGATGCCCATCACCACGGCCAGGCCGTTTTCCTTCCACCATTTTTTGATGGCTTCTATCTGTTGTTCTTCGCTGTCGAGGGAGCTCACACAGTCCTCCAGTGGCGGCCGGTCCCCGGGGGGAACCGCCGGTTGAGATATGGATTGACGGGCCTCACGCGGACACCTCCGTCACTTCGGGGTGGGTCATGCCTTCGGTCACCAGACGCCTTAGCCGCTTCGCCACCGCCGCCACGGCCACACTCTCCTGGGGGGCGCCACCGCGCAGGTCCTTGAAGGCCACCTCACGCCGGGCCAGCTCGTCCTCGCCCATCACCAGTGCCACCCGGGCACCGCTGGCGTCGGCCTTCTTCAACTGGCTCTTGAAACTGCCCCCGCCGCAGTGCACGGTGAGGCGCAGGCCGGGCACGGCATCACGCCACTGCTCCGCGAGGGCGACGCCCTGCACGCCCACGCCTTCCCCCACCATCACCAGATAGGCATGGGGGATATGGTGGGTGGGCTCGGTACCGGCCTGGCGCATGAGGACCACCAGCCGTTCGAGGCCCATGGCGAATCCCACGGCCGGCACCGGGCGCCCGCCCAGCTGCTCCACCAGCCCATCGTAGCGGCCGCCCGCACACACCGTGCCCTGGGCCCCGAGCTCGGTGGATGTCCACTCGAACACGGTGCGGGAATAGTAGTCCAGACCCCGGACCAGCAGGGGATTGAGGCGGTAGGCCACGCCCGCGGCATCGAGACGCGCACACAGGCCATCGAAGTGTTCCCGGGACTCGTCGTCCAGGTGGTCCAGCAGCCGGGGGGCGGCGGCGATGAGCTCCGCCATGGCCGGGTTCTTGCTGTCGAGAATACGCAGGGGGTTGGCGATCAGACGCCGCCGGCTGTCTTCGTCCAGTTGTTCCTCATGGGCCTCCATGTAGGTCACCAGTTCTTCCCGGTAGCAGCGGCGGGCCTCGGGCGAACCCAGGGAATTGAGCTCGAGGGTGAGGCCGCCGAGGCCGAGTTCACGCCACATGCGCGCCGTCATGAGGATGAGCTCGGCGTCCACGTCCGGACCTGTCAGGCCGAAGACTTCCGCCCCGATCTGGTGGAACTGACGATAACGCCCCTTCTGGGGCCGCTCGTAGCGGAACATGGGACCCTGGTACCACAGACGCTGCTGGCCCCGCACCAGGGCGTTCTGGATGGCCGCCCGCACGCAACCCGCGGTGCCTTCCGGGCGCAGGGTCAGGCTGTCGCCGCTGCGGTCGGAGAAGGTGTACATCTCCTTCTCCACGATATCCGTCACCTCCCCGATGGAGCGGCTGAACAGTTCGGTGCGCTCCAGCAGGGGCAGGCGCACCTCGTCGTAGCCATAGGCACCCAGGGTGCCTGCCACAACCCGCTCGAGGTGTTGCCAGTGGGGGGTGTCCAGGGGGAGGATGTCGTTCATCCCCCGTATGGCCTTGATGGTATCGCTCACGGGCTTATCGAATCTGTTCCATGGTGGGTGCGGCCCCGGACCCGGCCTCGGACCCTGCACCGTGGGGAGACGTCACTCGCCGCCCAGGGTGAAACGGGCCAGCCCTTTGTCGATGAAGGGACGATGGTCGAAAGACCGGCCATTGTACTTGACCTCCACCTCGTGGGCATATCCGAGGACCACCCTCAAGGGCGGTTCCCCCCGCACGTCCACCGTATCCCCGCCCTTGGCTGTACCGTAGAACAGGGAGTCACCGTCGGCATCCCGGACCTCCACCCAGGAGTCCCGCACGAAGCTCATCTCCAGGCGGGTACCCGTGCCGGCGGGCTCCACCGGCGCCTCCTCCCGGCCCGCCCCCGCCAGCCCTTCCGGGGCCGGCCGGGTCTCCGGGGCATCGACCCCATCCGCCGTCTGCTCCCCGGCCTCCGCAGCGGTATCCGGTGGGGGCTCCTCATCCGCGGTGGGAAGGAGCATCTCAGGCTCTGCGGCCGAGGCCTCCGGCCGGTCGGGCTCATCCACGAAGGGGGCGGGCGGGGGCGGCAACACCACCGGCCGGTCGGCGCTCTCCACCGCCTCGGGCAGGGCACGCCCCGCCTCTGCCGCGGGTTCCGGCTGCCGGTCCGGCTCCACCGCCGGCTCGCGGTGGGAGAACCACCACACCCCCACCAGCACCGCCAGCAGGACCACCAGGACATAGGTCACCAGCTTGACCGGCACGTCGCTGCTGCGGATCTGGGGCCGGGAGGTGATGTCGGGAATGAGGGCCGGGGTGTCGTAACCGTAGCGCTCGTAGGTCTCCAGCAAGGGCCCCGCCGGCACGCCCACGGTGCGGGCATAGCCGCGCAGGTATCCCCGCACGAAGGTGGGGCCGGGCAGCTCGTCGTAGGCGTCGTTCTCCAGGGCCTCGAGGCGGGGCGGATCCAGCCTCAACTGGGCGGCCACGTCCTCCAGGGACAGCTTGCGGGAGATGCGCAGTTCCCGCAGCCGGGCACCCGGGCCGCTGGTGGGGGCGGTGTGGAGTTCATCTTCGTGCTCCTGGGGGGCGGCCGTCATCGCGATTGCGTCTCGTTGAGCAGACGCGTCTCCTCGGCATCCGGGAAACGCCCCCGCAGCGCCAGGGCATAGCTGGAGGCGGCGTCCCGGGCACCCAGGGCGGTTTCCACCCGGTAACCGAGCCACAGACTCTCCGGTGTCGGCGCGCCTACCTCGGCGTAACGCTGGAGATAGGCGCGGGCGGGCAGGTAACGCCCGTCCTCGAAGCTAAGGCGCGCCATGGCGAGCAGGGCGACGGGCTGCTGGGGATTCAGCCTCAATGCCTGGCGGAAGTAGCCCTCGGCAGCGGCGGAGTCCTGTTTCAGCCCCATGCACAGGCCGGCATTGGTATAGGCCGTATCCCGATTCTTGTTGAGGGGATTCTCGGCGGCGAGGATGAACTCCCGCTCCGCCTCCTCGAAACGCCCGCGCCGACACAGGAACTGGCCATAGTTGTTGTGGGCGGCGGCGAAGTCGGGGGCGTAGCCGATGGCCTTCCGGAAGTGTTCCTCCGCCAGGGCCGGCTGCTCGAGCTGTTGGCGCAACAGGGCCATGGCGTTGTGGGCATCGGGAGAGGTACCGTCGATGTCCAGGGCGCGCTGGAGTCGATTCAGGGCCACATCGTACTGCCCCTGCTTCATGTACTCGATTCCCAGTTCCACGTAGTTCCCCACCACGTTTGCCGTGGCCCTGTCGGAATCCCGCACGGGCGAGGTGCTGCACCCCGCCAGCAGCAGGGCCGTGAACAACAGGCAAAGGCGTGACAGCGGCTTCATAGGGAACGAGGCGTCCTGATCATTGGATGACCCGGCATGATGCGGGAGGCCGGGACGTTGTCAAGTAATGGAGACCCGCAGGCCCTCCGCGGCCGGGACCGCCGGCCAGCGCAGATGACGGCGCGAGCGATCCGACACCTTGCCCACCAGCTGGCCGCACGCCGCATCGATGTCGTCGCCGCGGGTACGCCGGGTGATGGTGATGATACCCGCTTTCATGAGGCGGTCCCGGAAGGCATCGATGACATGGGAGGGAGAGCGGCGGTAGTCGGTACCCGGAAAGGGATTGAAGGGGATGAGATTCACCTTGCACGGCATGCCCTGGAGCAGGCGCACCAGTTGCCGGGCGTGTTCCGGCTTGTCGTTGACGCCGTCGATCATCACGTACTCGAAGGTCACGTGGGTCTTCGGGCCGTGGTCCGAGTAGCGTTTGCACGCCGCCAGGAGTTCGGCGATGGGGTACTTGCGATTCAGCGGCACCAGTTCGTCGCGCAGTTCGTCGTTGGGGGCGTGGAGGGAGACCGCCAGGCTCACCGGGCTGCGCGCCGCCAGCCTGTCCAGGGCCGGCACCACGCCCGCCGTGGAGAGGGTGACGCGCTTGCGTGACAGGCCGAAGGCGAGATCGTCGAGCATGAGGTCCATGGCCCGGGTGACGGCGTCGAAGTTGGTGAGGGGCTCGCCCATGCCCATCATCACCACGTTGGTGATCACCCGGTTGTCGCGGTCCCAGCCTTCCAGTGCCTGGTGGGCCAGCCATACCTGGCCGATGATCTCCGACACCGTGAGGTTGCGGTTGAAACCCTGACGCGCCGTGGAACAGAAGCTGCAATCGAGGGCGCATCCCACCTGGGAGGAGACGCACAGGGTGCCGCGGTCCGGCTCCGGGATGAACACCATCTCGATGCAGTCCCCGCCCGCCAGCCGCAACACCCACTTATGGGTACCGTCCCGGGATGACTCATGGAGGGCCACCTCGGGCAGCACCATGCCGGCCTGTTCGGCCAGGCGCTGGCGCAGGGCCCTGGACAGGTTGGTCATGGCGTCGAGGTCGGTGCAGCCGTGATGGTAGAGCCACTTCAGGATCTGCTCGGCCCGGTAGGGTTTTTCGCCCAGGCCCACGAAAAACGCCGCCATATCGGCGCGGTTCATGTCGAAGAGATTGGCTGGCTCCACGGCCAGGTCAGCGGGTCCGGGGGCCATGTCAGCGGGTCCGGGCACAGATGTCCGCGGGCTCGAAGAAAAAGGCTATCTCGGCGGCGGCGGTATCCGGCCCGTCGGAACCATGCACCGCGTTCTCGTCCACGGTCTCGGCGAAATCCGCGCGAATGGTGCCGGGCGCCGCTTGCCGGGGATTGGTGGCCCCCATGAGCTCGCGGTTGCGGGCGATGGCGTCATCCCCCTCCAGCACCTGCACCATGACGGGGCCGGAGACCATGAACGCCACCAGGTCATGGAAGAACGGCCGCTCGCGGTGCACGGCGTAGAAGGCCTCGGCCCGCTGCCGGTCGAGGTGAACCATGCGCGCCGCCACCACCTGCAGGCCGGCGCCCTCGAAACGGCGATAGATCTCGCCGATGAGGTTCCGCGCCACGGCGTCCGGCTTGATGATGGAAAGGGTGCGTTCTACCGCCATGCACGGCCTCTGCTGACTGTGGGCCAGGGACTACCCGTGGCACCGGAAGGGAATGGATACATTACTCAGTAACGGCCGTGCTGCTTGGAGATATAGTTGCTCATCTCGACGTACTGTGCATTCATGCGATGGAGGATGTCATGGACCACGGATACGATGCCCCGCATGGCCTTGTAGACCACCCAGGGATTGCCCGCCACCAGTTCCTCGAAGCGTTCACGGTCGAAGGAACATATCTTGGTCGGGCCGAGGGCGCGCAGGGTGGCGCTGTGGGGCCGACCGTCGATGAAACTCATCTCGCCGGTGAGATCGCCCCGCCCGAGGATGTGCAGCACCGTCCACTCACCACCCCCCGTGTCCCGGGTGACGGCCAGGCGCCCCTCGATGATCATATGCAGGCTGGGGCCCGTTTCCCCCTCCTTGAACAGGATCTCCTCGTCCTCCAGCGCCCGGCAGGTGCTGATGGACGCCAGTACCCGCACCTCCTCGTCGTCCATCTCGGTGGTGAAAGGTGATGCCCGCAGGGCCGCAAATTCGTCGACGGTGCTCATTTCCTCTCCTTTAGGGGAAATACGCAAAAGAGAGAGGATACTGAAACGATGGCCCCAGAACCAGTGCTCCGGCGGCGGCGGCAAGGGGCCGGGAACCAGGGCATGCAGCGCGCCGGGGACGGCCTGCAGCGGCGCCGGCGGTCGGCTTGCCGACTACTGAATGGCGAAGCTCTCGCCGCAACCGCACTCGTTCACGGCATTGGGGTTGTTGAACTTGAACATGGAGTTCAGGCCCTCGCGGACGAAATCCAGTTCCACACCCTCCAGCGCCGGCAGGCTGTCGGCATCCACGATGAGCTTGACGCCGTGGCTCTCGAACACCTCATCCCGGTCACCGATCTCGCGGGCGAAATCCATCACGTACTGATAGCCTGAACAGCCGCTCTTCGTTATGCCCACGCGCAGCCCCCGGGCACCCTCTTCGGCCTTCAGCATGTCCTTCACGTGGGCAGCCGCACTCTCGGTGATTGAAATGGTCATGTCGTTTGGCTCCTGTAATGAATTCTCTTAATCCATGGCTCCGGCAACCCGGAACCGCGTTGCCTCCCCTGGTGCGGGATGAGTGCCTTCTCCAGGGTGAGGCTGCTGCGGGCGCCGCGGTGGTCTTTCGCCATGATTTGATGGCGTGAGGGCGGGACAAGTTCCGCCGTCAACGCCGGCGCGGCGGATACGGCAGGGAAACCGGCCGGCCCCTCAGCCGAGATCCACTTCGATACGGTTGGGGTTTCGCGCCCCACCCGCGGCCCCCATACCCACGCGCTGATCCTGGATGGCCGCCACTTCCTGGATGCCGCCACGCTGCACCAGTTCGCCCAGGGAGATCCCCTGCAGAAAATGATAGATCTGATCGCTCAACTCACACCACAGCTCATGGGTCAGGCACCGCTGGTCGCCCTGGCAGTTCTGCATGCCGCCACAGCGGGTGGCGTCCACGGACTCGTCCACCGCGGTAATCACGTCGGCGACGTTGATGTCTGCGGCATCCCGGCCCAGCCGGTAGCCACCGCCGGGGCCGCGGGTGCTGTTCACCAGGCCCTGCTTGCGCAGACGCGAAAAGAGTTGTTCCAGATAGGACAGGGATATCCCCTGGCGCTGGGAGATGTCGGATAAAGTGATGGGGGCGGAATCGGAATGCAGCGCCAGGTCCAGCATCGCCGTGACGGCATATCGCCCTTTGGTGGTGAGCCTCATATGTCAACTCGCTGCTTTAGTAGCCCAGAAAGCCCGAGCCTTGCATATCCCAGCATTTCAGTCAACTATTTTGGAGGGCAGGCCCTCGTGGCCCGTCTGCTCCGCCTCCTTACCGCTGGGCTCCACCCGGCAATCCCCCAGCCGGGCCGCCTCTTCCCCTCCCACTTCCTTGAGGATGCGGCACATGTCCTCCATGCGGGTATCCATGGCGTGGATGTGGTCGAGCATGAGGTTGATGGCGGTGGCCACGGGATCCTCCATGCCCTTGGTGACGCCGTAGGCATCGAAACCGATCTTGCGGGAGATGGCCTGGCGGTGCTCCACCGGGCCCCCTTCCGCCGCCTGTTGCACGATATGGCCCGGGATCCCCACCACCGTGGCACCGTCGGGCACATCCTTGACCACCACCGCATTGGAGCCGATGCGGGCACCCTGCCCGATGGTGATGGGCCCCAGCACCTTGGCCCCCGCCCCCACCACCACACTGGATGCCAGGGTGGGATGGCGCTTGCCCTTGCGCCACGTGGTGCCGCCCAGGGTCACCCCATGATAGAGGGTGCAGTCATCGCCGATCTCCGCGGTCTCGCCCACCACTACCCCCATGCCGTGGTCGATGAAAAAACGCCGGCCGATACGGGCGGCCGGATGGATCTCGATGCCGGTGAGCCAGCGCGTGAGGGTGGAGGACAGCCGCGCCAGCCAGCGCAGGCCATGACCCCAGAGCCAGTGGTTGAGCCGGTGCATCATCACCGCGTGGAGCCCCGGATAGGTGGTGAGCACCTCGAAGGCGTTGCGGGCCGCCGGATCGCGACTGAACACGCTGCGAATGTCTTCTTTGATACCCTCGAACATCGGTCTGCACCTGCTGCACTGCCATGGGTCCCGGGCCACACCCGCCCGCGGAAAGGGACCCGGGGAGAATGGACCCAGGGAATGGATCCGGGAAATGGGCCAGGGGAAAGGCCCCGGGGAATGGCCAACTATAGCAGGCCCCGGGGCCGGCAAAGGACCGCCGGCCATGGTCCCCTGCCGCGCCAACGGGCCGTGTTCGCAACGATGGAATTCCGTATCATGCGCCGCCACACCGTCAAGCGGGAGCAAGCATCATGTCCGGAAAGGCCGACGAAACGACACCACGGGATGAAGGCCCCCTCACCCTGTGGCAGGTCACCAAGAGCGTGTTATGGGCGTTTCTCGGCGTCCAGAAGGATGCCACCCGGCAGCGGGACCTCAGCCGCGGCAAGCCTATCCATTTCATCATCATCGGGCTCACGGCGACCATCCTGTTCATCGCCGTGGTGGTGGGGGTGGTAAACCTCGTCATAAGCCTCGCCCAACCCTGACCGCCGCCGCCGCACCAGGCCTGCCTGTTTGCAGCAGGCGACGCGCCGCCGGCTCACTCCAGAAAATCCACCGCCGTGCGCAGGAGATCCAGGGTAACGGCATTGACCGCCAGCGCCGTCAGATCATGGGGGGCGAGCCAGCGGGCCTCCAGGGCGTCGTCGCCGGGAACGGGGTCACCCGCCAGGTATTCGGCCAGCAGATCCACGACGACGTAGTGGTGGCGCACCCGGCCGGCACCGTCGCGGTCCACCCGGTCGAAGGCATAGATGGGGCGCCCGGCCCGCACCGTGACCCCGGTCTCCTCCAACACCTCCCGCTCGGCCGCCGCCGCCAGGGTCTCCCCCAGTCGCACGCTGCCGCCGGGAATGGCCCACTGGCCGGCGTTGGGGGCGTCCCGACGGCGCACCAGCAGGACCCGGCCGCCATGAATCACCACCGTCCCCACCGCCGCCCGGGGGGCCTCCGGATACGCCTTGCCCATCGCCTGCCGTTACCCCTTGCCATGGTCCAAACGGACATGGCGCAAGGCCACCCCGAAGGATGAAAGGTGCGCCATGTCCGTCCCTCACCCCGGCCCTCTCCCGGGGGGAGAGGGAGTCCACAGGTGTCGCTGCGCGACTTTCACGTTAAACCGTAGTTTCCCACGCTGGGACCCGCCGCGGGCAGTGGTTTAGAATCCCAGGGTATCCCACACCACAGGAACGGGCCATGTCCCCACAGCGCAAGCACACCCTGGCCGTACGGGTAGGCCAGGTCACCGTCGGCGGTGGCGCGCCGGTGGTGGTGCAGTCCATGACCAATACCGACACCGCCGATATCGCCTCCACCGTGGACCAGGTGGCAGAGCTGGCCGCGGCGGGCTCCGAACTGGTGCGGGTGACGGTGAACACCATGGAGGCGGCCGCCGCCGTGCCTTATATCCGCGACGCCCTGGCGGCCCGCGGGGTGACGGTGCCCCTGGTGGGGGACTTCCACTTCAACGGCCACAAGCTGCTGGCCGCCCATCCGGCCTGCGCCGAGGCCCTGGCCAAGTACCGCATCAACCCCGGTAACGTGGGGCGGGGCAGCAAGCGGGACAGCCAGTTCGCCACCCTCATCGAGCTGGCCTGCCGACACGACAAGCCGGTGCGCATCGGCGTCAACTGGGGCAGCCTGGACCAGGAGCTGGTGGTGCGCATGATGGATGATAATGCGCGAAGGCCAGAGCCCCTGGAGGCCGCGGAGGTGACCCGCGAGGCCCTGGTGACGTCGGCGCTCGACAGTGCCGGCCGGGCCGTCGAGCTGGGCCTCCCGGAGGACCATATCGTCATCTCCTGCAAGGTGAGCGGGGTCCAGGACCTCATCGCCGTCTACGGCGCCCTGGCGGCCCGCACCCGTCACGCCCTCCACCTGGGACTCACGGAAGCGGGCATGGGGGACAAGGGCGTGGTGTCCTCCACCGCGGCCCTCGCGGTACTGCTGCAGCAGGGTATCGGCGACACCATCCGCGTCTCCCTGACCCCGGAGCCCGGGGCCTCGCGGTCCCGGGAGGTCCATGTCGCCCAGGAGATCCTCCAGAGCATGGGGCTCAGGTCCTTCGCCCCCGCGGTGGTGGCCTGCCCCGGCTGCGGCCGCACCACCAGCACCTACTTCCAGGAGCTTGCCCAGCAGATCCAGGCCCACATCCGGGCCAGCATGCCCCTGTGGCGGGTCACCTATCCGGGGGTGGAGGAGATGAGCGTGGCGGTGATGGGCTGCGTGGTGAACGGGCCGGGGGAGAGCAAGCACGCCAATATCGGCATCAGCCTGCCGGGCAACAACGAGCGCCCGGTGGCGCCCGTCTACGTGGATGGCGAGAAGAGCGTGACCCTCAAGGGGGACCGTATCGCGGAGGAGTTCCAGGCCATGGTGGAGCGCTATGTGATGGACCGTTACGGCCCCGGCGCCGGGGGCTGAAGGCGCCGTCAGGGCCCCACTGCCGGCGCCACGGGATGGCGGCCAGCGCGGAATTCCCAGGGCGGTCAACGGTGGCTGTAAGCCCCCGGGACTACAGGCGGATCTCCAGGCCGTCGTAGGCGGAGGTCACGTGGAGGGGATGGTCGCGTCTGGAGATCTCCTCGTAGCGGCGGGTCTCCTGCAGCAGGCGATAGAGGGTGGCGTCGTCGTTCACCGGCTCGTGGTGGAACATGCACAGGTGCCTGGCGCGGGCCCGGTGGCACAATTCCACCCCCATGATGTTGCTGGAATGGCCCCAGTCCTCCTTGACCGACGCGGTGTCGGCGAGGGAATACATGGCATCGAATATCACCAGGTCGGCATCCCTGAAGAAGGCGGCGACGTCGGCCAGCGCCGCCTCGTCCTCGTGCTTGTGTTCGCTGTCCGTGGAATAGATCACCGACTTCCCGCCCCGCTCGATGCGGTAGCCGTAGGAATCGCCGCCATGGAGCTGGAGGTGAGACCTCACCCGGAAACCGGCGATGTCCAGGGTCTCACCGGCGGGCATGACATGAAAGCGGATATCGGCCCCCAGGGCATCGAAGGGTACGGGAAAACTGGGTGGTCCGTGCTGGCGTCGAAAGGCCTCCTCGAGCCCCGGGTGGCAGCCATAGATGTGGATGGTGTTGCCGGGGATGAAGGCCGGTACGAAGAAGGGAAAGCCCATGATGTGGTCCCAGTGCACATGGGACATGAGGATATGGTAAGTGCGGGGACTGCCCCGTTCCGCGAGGATACGGTTGCCCAGCTCCCGGGCCCCCGATCCCATATCGCAGATGAGCTCCTCGTCGTCACCCGCCGCGATCTGCACGCAGGGTGAGTTGCCGCCGAAGGTGTGGGATACCGGAAAGGGCAATTCGTCCCGTATGAAGCGCTCGATGGCGTCATCGTCGTCGAAGCGCCGGCCCGCCGCCTGGCGCAACGCCGCCTGCAGCTTGTCCTGAAGCATGGCGCTGTCGGCGGCCTTCGGGAGGGACCCGCGGGTGCCCCAGAAGCGCACGAGCAGGCCGGCGTCAGCGGGCACCGTAGGCCTCCGCCGCCTGGGGGGAAAGGGCGGCGAGGGCCGCGGGAATGTCGTCGAACATGCGAATCATGAGATGAAAACGGCTGATCTCCAGGATCTCCCGCACCACCGACGAGGGCCTGGCCACCACCATCACCGCATCCTGGGAGTGCACCCGCTTGGCGACCATCATCAATGCCCGCAGCCCCCCGCTGCTGATGTATTCCACCTCTCCGAGGTCGATGACCAGCCGTTCACCCTCCGCCTCGCAGGTGTCCACCTGGGCCAGCAGGGCGCCCTTGAGCTGTTCCGACGCCTCGTCGTCCACGCGTCCATGGGCGGATAGGACTACGGTGTCCGCGAAGTGCTGGGATTCTATCTCCATACCCGGCCCCTGGGTTGGGAATGAAATGCTGAAGCCGAAGATTAAACCAACCCCCAGGCTGGGGAAACTGCCATCCCCGCGGATTGTGGCGCCGTGCCGAATCCAGTAGTTTTCCCCCGGGGGACTGTGGGGATAGGGTCAAAAGGGGAAATCTCGTGTCAAGAACAATACCAACGATGGTGCTGCTGGCCCTGCTGGCCAACCTGCCCGCCGCCCATGCCGTGGACGGCTTCACCCTGGAACTGGGCCATGGCGACGACGAGAATGTCGACCGCTACGGGCTCGCCATCCAATGGGAGTGGGACCGTAAGTGGTTCGCCGCAGGGGACTGGTATCTGGGCGGATTCTGGGAGTTGGGGGTCAGCCATTGGCATGGCGACGGGGACCGCACCGGCAACGATGATCTGACCGAGGTCGGCATCACCCCGGTATTCCGACTGCAGCCGCACGATGCAACGGTGGGCGGGCTGCTGCCCTTCTTCGAGTTCGGCGTCGGCGCCCACTTGCTGTCCGACCTCAGCATCGGCGACAAGCGCTTCGGCACCTCCTTCAATTTCGGCACCCATGCGGGCGGCGGGGCGCGCTTCGGGTCCCGGCGCCAGTACGAGCTGCTCTACCGCTTCCAGCACCTCTCCAACGCCAGCATCAGGGAACCGAACCCCGGCATCAACTTCCACCTGGTCCAGCTCAAATACTGGTATTAGGGTGCGCCCCAATGGCAGGTCAGGACCCATCCCGACCCTGCCATATCCCCGCCGGACACGCCTTCATCCTGTCCTTCTCCCCCGGGGGAAATGGGAAATGGGAAATGGGAAATGGGAAATGGGAAATGGGCAAAGATTACCATCCGAGCGCCGGCTCAGCTGACGCCGAAACGGTGAATCCGCTGCGCCTTTTCCAACCGCCACTCCTCCCCTGACCTTCCCCCTTTTCGCGTCACTCGCGTCTTTCGCGGTTATGCTTTAACGTGAAAGTCGCGCAGCGACACCTTTGGACTCCCTCTCCCCTTGGGAGAGGGCCGGGGTGAGGGACGGACATGGCGCACCTTTCATCTTTCGGGGTGGCCTCGCGCCATGTCCGTTAGTGGGATGTCGGGCTGAAGCCCGACCTACATCCCGATTAGCCCAGGTAGCGTCCCGCCACGCCCACCACCACGGTGATGAGGCCCAGGGTCAGGTTGACAGCCACGATGATGCGGATCTGGTTCAGGTTCCTGCCTGCCTCCGGCCAGTCCTGGACGGCGATGGCGCGGCGCATGCGCTTATAGGGTACGAAGTACAGATGACCGTAAATGGCCATCATCAACAGGCCGAGGGCGTTCATGGTATGGATGAAGGGACGCACCTCGGCGAAACCGCCGTAGGGCCCCAGCACCAGCCAATAACCCGTCGCCAGCAGCACGGCGATGGCGATCCACACCCAGAAGAAGAAGCGCTGGAAGGTGGCCTCCCACAGGGGCAGGCGCAGGGGGGGCTCCAGCACGCTGGCGGCGGCCGGGCGCAGGGCCATGTAGGCGAAGAACATGCCGCCGACCCAAACCAGGGCCCCGAGCAGGTGGAGTGTGATGGCAATGGCTATAAGCATTTGTTTACCCTCTATTATTTAGACTACTCAAAGTGAACTACGGGATACCCCCGCCCCATGTAATCACGCCGGGGGCACGGCCTCCCCCGGCAGCTTCGCGGGCATGGTAAGGGATGGGCGTGGCGGCTAAGACATCCCCTTACAGGGGAAAGTCCCACCCCCGCACCCGCGCTATTCCTTCAATCACCCGTTTGGCGCTTCAACCACCCCCGCAGGTGCTTCACCACGCCACCCACTTCGGCGGTGAAATAATGGTCCGCGACGGCCATCTCCAGCTGACGAAACCCGTCTCCCCGAGCGCCCCCCGCGGCGCGCCTCCGGGCCTCGGCGTTGCCGGTCACGCGCCGGTGGCTGCGCCCGCCCCAGATGTCCAGAACCGGTACGGTGATGCCCGGCAGGAGACGCTGGAAGGCCAGCTCCGGGAGGCGTGGCGGCGGCGCGGCATTGAGGGCCGCCAGGCCCGCCACCGGCGGATCCGTTCGTCCATCGAGGTACAGGCCGGCGAGGATGGCCCCCCAGCCGTGCCCCACCAGGTAGATATCCGACCCCCGGCGCCCCTCGCGGGTGCGCGACCGCACCGCACCCACCAGTTCTCCCACCTCGCCGGCCAGGGCCTGCGGCGCGGCGAACGCCGCTGCGTGCCCCAGGATCCCGGCGCGCAGATCCACCACGTCCCAGCCATGGCGGGCGAGGCCCGCGGCGAGGGCCGCGGCGAGGCCGGTGGCGCGGGGGCCGAGGCCGTCGGGCAGCATCACCACCACCCCCTTGCGCTCCCCGGGGACGCCGGCCGTGAAGCGGGCCGGCTCCGTGACGTCGCCCACCTGCAGGTCCATAACCTCCGGGACCTGCCCCGCCCCGGGGACCGCGACGAGGAGAAGCAGCGCCCCCAGCCACCTCAAGCCGCGGCGGCGGGGAACCACGACGAACCTGGGGCTGACATGAATACTGAACACAAGCTGCTGAAAATGGCCGACGAATCGGGTATGTTGCGTCCTTTTTTGACGGGAGTGCAAACCATGGCTGCTGATTTCATCGCGCCGTCCATCCTGTCCGCCGACTTCGCCCGTCTCGGGGAAGAGGTGGTCAACGTCCTCAAGGCGGGTGCCGACATCGTCCATTTCGATGTGATGGACAACCATTACGTGCCCAATCTCACCATCGGCCCCCTGGTGTGCGAGGCCCTGCGCAAGCATGGCGTCACCGCACCCATCGACGTGCATCTCATGGTCAAGCCGGTGGACCGCATCGTGCCGGACTTCGCGGCCGCCGGCGCCACCTACATCACCTTCCATCCGGAGGCCTCGGACCACATCGACCGCACCATCCAGCTGATACGCGGTGAGGGCTGCAAGCCCGGCCTGGTGTTCAACCCCGCCACCCCCTTGAGCCACCTCGAGTACGTGATGGACAAGATCGACATGATCCTGCTGATGTCGGTAAATCCGGGTTTCGGTGGCCAGAGCTTCATCCCCTCGGCCCTGGACAAGCTGCGCCAGGCGCGGGAAATGATCGACCGCTCGGGGCGGGATATCCGCCTCGAGATCGACGGCGGCGTGAAGGCCGACAACATCGCGGAGATCAAGGCCGCGGGCGCCGACACCTTCGTCTCCGGCTCCGGCATCTTCGGCAAGGGCAGCGACAGCGACCCCCACCGCTACGATTCCATCATCCGCAAGATGCGCGAGGAGATGGCCGCGGCCTGACGCCGTGAGGCGACGGCCGGCGGCACCACCACCATGAATACCCGCCCCCGCATGATCCTCATCGACGTCGACGGCACGCTGGTGGACAGCGTGCCGGACCTGGCCTACTGCGTGGACCAGATGATGGGCGCCCTGGGGCGGGAGCCCCACGGCGAGGCCAAGGTCAGGAACTGGGTGGGCAACGGGGTGGAAAAGCTGGTGAAGCGTGCCCTGGCGGACGACCTCGACGCCGAGCCCCCCGCCGCCGACTTCGAGCGCGCCTATCCCATCTTCCTCGAGCTTTACGCCCGCAACACCTCCACCCGCTCCCTGCTGTATCCGGGGGTGCGCGAGGGCGTGGACTACCTCAAGGCCGCCGCTTACCCCCTGGGCTGCGTCACCAACAAGGCCGAACGATTCACCCTGCCCCTGTTGCGCTCCCTCGGGCTCCACGACGACTTCGGCATCATCGTCGCGGGCGATACCCTGGATCGCAAGAAGCCCGACCCCCTCCCCCTGCTCCATGCCGCCGCCCACTTCGGTGTACCGCCGGAAGCGTCCCTGATGGTGGGGGATTCCGTGAGCGACGTCACCGCGGCGCGGGCCGCCGGCTTCGACATCGTGTGCATGAGCTACGGCTACAACCATGGCATGGACATCCGCGAGGCCGCACCCGATGCGGTGATGGACAGCCTGGTGGATCTGCGCGACATCCTCGAGACCTGAGGCCCGGCCATGGATCCCCAGCGCCTTGAGGAGTTCGCCGCCGGGGGCTACAACCGGGTGCCCGTCTACCGGGAGGTGCTGGCGGACCTGGACACCCCCCTGTCCACCTACCTCAAGCTCGCGGAAGGGCCCTACTCCTATCTCTTCGAATCGGTTCACGGCGGCGAGAAATGGGGGCGCTATTCCATCATCGGCCTGCCGGCGTCGGGCCGCCTCGAGGTGCGGGGCCGGCATATCGAGGTGTTCGACGGCGATACGGTGGTGGAGCGGGTCGATGCCGACGACCCCCTGGCGTGGATCGCGGCCTTCGAGGCCCGCTTCAAGGTGCCCCGCATCCCCGAACTGCCACGCTTCACCGGCGGCCTGGTGGGGTACTTCAGCTACGATACCGTGCGTTATATCGAGCCCCGCCTCGGCCCCTCCACGGCCGCCGATCCCATCGGAGTGCCGGACATCCTCCTCACCATCTCCGAGGAGGTGGTGGTATTCGACAATCTCAAGGGCACCCTGTATCTGCTGGTACACGTGGACCCCGCCGCCCCCGGCGCCCTCGACCGCGCCGAGGCCAGGCTGGACGCCCTGGAGGAACGCCTGCGCAGCGCCCCCCTGCCGGCCCGCGAGGCCGCCCCCGCCAGCGGTCCCGGGGTGACGGAGACGGACTTCGTGTCGGGCTTCACCCGCGCCGGTTTCGAGGCGGCGGTGGAACGGGCCAAGGAATACATCGTCGAGGGCGACATCATGCAGGTGGTGCTGTCCCAGCGCCTCACCACCCCCTTCGCCCCGCCGCCCCTGGACCTCTACCGCGCCCTGCGCAGCCTCAATCCCTCCCCCTATCTGTTCTTCCTGGATCTCGGCGGCTTCCATATCGCCGGCTCGTCGCCGGAGATCCTGGTGCGCGTGGAAGAGGGGCGGATCACCGTACGCCCCATCGCCGGCACCCGGCCGCGGGGGGCCGACGAGGCCGCCGATGAGGCCCTGGAGGCGGATCTGCTGGCAGATCCCAAGGAGCTGGCGGAGCATCTGATGCTCATCGATCTCGGCCGCAACGACGTCGGCCGGGTGGCGGAGACGGGCACCGTGGAGCTCACGGAACGCATGGCGGTGGAGCGCTATTCCCACGTCATGCACATCGTCTCCAACGTCACCGGCCGCCTCAAGGCGGGCCTGGGGCCGGTGGACGCCCTGCGCGCCACCTTCCCCGCCGGTACCCTGAGCGGCGCCGCCAAGGTGCGCGCCATGGAGATCATCGACGAGCTCGAGCCCGTCAAACGCGGGGTCTACGGTGGCGCCGTGGGCTATATAAGCTGGCAGGGGGACATGGATACCGCCATCGCCATCCGTACCGCCGTCATCAAGGACGGTGAGCTGCACATCCAGGCGGGGGCCGGTATCGTCGCCGATTCGGTACCGGCCATGGAGTGGGAGGAGACCATGAACAAGGGCCGCGCCATCTTCCGCGCCGTGGCCATGGCCCACCAGGGCCTGCGCCCCCTGTCCCGCGACGAGAGCGCCTGACGGCCCCCACCACCATGCACGGCCCCCCTCCCGCCGTCACCCTGCCCAGGGCCATCGCGGCCCTCGCCCTGCTGGCCCTGCTGGCCCTGCCCGGCGGTCAGGCCGTAGCCGCGGGGGCCGTGGTCAACCTGCAGGTGGAGAACGACCTCTTCGGCAACGGCCTCGACCGCCACTACACCAATGGATTCCGCCTCAACTATCTCACCCGGGAGTACCAGGCCCCGGAGTGGATGCGGTTCCTCGGGGACTATCTGCCGGGGGTGGATGCACGCTGTACCGACTGCGGCCAGCGCACCAGCCTGTCCCTCGGCCACAATATGTACACCCCGGAGGACATCACCACCCCCACCCTCATCGAGGACGACCGCCCCTACGCCGGCTGGCTCTACGGCAGCATCGCCCTCATGTCCCGCCATGGCGGCCTGGCGGCCGCCGGACTGCGCTGGGAGCGCCTCGACACCTACGTACTCAACCTCGGGGTGGTGGGGCCCGCGGCCCAGGGCGACACCCTGCAGAAGGAATGGCACGAGTTCATCGACACCCGCCGGCCGCGGGGCTGGGACCACCAGCTCAAGGACGAGCTCACCGTCAACGCCTACCACAGCCGCCAGTGGCGCCACACCGCCTGGGAGACCGTCGGACTCCAGGCCGACGTGATGCCCCACCTGGGCTATGCCCTGGGCAACGTCCACACCTTCGCCGGGGCCGGCCTGACCCTGCGCCTGGGCAACAGCCTGCGCGGGGACTTCGGCCCACCACGGATCCGCCCCAGCCTGCCCGGCGGGGGCTTCTTCACGCCGGCCCGGGACGGCGTGGAATGGTACCTGTTCGGGGGCGTGGAGGGCCGGGCGGTCGCCCGCAACATCTTCCTCGACGGCAACACCTTCCGCGACAGCCACAGCGTCGACCGCAAGCCCCTGGTTGCGGAACTCCAGTTCGGCCTGGTGGTGACCTGGCAGTCCCTGCGCCTCTCCTTCACCAACGTATTCCGCAGCGATGAGTTCGATGGCCAGCAGGGAGACAGCCAGTTCGGCGCCATCAGCCTCTCCTGGACCCCATAAACCAACAAGTCCCAACGGGACCCCGTGTCCCTCCCCCACGCAGTGGGGGAGCCGGAGGGGGATAACCACGCACGCCGCCCCCACCAACGCCAAGGTCTGTCCCCTCCCCAACCCTCCCCACAAGTGGGGAGGGAGCCATCAAAAAACCGCCGCGCAGCGGCACCGTATCCCTCCCCCACGCCGTGGGGGAGCCGGAGGGGGATAACCACGTACGCCGCCCACACCAACGCCGAAGTCTGTCCCCTCCCCAACCCTCCCCACAAGTGGGGAGGGAGAAAGCCGATGTCCCTCCCCCATCCAGTGGGGGACAAACCCGCCGGGAGCGGGTTTGAACAGCACGAAGTGCTGGCCCGCAGGGCGGAGGGCAGGATGCCCGACGTAAATGGAGGAGGATAACCACGCCGGAAATCACTCCCACCACTCATTTCCCCTCCCCAGCCCTCCCCACAAGTGGGGAGGGAGAAAGGGGGTTCACACCGCCTCTTCGCCGGAGACGACGAAACCGGCCCCATGCAAGGCCAGACGGGGTTCGGCGCGGCCCGACCACGGCCGCGACATCCCAGGAGCGCGGTTGACACGACTTGGCGGGGGGTTATGCTCGACACACGTTTATCAGGCATCGGCCATGCCATCGCGATCCCCTTCCACACAGACCCAACCAGCCCGCACGAGTGATTCAGACCACTGTATGGTGGGATGGCGCGAATGGGTGGGCCTGCCGGAACTCGGGATCCAGCGCATCAAGGCCAAGGTGGACACAGGGGCCCGCACCTCCTGCCTCCATGCCTTTTTCGTGGAGCCCTTTCGTCGCGACGGCGTCGACTGGGTGCGCTTCGGGGTTCACCCCCTGCAGGGCCGGATCGAGCCGGTGGTGGAATGCGAAAGCCCGCTGCTGGACCGGCGCCTGGTGTCCGATTCGGGCGGCCACCGCGAGAAACGCTTCGTCATCGCCTCCCTGGTGCGCATCGGCCCGCGGTCGAAGCGCATCGAGATTACCCTGACGGACCGGGACACCATGCGCTTTCGCATGCTCCTGGGACGCTCGGCACTGGCGGGTGACTACCTGGTGGATTCGGCGGCGTCCTATGTTGCCGGAAAGACCGTGACCGACCATCTCAAGACCGAGGAGACCTCTTGAAAATCGCCATACTGTCCAGGAACAGCAGCCTGTACTCCACCCGCCGGCTGGTGGAGGCCTGCAAGGCCCGGGGCCACGAGCCCCATGTGCTCGACGCCCTGCGCTGCTACATGAACATCACCTCCCATCGGCCCTCCATCCACTACAAGGGAGAGCAGCTGGAAAACTACGATGCGGTGATCCCCCGCATCGGCGCCTCGGTCACCTTCTACGGCACCGCCGTGCTGCGCCAGTTCGAGATGATGGGGGTGTATCCCCTGAACGAGTCGGTGGCCATCAGCCGGGCCCGGGACAAGCTGCGGGCCCTGCAACTGCTGGCCCGCAAGGGCATCGGTCTGCCGGTGACGGGCTTCGCCCACAAGCCCGACGACATCGAGGACCTCATCACCATGGTGGGCGGCCCGCCCCTGGTCATCAAGCTCCTGGAGGGCACCCAGGGCATCGGCGTGGTGCTGGCCGAGACCAAGCAGGCGGCGGAAAGCGTCATCGAGGCCTTCATGGGTCTCAAGACCAACATCCTGGTGCAGGAATTCATCGCCGAGGCGGGGGGGGCCGATCTGCGCTGCCTCGTCATCGGCGAGAAGGTGGTGGCGGCGATGAAGCGCCAGGGCAAGGAAGGCGAGTTCCGCTCCAATCTCCACCGCGGCGGTACCGCCAGCCTGGTGCGCATCACCCCCGAGGAGCGCTCCACCGCCGTGCGGGCGGCCCGCACCATGGGGCTCAACGTGGCGGGGGTGGACATCCTGCGCTCCAACCACGGGCCCGTGGTGATGGAAGTGAACTCGTCCCCCGGCCTCGAGGGCATCGAACGCGCCTCGGGCAAGGACGTGGCCGGGCAGATCGTCGCCTTCATCGAGCGCAACGGCAAGCTGGGGAGGACCCGCACCCGCGGCACCGGATGAAGCGCCAACCCTTCGTGCTGGCGGGCACCGCCGTGGCACCCGGTGCCCGCGCCACCCTCGAGATCCCCCTGGCGGGGCTGTACACCCACACCCCCATCTACATGCCGGTGCAGGTGGTGCACGGGCGCCGGGAAGGGCCCGTGGTGTTCGTCAGCGGCGCCATCCACGGCGACGAGATCAACGGCGTGGAGATCATCCGCCGGCTGTTGCGCTCGCCCCTGTTGAAGCGCATGAACGGCACCCTCATCGCCGTACCCATCGTCAACATCTATGGCTTCCACAGCCGCTCCCGGTACCTGCCGGACCGCCGTGACCTCAATCGCTCCTTTCCCGGCTCCGACAGCGGCTCCCTGGCCGCCCGCCTCGCCGACACCTTCCTCAGCAACGTGGTCCGGGCCGCGGACATCGGCATCGATCTCCACACCGCGGCCATCTACCGCGAGAATCTGCCCCAGATCCGCGCCGATCTCACGGATCCCATCCTGGCCCCCCTGGCCCGCACCTTCGGTGCCCCGGTGCTGCTCCATTCCGCCGCCCCCGAGGGCTCCCTGCGCCGCGCCGCCGCGGACGAGGGGATCCCGGTAATGGTGTACGAGGCCAGCGAGGCCCTGTATTTCGACGAGGTGGCCATCCGCGTGGGGGTGCGGGGGATCTTCCATGTGTTGCGCGCCCTGGACATGCTGCCCCGCGCCAAGCGTTCACCCCGCCATACCGTGGTGCTGCGCACCAGTTCCTGGGTGCGGGCGGAGAACAGCGGTATCCTGCGCATCCTGGTGGGTCTGGGGGCCGCCGTGGAGCAGGGCACGGTGATGGGGGTCATCAGCGACCCCTTCGGCGAGGGTGAGAGCCAGGTGGTGGCGCCGGCCGCATCCGTGGTCATCGGCCGCAGCAACCTGCCTCTGGTGTTCGAGGGCGAGGCCCTGTTCCACCTCGCCCGCACCCGCCAGGCGGAGCATGTGGAAGAGCATTTCGAGGTCACCCAGGGCATCGTGGACGAGCCCACGCCCGATCTGGTGGACGAGCCACCCATCGTCTAAGGTTATCCTCACCCCATGACCGATCCCTGGAAGACCTACGACCCCGGCCCCCATTTCGATGAGCTGTTCAGCTCCAGGGGCGCCCCCCGCCAGTGCACCCGCGCCCTGGTGAGCTTCCTGCGCCGCCTCGGCGGCGAGGAACTGGAACTCCGGCGCCACTCGGCGGAGCTGGCCATTCGCAGCATGGGCATCAGCTTCACCGTCTACAGCGAGGGCGACAATATCGATCGCCAGTGGCCCTACGACATCATCCCGCGGGTCATCCCGGAGAAGGAGTGGCGCGCCATCGAGGAGGGGCTCAAGCAGCGCCTCACGGCACTGAACCACTTCATCGACGATATCTACAACGACCAGCGCATCATCAAGGAAAAGGTGGTGCCCCGGGCCCTCATCGCCAGTTCCGGCAACTACCGCAAAGAGTGCGAGGGCATGAAGCCCCTGTACGGGGCCTGGGCCCACATCTGCGGCTCGGACCTGGTGCGCGACGGCGACGGCACCATCTACGTGCTGGAGGACAACCTGCGGGTACCCTCGGGGGTGTCCTACATGCTGGAGAACCGCAAGGTCACGAAACGGGTGCTGCCGGAGTTGTTCGAGACCCAGCGCATCCTCCCCATGACCGCCTACACCACCCAGCTCTTCGACACCCTGGCCTCCCTGTCCCCGCGGCCCGCCGACTATCCCGAGGTGGTGGTGCTGACGCCGGGGATCTACAACTCCGCCTACTTCGAGCACTCCTACCTGGCCCAGCAGATGGGGGCGGAGCTGGTGGAGGGCGGCGACCTGGTGGTGGCCGATGACGACTGCGTCTACATGAAGACCATCGACGGCCTGTCGCGGGTGGATGTGATCTACCGCCGCATCGACGACCTGTTCCTGGACCCGATGGCCTTCAAGGCCGATTCCACCCTCGGCGTGCCGGGGCTGATGCGGGCCTGGCGGGCGGGCAACGTGGCCCTCGCCAACGCGCCGGGGGCGGGTGTGGCGGACGACAAGCTGGTCTACACCTACGTGCCCGAGATGATCCGCTTCTATCTGGACCAGGACCCCATCCTGCCCAACGTCCCCAGTTTCCGCTGCAACGAGGAACAGACCCTGGACCATGTCCTGGCCAACCTGGACAAGCTGGTGGTGAAGCCGGCCAACGAGTCCGGCGGCTACGGCATGCTCATCGGCCCGGCCTCAAGCGCCCGCCAGCGCAAGGAGTTCACGGCCCTGCTGAAGAAGAACCCGCGCAACTACATCGCCCAGCCCCTGCTGGAGCTGTCCACCGCCCCCACCCTCACCGCCGATGGCATCGAACCCCGGCACATGGACCTCCGGCCCTTCATCCTCCACGGCCAGAAACAGTACGTCACCGCCGGCGGACTGACCCGGGTGGCCCTGGTGAAGGGCTCCTACGTGGTGAACTCATCCCAGGGCGGCGGCAGCAAGGACACCTGGATCGTGACGAAGGACTGATCATCATGCTCTCCCGCGTCGCAGAAAGACTGTACTGGCACGGCCGCTATGTGGAGCGGGCGGAGAACACCGCACGCCTGGTGAACGTCAACGCCCTGCTCATGCTGGACCTCCCCGGGCCGGTGGACGTGAGCTGGCAAAACCTCATCGACATCTCCGGCGGCGAGGAGGCCTTCGCCAGCCACTATCAGAAGCTGGACGAGCGCAACGTCATCCGCCACATGCTTACCGACGCCCGCAACCCGGGCTCCATCCTCACCTGCCTGCGCATGGCGCGGGAGAACGCCCGCACCACCCGCGAGATCCTCCCCACGGAGGCCTGGGAGATCCTCAACGCCACCTACCACCACGTGCGGGACTCCGGCTCCACGGGGGTGGCCCGCAAGAACCGCCACGCCTTCCTCAACCATGTCATCGCGGCCTGCCAGGAACTGGCGGGGCTCTACGAAGGGGTGCTGAGCCGCGGGCCGGCCTACTGGTTCACCCAGCTCGGGCGCCACGTGGAACGGGCCGACATGACCTCCCGCATCCTCGACGTGGGCTCGGCGCCGCTGCTGGCCATCCGCCGCGAGGCGGCGGAGGACGACCCCATCGAGAACGCCCTGTGGCTGAACGTGCTGCGCTCCCTGTCCGCCTACCAGATGTACCGGCAGAACGTCCATGACCGGGTCAACGCCGAGGACGTGGTGGCCTTCCTGCTGCTGGACGAGGATTTCCCCCGCTCGGTGACCTTCTGCCTCAACCGCCTCAACCATCACCTGGAACGGCTGCCGCGGGCCGACGACACCCGGCGCGCCACCGGCCACGCCCTGCGTCAGGTGCAGGCGGCCGACATCCAGCGCCTGCTGGGTCACGACCTCCATGCCTTCATCGACGAGGTCCAGGCCGCCATCGCCGCCGTCCATGAGGGCATCGCCGATACCTGGTGGCCCCTCCCCCCCGCCGCGTGAAGACCTTCCGGTGCAGCTGCGGCAATCGCACCTTCTTCGAGAACACCCATTGCGTGAGCTGCGGGGCACCCCTCGGCTTCGATCCCGCCCGTCTCGACCTGCGACCCCTGAAGCGGCTTTCCGGGGGGCTACTGGAGGCCCCCGACGGCCATCTCTACAGGCCGTGCCGTAACACCACCGAATATGGGGTCTGCAACTGGCTGGTGGACGCCGGCAGCGACCAGGCCTACTGCGACTCCTGCGATCTCACCCGCACCATCCCCGCCCTCGACCACGACAACAACCTGGCCCTGTGGGGCCTGCTGGAGGAGGCCAAGCGCCGCCTCGTCTACACCCTGCTGGTACTGGGACTGCCCGTGGTGAGCCGCCGGGTGGACCCCGACGGCGGCCTCGGCTTCGATTTCCTGGAGGACCGGGGCCGCAATCCGGCGGTGATGGAGGAACACGTGCTCACCGGCCACGCCCACGGTGTCATCACCCTGAACGTCAAGGAGGCGGACCACCTGGCCCGGGAGACGGAGCGCCACCGCCTGGGGGAAACCTACCGCACCCCCCTCGGCCACCTGCGCCATGAGAGCGGCCACTACTACTTCGAACGCATGGTGTACGGCACCAGCCGGCTGGCGGAGTTCAGGGCCCTGTTCGGCAACGAGCAGGCGGACTATGGGGCGGCCCTCGAGCGCCATTATGCCGCCCCCCCGAAGCCCACGGGTTACGCCTACATCAGTGCCTACGCCATGGCCCATCCCCTGGAGGACTGGGCCGAATGCTGGGCCCACTATCTGCACATGATGGACACCCTGGAGACGGCGGCCGCCTTCCATCTGCTGGACGGCGCCCCGAGCCTGGGGGACTTCGACCATGCCGTCACCCAGTGGTTGAACCTGGGCATCGCCCTCAACGCCCTGAATCGCAGCCTGGGGATGCTGGACCCCTACCCCTTCGTACTCACCCGGCCTGTGGTGGAGAAGCTGCGTTTTCTCCATCAGCTCGTTCATCCCAGCTGAAGGCCCAGGCGATGGGAGGCAGGCGATTGAAGGCGGCGTTCAGGCTCTCGTCCCATACCCGCTTGATCTCCCTGAGATATTCGCTCTCCGCATCGAAGCGGTGGTAGCGCCGCAACCCCAGCCGGTCGCGCTCGTAGATCTGGATCTCGAAGGGCGGACCCACCGTGAGGTTGCTGCGCATGGTGGAATCCATGGATACCAGCGCCGCCAGGGCCACCTTGTCCAGGGGGGTGGCGCTGGTGATGATGCGGTCCAGGATGGGCTTGCCGTATTTGGTCTCGCCGATCTGCAGGTAGGGGGTGTCGCTGCTGGTGGTGATGTGGTTACCCTGGGGGTACACCAGGAACAGGCGGGGGTCCTCGCCGCCGATCTGGCCGCCGACGATGAAGCTGGCCTCGAAGCTGCGGTCCGGTGATGAATACTTGCCCTGCACCGCCACACTCAACCCCCCGATATAGTCCGCGGCGTCCTCCATGTGGGACACATTCATCAGGGTGACATCGGCCCCCTGCTTGATGTCCCGCTTGATGCGCTGGATGACCCCCTGGGTGGTGGCGAGATTACCCGCCGACAGGATGACCATCTGGCGCTCGCCCTCCTTGCCGAAGCAGAACATCTTGCTGTAGGTGGAGGCCATGTCCACGCCGGCGTTGGTGCGGGAGTCGGAACAGAAGACCAGTCCGTCATTTACATTAACCGCAAGGCAATAGGTCACGGCAGAAGGCTCGATACGGCAGAGCCGCAAGGTTAGTCCAGGGCCGGGGTGGCGTCAAAAAGGGGGAACCACGAAAGACACGAAGAAACACAAAAGTTTTAACGGCAGGGGCGCCCCAGGCAGGAACAGGCCGAGGCAACCTGCCGGGGCCGGGCATTCGGCAAAAGCGGCAAAAGCGGGTTAACTACGAAAGGCGCGAAAGACGCGAAATAACCCAAAATTCGGAGGCCAGGGGCACCCCTGGATGCCGGGTCAAGCCCGGCATGACGGACATGACCCCTCATTGCGCCCCTCTCGCGTCATCCTGGCGCACGCCGGAATCCAGGGTGGGCGCGGCATGACGGGTTGGATGCGGCGGCAAAACCGCCTCCCTTGTCTCCTAAGTGCCGAACAGGCCGAAACGCACGATTTTTTCGCGCCTTTCGTAGTCCAACCGCTTTGCGCCGTTTCCAGCCCATTGGGCATACCCATCGGGGTTCACAATCCCACACCCACGCACATCCCTCTCCAATCTTTCGTGTTTTCTTCGTGGCTTTCGTGGTCCAGGGACGACCCCATGGCTGTGGTTTACACTCGTCCCATGCCAGCGATACGGATAATGTTCCATGACTGACAACGGCCTGGTGACGGCCCATATCCTCGATGGCCACGGCGGCAGCCGGGAGGTCGCCTGGCCCGCCATTGCCACGTGGTCGCCCGCCGACGGCCCGCTGTGGGTCCACCTGGACTACACCGACGCCAGCGCCGCCCGCTGGCTGCGGGAGGACAGCGGCCTCGACGAGGTGGCGGTGGAGGCCCTGCTGGCGGACGAGACCCGCCCGCGGGCGGTGAACCACGGCGCCGGCCTGCTGGTGACCCTGCGGGGCGTCAACCTGAACCCCGGGGCCGACCCGGAGGACATGGTATCCATCCGCCTGTGGGTGGACGAGCACCGCGTCATCAGCACCCGCAAGCGCCGCCTGCTGTCGGTGGAGGACGTGCGCGGGGCCATGGCCCGGGGTACGGGCCCGGATACGGCCGCCGACCTGCTGGTGCAACTGGCCGAGGGACTGGTGGGGCGCATGGCCGAGGTCATCTCCGATATCGATGACCGCGTGTCCCAGCTGGAAAACGATCTCGACGCCGCCGAGCACCGGCAACTGCGTCCCACCATCGCCGGCCTGCGCCGCCAGATCATCGAACTGCGCCGCTACCTCGCCCCCCAGCGGGAGGCCCTCGCCCGGCTGTGGGCGGAGAAGGCGCCGTGGCTGGATGAGGGCGACCGCCTGCACCTGCGGGAGATCGCCGACCGCATGACCCGCTACGTGGAAGAACTGGACCTGGACCGGGAGCGGGCGCTGCTGGCCCAGGAATACCTGGCCAACAGCCTGGCCGAGCAGATGAACAGCCGCATGTACGTGCTGTCCCTGGCCGCCGCCATCTTCCTGCCCCTGGGTTTCATTACCGGCCTGCTGGGCATCAACGTGGGGGGCATCCCCGGCACCGAGAGCCCGTGGGCCTTCCTGGCGGTGGTGATCATCATCGCCGCCATCGGCGTGGGCCAGTTCCTCTACCTCCGCCACCGCCGCTGGTTCTGAGCTCCCTCTCCCCTTAGGGATGCCTCTGACCTCCCTCCCCACTGGTGGGGATATCCCGGCCTCCCTCCCCACTTGGGGGGATATCCCGGCCTCCCTCCCCACTCGTGGGGAGGGTCGGGGAGGGGAAATACCCGGGCGTTAGGGGGGGCTGCCTGCGTTGTTTTCCCCCTCCATTTACGTCGGGCATCCTGCCCTCCGCCCTGCGGGCCAGCACTTCGTGCTGTTCAAACCCGCTCCCGGCGGGTTTGTCCCCCACGAAGTGGGGGAGGGATACGGTGCCGCTACGCGGCGGTTTTTTGGATGGCTCCCTCCCCACTTGTGGATGCCTCTGACCTCCCTCCCCACTTGTGGATGCCTCTGACCTCCCTCCCCACTTGTGGGGAGGGTTGGGGAGGGGATAGACCTCGGCGTTGGTGGAAGCTGCGTACGTTGTTGTCCCCCTCCATCTACGTCGGGCATCCTGCCCTCCGCCCTTCGGGCCAGCACTTCGTGCTGTTCAAACCCGCTCCCGGCGGGTTTGTCCCCCACGGAGTGGGGGAGGGATACGGTGCCGCTGCGCGGCGGTTTTTTGGATGGCTCCCTCCCCACTTGTGGATGCCTCTGACCTCCCTCCCCACTTGTGGATGCCTCTGA
>JAABTG010000121.1 GCA_011389995.1 Thiotrichales bacterium
GGGGAGGGGAAACGGCCTTGCCGCTGCCACGGGGGCCGGGCCAAAGCCCGTTATCCCCCTCCCGGCCTCCCCCACGGGAAGGAGATGAGGAGGCCTTCCCACGGGGGCGTTGGGGTGGGAGATTTCGAGGCCCTGCGGACAATCTCTGATGACTTGCCATGAATGACGACGAGATAAAGAACATCCTCGAGGCGGCCCTGCTGGCCTCCGGAAACCCCTTGACCCTGGATGATCTGCTGGGCCTGTTCCAGGGGGCGGAAAACCCGCCGGGCCGGGATACCCTGCGGGGGGGGCTGGCCGCCCTCGCCGGGGACTACGAGGGGCGTGGCATCGAACTCAAGGAGGTGGCCAGTGGTTACCGGGTCCAGGTACGCCAGGGCTATGCGGAGCGTATCCGCGGCCTGTGGACCGAACGCCCCGGGCGTTATTCCCGGGCGCTGCTGGAGACCCTGGTGCTCATGGCCTATCGTCAGCCCATCACCCGCGGCGAGATCGAGGATATCCGCGGGGTGGCGGTGAGTACGAACATCATCCGCACCCTCCAGGAGAGGGACTGGATCCGGGTGGTGGGGCACCGCGACGTGCCGGGACATCCGGCCATGTACGGCACCACTCGCCAGTTCCTGGATTACTTCAACCTCAAGAACCTGGCCGATCTGCCCTCCCTGGCGGAGATCCGGGACATCGACGAGATCACCCGCGACCTGTTCCGGGAGCAGGGCATTGCCGTGCCCGATTCCTTCGATGGACCGGCACCCGAGGGGGACGAGGCCGAATCGGGCGCCGCCGCCGACACGGATGGTGAGGGGGACGGCGATGACGCCTCGCAGGTCCGCGACGCGGACGAGGAGCCGGTCGCCCCCGAGGACGCCGCCCTCCCGGAACCCCCCGAAGGCGAACCCGACCATGGGCCGCGGCGGGACGGGGACGGCACATGAGGCCTCGGGACCGCAAGCCTGCGGATGCACCGGTGACCTCTGCCGCCACCGAGAAGGTGCAGAAGGTGCTGGCCCGCCTGGGGCTGGGATCGCGGCGGGAGGCCGAGACCTGGATCAGCGCCGGACGGGTGAGCGTCAACGGCAGCACCGTGGGGCTGGGGGCGCGCGCCGGCGCCACGGACGTGGTGCGCCTGGACGGCCGGGTGGTCACGGAGCGCCGGCCGGTGCGCCAGGCCACCCGGGTGCTGGCCTATCACAAGCCGGTGGGGGAGGTGACCAGCCGCCATGACCCGGAGGGCCGCCCCACGGTGTTCGCGAATCTGCCCTCGGTGGGGCGGGGACGCTGGATCGTGGTGGGGCGCCTGGACATCACCACCGCCGGGCTGCTGCTGTTCACCAACGACGGTGAGCTGGCCCATCGCCTGATGCACCCGTCGTCCGCCATCGAGCGCGAGTACGCCGTGCGCATCCACGGCCGGCCCCAGGAGGCCATGCTGGAGGCCCTGCGCAGCGGCGTGGAACTGGAGGACGGCGTGGCCCGTTTCGAGCGCCTGGTGGATGCCGGCGGCGAAGGGGCCAACCACTGGTACCACGTGGTACTCAAGGAGGGGCGCAACCGCGAGGTGCGCCGGCTGTGGGAGTCCCAGGGCATGGTGGTGAGCCGGCTCACCCGCATCCGTTTCGCCTCCGTAAGCCTGGAACGGAGCCTGCGCCCGGGGAAGTTCCGCTTCCTCGAGCCGGCGGAGCTGGATCAGCTGTGCGCCACCGTGGACTACCGCCGTATCCGCCCCACGGCGCCCCGCAAAAGGGCCGTGGGACGCCAGCGACGCCGTTGACGGTCCTCGAAGGACCCCGTCTGCGGCACATCCACCGGCGCCTGCTCGAGGCCTACGGGCCCTGCGGATGGTGGCCGGCGGAAACGCCCTTCGAGGTGATGGTGGGCGCGGTGCTGACCCAGAACACCGCTTGGCTGAACGTGGAGCGGGCGATCCACAACCTCCGGGAGCGCGAGGTGCTGTCCGCCCCGGCCCTGCTGGCGTTGCCCCTCCAGGAACTCGCCGCGGCCATCCGCCCCTCCGGCTATTTCAACGTCAAGGCGACCCGCCTGCGCCATCTGTGCCAATGGTACGTGGAGCACGGCGGCCACGACGGCCTCGCCGCCTGGGATACCGCCGCCCTGCGGGAGGGACTGCTGGGGGTCCACGGCATCGGCCCCGAGACCGCCGACGACATCCTGCTCTACGCCTTCGGACGCCCGGTGTTCGTCATCGACGCCTATACTCGGCGCATCTACAGCCGTCTGGGGCTCATCGCCGGCGACGAGTCCTACGACACCCTGCGCCAGGCCTTCGAACTCGCCCTCGGCCCCGATGAGCCCCTGTTCAACGAGTACCACGCGCTCATCGTGCGCCACGCCAAGGTGTCCTGCAGCGCGCGCGCCCCCCGCTGCGCGTCCTGTTGCCTGCAGCAAGGGTGCGCGCGGCGTTTGCCGCGCGAATTTTGAATTTTGAATTGACGCGCTCGCTGCGCTCGCAATCATTCTGAAAAAATGCGAATGCGGAAACGGTGTCAGGAACCGTTTTTCGCGTGAAGACCGTGAAAACGGTTCCTGACACCGTTTCCGCGTGCGACGTCGCCGCGGCGCTTTTCGCTCTTCAATTCAAAATTCAAAATTTATAATTCAAAATTCGCCCCGCGGGCGCCCTCCGGGCGTTCCGCGAGGGCCTGCAGGGCGTTGTTCAGTTGGCGCTCGATGCGCTTCTTGTAGCGCAGGTACTGGGCCGTGCGGCTGTGGCCGCGACGGGAGCGGTCGGGGGGGATGATGCCGGCCAGGTCGATGTCGGTGATGTAGATGGGGTAGGGCTCGCAGTGGTTCCGGCGCTGGAGGATGTGGCCGGCCACCACTTCGAAGAGGGCCTTGCCGTGGTCCAGGGTGGAGAATTCCCGGTCATCGTAATAGATGGCGAGTTCCGTCTTGTCGCCGATGCGTTCGGTGATCACCTGCAGCTCGCCGCGGCCCGTGAGGCCGGATGCCGGCGGGGGCTTGATGGCCACGCGCTCGAAGTGGCCCTGCCGATGTTCCAGACGATAATAGCGGGCCCGCGGGCCGTCCATGCCCATGCCGGTGAAGGTGGCACCGGCCGTCTCCCGATAGTCGACGGCGTCGAAGAAGCGGCTGAATTGGGCGAGGAGGCTGGCCTCCTGGTGCAGGGGCTGCACATCGTGAAACAGGGCCCCGCCTTCGTCGAGCACGTAGATGTAGGCGCGGCCGCGGGTCGGAAAGTAGAGGAAGGTGATGCCGTCCCGGCGATGGCTGCCAAATACGCTGGGCAGGGGTGAATCGGCCTCGGCGTAACGGTCGAAATACACCGGTGAGAAGTCGGGGGTGGGGCGCGAGAAATAGCCAAGTAGTCCGCTGTAGTCGCCCACCCGGCGATGGGCGGGCTTGCCTTCGTCCATGGCCAGGAGGTGGTAGCCGTTGCCGACCTTGACGACGAAGCGGCCCCGGCTGCCGCCGCCGTCGAGGCGGGCGGTGATGTCCTCGTAAAGGGCCTTGAACCGGGTGGCGGAGACCATGCCGCGGTCGGCGGAGAAGCCGAATGTCTCCAGGGGCAGGAGGGTGCCCTGTCGCGACGCCTCGCGGTGAAGGGCCAGCAGGTGGGCGAGGCAGTCGCGCACGCCGTCGTCGCCGGCGTAGTGGAAGACGAAGACCTCCTGCCAGGTGGTGACGTAGACGAGGTCGAGGGCGCGTATGAGATTGGTGCGGGCGTTGCCCGAGTTGAGGGGGTCGTCGTGTCCCGACCGCAGGGCATCCAGGCGCCGGGCGTAGTCCTCGGGCGGCGGCACGCCGACGTTGATGAACAGGCAGGCGGCTACGGGGCAGGCGGAACGGGAAAGCTGCTCGAGGGTGGGCGGGCTGAACCGCTGCTGGGGGAAGTGGCGGCGCAGGGCGGTGCGCACGGCATCCAGTTCGCGGAATTCGCCCGGGCTCGAGTGGAGGCCTGCATTGACCTGGGTGGTGGTCTGGACGACGCCGTTGAAATGGCACCAGGCCAGCATCTCCACAAGGGTGTAGGCGCGGTGCAGGGGTGGGTCGGTGATACCGTCGTCCCCACCGCCCCGATACAGCAGCCAGCTCACGGTGTGGCCATTCACCACTTCCTCGATGTTGAGATGGGGCTCGTAGAGGTCCTGAACGAAGCCCTCGAAGACCCGCTGCACCTTGCCCGCCTTACGCTCGAAGGCGGCGAACAGGCGGCGGCCCAGTACCGTCATGTCCTGCTCACTGATGGCCATGATCTCGTGGCGTTGGCGGGCGAAGCCCGAGAGAAAGCGGTAGCTGGTCATGAGGGCGTTCATGAGCAGGTTGCGTTCCGCCATCACCTGCTCCAGGCGACGTCCGCCGCGGGCCTGCAACTGGCGGACGTGGTCCTCGCCCCAACCCCATTCACGGCAGACGGTGGCGAGGAAGTCACGTTTCCCGTCGTCCGCTCCCACCGCCTGGCGGAAGTGGTGGCTGGTGCGGTGAAAGAAGGCCTGTCGCGCCAGTTCGAGACGCTCGTGATCCCCCCCGGCCGACAGATGGCGTTCGACCTTGCGAAAGAGCTGCACATAGGGGTCGATATCCGCGAACCCGACCCGGCCGGCGTAGATGTTCTGCTTGTAGTGGCGGCTCAGCAGGGCGACCTCGGGGTACTCCGCCGCATAGGTCTCCAGCAGCAGGATCTTGAGGATGGACTTATAGGGGGAGTCCATGGCCTTGTACAGTTGCCACAGGCTGGCGCCGAAGAATTCGTTGGAGGGGATGTGATCGAGACCACCGAAGTCCACGGTCTCTCCGGATTTGACGAAGCGTTGTTCCGTCAGGCGCCGGGTGTAGGCGGTGTATTCCTCGTCCGTTCCGGGCGGCACCAGCCACCAGATGGGATAGCGCCCGCCGGCGAGCAGGGCGGTGCGGTAGAACTCATCCAGCAGCAGGTGACGCTGGGCGGTACCGCTGCTTTCGTGGCTGAGGTCGGTGAGGCGCCCGGCGCGGAAGTCGGCGGCGGTCATGACGAAGAAATAGGCCTCGAGCCCGAGTTCCCGGGCCCAAGCCGACACCAGGGCGGCCTTGTCCCGGAGTTTGTCGATATCCTCTTCCGGCAGGTCGGGACGGTGGCACAGCCAGATGTCGAAGTCGCTGTGGCGGGAATAGGCGATGGTGCCGGCGCTGCCCATGAGATAGACCGCCTCGATGTCGAACTGACGGGGCGCCTTGCGCCGGTAGTCGAAGCTGCGGGCGATACGCCGGGCACTGGCGATGGTGGCCGCGGACGGCGTGTACATGGCCAGCCCCATGGGGCAGTCCTGAGCGGAGAACCCCGGCAGCATGGGATGGTTGACGTGGAACAGGAACGGCAGCAGCTCCAGAAATATGCGCTGGCGGACCGGCAGCGCCTGCTCCGCCTGCAGCAGGCGCTGGCGGTTGACGGCCAGGAAGCGGTTCCTGATGCCGCTGATATCCTCGGCCGCCAACGGCTTCGGCGCCGGGCTCCCGGGCGCGGCGGCAGGGGCCATGGGGATGGGGGTGGTGTTCAGGAACGGCCCCCCAACAGGGTAAGCCGCTTCACTGCGAAGCCGCCCTCGCGGTTGGTGAGGGCGATGCCCGCAAAGCCTTCGCTCCAGGTGCGGTCGCGCACCTCGAACAGCACCGTGTCCGCCGCCGCGAGGGCCATGTCGCCCCCGGGCTTGCGGGTGAGGCGCACCTCGAAGGGCCCGGAGGGCGCGGGCGTGGTGGCGGCCTCGACGATGGTGGTGCGGCCCCGGCTGGTACGCACCAACTCGAAGGGACGGCGGTCGCCGGGTCTGAAGATCAGGGCATAGCCATCGCCCCCCGGGCGGTCGCGGTAGATCTCCACCACGTACTCGCCGTCACGGGTCAGGGCCTCGACCTCGAGGGTGAGGGAGAAGGCGTCGGGGATCCGCTGGTCCCTATGAAGGGTGGCGGGTTCGCCGGCAGCCCCTGGGGCAGGGGCGGAGGGGCCGTCCCGGTCGCTTTTGCGGGCCCCGTCCAGAAGGGAGTCGAGGAGGGCCATGGCCAGCTCGGCCCCGGGCTCCCCGCGCTCGCCGCCGCCCTTGGGGGGCGCAGTGCCGCCGGCGGTCACCTCGCTCACGAGGCCCAGACGACGGTCCACCTCGTAGTTGCCGGAGGCCAGGGTCCAGGCGGGATCGCGGGTGTAATCGCCGTCGCGGAAGTCATCGGAGATGAGGGTGGTGGTCCACGGGTTGTCGTAGGCATCGATGAGGTCCCGCAGATCCTCCAGGAAGCGGCGGTCCGCGGCGCGGGCCTTGGCCGCCTCTTCGGTGAGGGTGCGCAGGCGGTCCACCAGTTCCTGGGTGTCACCGCCGCCACCCTGCCACGCCCCGTAGCGGCTCTCGGCCGCGGCCCCGGTAAACGCCAGGGCGCAGGCGCTCAGACAGATGGCCAGGAATCTCTTCATGGGTATCCTCCGTAGGGGTTCATTGTGCTGGTTCCGAGGTTTCAGGGTTTGCCTGAGGTTAGCGGCATCCGCGGCATTTCTTTTGGCGGATATGGGCCGTGGAATGTGACCGGCGGGGAGTGGATTATAGATGGGCGGGGCCCGGTGCTCCCCGCCTCAGAGGCCTTCGCCCGCCGCCATGGCGACGCCATCCGGGGCGAAACGGGCGAGTTCGGCCGCCACCTGTTCCCCGGGCACGGGTTTGCCGAACAGCCAGCCCTGGCCGGCATCGCAATGCTCCTGGCGCAGGAAGCGGCACTGACCCTCGTTTTCCACGCCTTCGGCGATGACCTTCTTGTTGAGGTTGTGGGCCATGGCGATGGCGGCCCGCACCACGTTCTGGTCCTCGCGATCCGTGGCCAGATCATGCATGAAGCTGCGGTCGAGTTTCACCACGTCGAAGGGCAGGCGTTTGAGGAGACCCAGAGAGGAATAGCCGGTACCGAAATCGTCCATGTGGAGGCCGAGGCCCATCTCCCGCATCTGGTGGAGCAGGGGCAGGGTGCTGTCCAGTTCCTGAATGATGGCGGTCTCGGTGAGTTCGAGCCGCAGATGAGGCGCGGCCGAGGGGTACCTGGACAGGGCCTGCTCCAGGGATTCCACCAGGGTGCCGGCGGCCAGTTGACGGGCCGATATGTTGATGGCCAGGGAAGGCGGTGTCCCGTAGGCATGCACCCAGCCCGCCAGCCGGCGGCAGGCCTCATCGAGGATCCACTCGCCCACCGGCACGATGAGGCCGGTGTTCTCCAGCAGTGGAATGAACTGGTCCGGGTAGACGATACCCCGTTGGGGGTGATGCCAGCGCAGCAGGGCCTCGAAACCCAGGGGTTCGAGGCCGTCCAGGGTCACCTTGATCTGGTAGTCGAGATGGAACTGCGCCCGTTCCAGGGCCAGGCGCAGCTCGTTCTCCAGGGCCAGATTATCCCGTGACGCCACCTCCATGTCGGGGGAAAAGACGCTGGCGGTCACGCCCTTGTGGCGCTTGGCGTGGTACATGGCGCTGTCGGCCCGGCGCAGCAGGGTCTCGGCATCGCCGCCGCTCTCGGGGTACAGACTGATGCCGATGCTGGGGGAGGGTGTCAGGCGGTGGCCCTGGATGGTGACGCTCTCCCCCAGGCAGCTGTGCACCTTGCCGGCGATGAGGGTGGCCTGCTCCATGACGTCGATGCCTTCCAACAGCACCGTGAATTCGTCGCCGCCCATGCGCGCCACGGTGTCGGTTTCCCGCACGCACCGGGGCAGGCGCTGGGCCACGGCCTTCAGCAGCTCGTCACCCACCTCATGGCCGAGGGTATCGTTCACGTCCTTGAAGCGGTCCAGATCCATGAACATCACCGCGGCCCGCTTACCCGTGCGGCGCGCCCGGGAGATGGCCAGGCGCAGGCGGTCGTGGAACAGCGAACGGTTGGGCAGTCCCGTCAGGGCATCGTGAAAGGCCATGTGCTGGATGCGGGCCTCGGCCTCCTTGCGTTCGGTGATGTCGTGGAGCATGACCAGGAAGGCCCGCTCCCCCCGCCACTCGGTTTCGGAGACGGCGATCTCGGCGATGCCGCCAAGGCCGTCCGCGCGGGTAATCTTCATCTCCTGTTGCGCGCCGACGGGCTGAACACCCAGGTTGGTGCCCTCGAGGTGGCGGGTGGGGCGCCCGAGGAGCCGTTCGGCGGCGGGGTTGGCGAAATGGATGTCCCCGGCACGATTGACGATGAGGATGCCGGTGCGGTTCTTCTGGACGACGCTGTCGAAGTGTTCCCGGCTCAGTTTGAGCTGTTGCTCGAATTCGTGCTCGCGAGTGACGTCGATGCCGGAGGCCAGCAGCCCCGGGGGCCGGTTGGAGGCATCCCGCTCGACGGGGCGGATACTCCAGGTGATGGTGTGGGTATCCCCTGCGCGGTCCGTGAGGGTGGATTGAAAGGCCTCGGTCGCGCCCTCACCGTCGGCCAGCACCCGGAGCAGGCGCTGGCGGTCGCGGTGGCGATGGGCCGCCGGGACAAAGGCCTCGAGCCAGGGCTTGTGGAGGATGTCCTGGCGGAGATGGCCGAGGATACGGCAGGTCTGTTCGTTCACCATGGCGACCCGCAGCTGGGGGTCCAGCAATACCATGAGGGTGCCCGTGGTATTAAAGAGGTGCTCCCAGCCGGCGGCGCTCGCCAGCGCCCGGGCCTGCGCCTTCCTGAGGACCCCGTTCAGCTGGCTGGTCTTGGCGGCATAGGCCACCAGGGCCGAGAGGGCGGCGATGAACATCAGCACCACCAGCATATGCTGGCGCAGAAAATCCACCAGTTCGACACGCCCGGTGGCTTCGTAGGGCGGTTCACCGAGATCCTTCAGCAGTTCATGGACGGGCTGGTAGTTGGCCGGCACGGACCATCCGGCATAACGGCCGCTGCGGGCCGCTTCCTCGTCGGGTTCCATGGCGAGAAGGGCGGCGGCGACGGCCCGCTGGAGGGGCTCGGGGACATGGGGCAGGGAGGCCATGGGCCATTCGGGGTAGAGGCGGGTGGAGCGGTGCAGGGCGAAACCGTCCTGGCCGATGCGGTCGGCCAGCACCCGCAGCCTGCCGGGTTCCAGCTTACCCTCGGCGAGCATGCGCTCGATGGTGTCGGTGCGCACGATGCCGGCGGCGGCACGACCCGCCAGTACGTCGGCGACGACGCCGTCATGGGTGCCGTTGAACAATACCGTGGCGGGGGTGATGCCGGCCTGTTTGAGTCTTCTCCAGGCCATCAGGTAGCCGCCCAGGGAACGGGGGTCCACGGCCGCCACCACCTCTCCCGCCAGGTGGGAGGGGGAGGTGGGGGCACCCCGCTCCCTGCGGGTGAAGATCACGGAGCCGAAATGGTCGTAGGTGCCGGCACCGTGGCGGTTGCGCAGGGTGGCGATGCGCCGCGCCCGATAGCGATGCTCCAGCAGCACATAGAGGGCCGGGTTGACGAGCACGAAATCGGCGCGCCCCGTCTGTGCCGCCCGGATGACGTCATCGAAGGCCAGGGGCAGGAGACGGACGCGGGCCCGGGGCAGGCTGCGGGACAGGTAGTCGGCCGTGGCCTGCCACTGGCCCTCGGCCTGTTCGAAACCGCGCTTTGCGAGCACCCCGAGGATCAGGTCCGCGGCGGCGGCGGCGGGCGCCCACAGCGCCGCCGCATGATGAGGGCCGCGATGCCGACGGCGGTCCGTGTTCTCCCTGTGCTTGCGGCCATGTGAGCGCCCTTTTCCCCGGGACGAGGCCCTTCTCATCCCCTCGTTCCTATGGGGGCAAGGCCGACACGGAATCTGGCCATTCGTGGCCTGGCTTTGGTTGCCATGCCCCGCCACCGGCAGGAATACATGGGTGAATCAGGTATCCATCAATTTATAGCCGGTTTTTTCACGCCCTGCCGGGGCGAGGAGGCATGGCCGGGGGAAGCGGTGGGGGATCAGAAAACCCAGGCGATGAGGAGAGTGATGATGACGAAGAAGAGGAAAAAGCCCGCCAGCATGAACTGGAGCTCGCCGATGAGGCCGTCCCCGGCGGCGATGGCGAAGACGATGAAAAGGGCCACGGTGACCACGAAAGACCCCAAGGCGGCGTCTTTGAGGCCTACCCCCGCATTGAGGGCGGTGACGCTTTCCTTAAGAAGGGGAGGGCCGAACAGGGCGCCCACCAGGACCAGTCCCCCCACCACGGCCAGCACCACGGCCCACATGCGCAGTTCGCTGTGCTTTTCGGTGTCCACGGGACGCCTCAGGCCGCGCCCTGGCCCTTGATGTACTCGCGGATCTTGTCGGGGTTGGGCATGCCCTTTATCACCAGTTCCGGGTCATCGCCGGCGGTGTAGACCTCCACGTTGCCGGCGCTGAGGATACGCTGGAGCAGGGACTGGTTGACACGCACCGAGCGCAGGGAGGACATGCTGATCTCGGTGTATTGCTTGCTGATGAGGCCGTGCTCCCAGATGATCTCGTCGGTCTTGATGGTGAGCTTGTCCGCCTTGGTGGTGAGCCACCACCACAGCAGGATGAGGATCCCGATGCCCAGGGGGATGAGCAGGATGGCCAGCACGGTACCGAAGGGATACATGCGGATCATGGAAGGGTGGGCTTCGTACAGGACTTCTGACATGGTGCTGCGTCTCCGCTTCTCCAGGGTGGGGGGCCGGCGCCGGTCTTCGCAATCGCGGGTCCCCCTGGGACATAGGCACCGCAGACATGGCCTCTGGATGCCGTGAGGGCGGCCGGCGGTCGCTGGCGGAAGGCGCGGCTCCCGACCGGGGACACGGCGATTGCAGGGTTGGGGCCGAGAGGGGAATGTAACCGAGGGAGGCCCTGTCGGCAACGGCATGCCCGGGGTGTGAGATGGGGGCGTCGTGGGCCCGCACCAGGGACCACTCGTGCCACCGCGACGCCCCAGGCGGGCCTGGCGGCGGCCCGCCTCAGGGGGAGCGGCGCCAGCTGCCGGGGCAGGGGATCCAGGGTCCATGGCTCGGCGGAGCCGCCGTGGAGCAGCCGCAATGCGGCCGCGCCGGGCGGCCATGGCGCGGCCGGCCCGAGGGTTGAAAGATCCCGGTGGCGCCACGGTCCTATGATCGGGGTAAACGCATCACGGAGGATGACTCCGGCCTTCGAATGCGGCATCGTTTTCGGCGACCGATACGTAGTGCAGGCGATGCCGGCTTCAAACCAGTCTTCAGCCAGGGAATGTCGATTCGAGCTTACGAGGAGGACGAGCAGCGCTGGCACCGGCTCATGGTGGAGGCCCAGGGGGGCGACCAGGCCGCCTATGAGAGGCTGCTCACGGAGCTTGGCGGGGTGATAGAGTCCTATCTGAGGGCACGCTTCGGTGCCATCGACGCCCTGGAGGACTGTGTCCAGGAGTGCCTCATCGCCCTCCATCGCGCCCGCCACACCTATAATCCCGCCCAGTCCTTCCGGCCCTGGATGTTCACCATCGTCAGGCATCGCGCCATCGACGTGCTGCGCAAGCGCACCAGCCATATCTCGGCCAGCGGCCAGGCGGCACCGGCGGCGGACGGTGCCACGGATCCCGAGGGGTTCCTGCGCCTGCTGGACGGCGTGCGGGTGCTGGAGGCCCTGAAGCCGGACCACCGGGAGGCGGTCACCCTCACCAAGTACGCCGGGATGACCACCGCCGAGGCGGCATCCTGGCTCGGCATCTCCGAGGGCGCCCTCAAGTCGCGTCTGAACCGCGGCCTCCTTTCTATCCGGCGCCACCTCGAGGCCGAGGAGGGCGTGGAATGACCGGGCCCCGTCGCGAGCTCATATCCGGCCTCGTGGCCGATCTGCGGCCCACCCCGGGCCCCGGACGGGTGGCCGGCCTGGCGACCCTGTGGCTGGTGGGCACCTTTACCCTGGCCCTGCTGTTCACCGCCCTCACCGATCCGTTCCGGCCCGGCAGTGCCGGTCAGCTGGTGGCCCATCCCCGCTTCGGGCTGGAGACCCTGCTGGGGGTCGTGGCCATCGTGATGCTGGCCGCCAATGCCTTCCGCGCCGCCATCCCCGGGCCGGGGATGGTGAGGCGCCTGCTGCTGCCCGCCCTGTCGGTCACGGTCCTGTGGTTGATTAACTACGTGCTGGGCCTGTGGGCTCCCGCCCTCGAGCCGTCCCTGGCCGGCGAACGCCGCCACTGCGTCCTGGAGACCCTGGTGTACGGCCTGCCCCCCATCTTCGCCGGCATCTACGCCATCCGCCGCTACTGGCCCGTCCGGGGCTGGATCAGTGGTCTGCTGCTGGGCCTGGCGGCGGGCCTCACCCCGGCCCTGATCATGCAACTGGCCTGCATGTACGTACCTGCCCACATCCTCAGCCATCACATCCTGCCGGGGCTCGCCCTCGGCGCCCTCGGCGCCCTGCTCGGCCATTTCCTCATCCGCCCCCGGGGCTGAATCGTTTTCGCCGGCCACCCCGTATTGGCCCATAGGGAGGCGGCGCCGCCGGTGTCGTCCCTGTCCCGAGAACGAATCAGCAAGGAGAACCATATGCTACGAGCCAATCCCCGTATCCTTTCGGCGTGCGTCGCCGCCGCCTGTGCCTTGGGTAACGCCACCGCCGTTCAGGCGGCCCAGGTGAGGATCACCGTCACCAACACCGCCCCCGCCGGCGGCACCTACATCACCCCCGTGTGGATAGGCTTCCACGACGGCGGTTTCGACACCTTCTCCGCCGGCCGTACCGCCAGCAAGGCCCTGGAGGCGGTGGCCGAGCTGGGCCAGACCGGCCCCCTCACCACCGAGGAGTTCGACGGCTTCGGCATGGACGCCACCGTGGGCGCGGGTCCCCTGGCCCCCGGGGCATCCGCCAGCACCGTGCTCGACCTGGCGGCGGACGGCAGCCACGATTACCTGTCCTACGCCTCCATGGTGCTGCCCAGCTCCGATTTCTTCATCGGCAACGGCGACCCCCTGTCCCTGTCGGTGGCGGACGTACTGAACGGCAGCAAGAGCAGCGCGCTGTTCACCGTGACCACCGTCTACGATGCCGGTACCGAGGCCAACGACTTCCTCACCTCGGCGGGCAACGGCCTGTTCCCCGGCCTGGGACTGCCGGCGGGCACCGCCACGGACGGTGCCGACCAGGCCCTGGAGATTGCGGCCGCCTCGGGTGCGGACTTCGCGGCCTTCGCCAACCTGGGAGGGGCCAACGTGGCGCCTCTGGACTTCGACGGCTACGCCAGCCTCGCCACCATCGAGGTGGCCCCGGTACCCGTGCCGGGTGCGCTGCCGCTGCTGGTGAGCGCCCTCGGCGGCCTGGGCCTGATGCGCCGCTTCACCTGAAGCCCCGGCGTCGGCACTTCCCCACAGGCGGCGGGGCCCCGGCCCTGTCGCCTGTCCATGGCCGTCCGGTACACCCTGCCGGAACACAGCGGCCTCACCCCCGGGAGGGGAGACCGCCCAGTCGGCCTGAGGAGCGGTGATTAAATCAGGCTTTCCTTAACGTGAAAGTCGCGCAGCGACACCTGTGGACTCCCTCTCCCTTTGGGAGAGGGCCGGGGTGAGGGACGGACATGGCGCACCTTTCATCCTTCGGGGTGGCCTCGCGCCATGTCCGTTAGG
>JAABTG010000122.1 GCA_011389995.1 Thiotrichales bacterium
GGCCGTCGCGGGCCTCAGCCACACCCTCGCGCACGAACTCGCGGAAGCAGCGGTTGGCGTGGACGTGGCTCATGCCCAGGGTCTCGGCCAGCATGGCCTGGGTGATGGGCAGGCGGCGGGCGGCGTCCTCGTCCACCCCCACCCTGAGGAGCCGGAGATAGAGCTCGATGAACAAATGGGCCATGCGCTCGGTGGCGGCGCGGGCACCCACCCGGGTGATCTGCTCGTGAAGCAGGCGCTCGTCCTGCCCGGCCAGCCACGACAGGGCCAGCGCCAGCCGCGGGGCCTGCTCGAACACGACGGCGATGCGTGGGGCCGGGAAGGAGGCCAGCTCCACATCGGTCAGGGCCTCCACGCCACAGCGGGCGTTGCCCAGCATGGCGGCGAACAGGCCGATGATGTCGCCGGGCAGCAGGAAGTTGAGGACCTGGCGCCGGCCGTCGGCGAAGTCCTTGAAGCGGAAGGCCCAGCCGTCCATCACCACGGCGGTGCGCTCCATGGGGTCGCCTTCCATCACGATGATCTCCCCGGGTCCGCGGGTCTCGCGGTGCTCCAGCAACTCGTCGAGGATGCCGAAGTCGTCCTCCCCGAGGTATTTGAGGCGCATCAGCTCGCGATGCAGGGCGGTGTCGGTCATGCAGGCTCCGGTTGCCGGGCGGCCCGGTGCGAAGGCGGCGGCCGGTACGATGACGGGTGGGGATGCCCGCGGCCCCGGTGGGAAGACCCGGCTCAGGGCGTGAGGCCGGCCAAGTTTACCAGACCGAGCACGATGGCATAACGAAGGCCCTTGCCGATGCCGGTGAGCAGGATGAAGACGTCGAAGCGTACCCGCATGAAGCCGGCGATGAAGGTCAGGGCGTCGCCGCCCACCGGCGCCCAGGCCATCAGCAGGGACCATACGCCGTAGCGCTGGAACCAGCGCTGGGCGCGGCCCAGGCGGTCCGGCCGGAAGGGGAACCAGGGGCGATCCTGGAAGTGCAACAGGTAGCGCGCCAGGGCCCAGTTCACCGCCGCGCCCAGGGTGTTGCCGGCGGTGGCCCAGGCCCACAGGGCCAGGGGCTCGTAACCGGCCGCCAGCAGGCCGGCGAACATGACCTCCGAATAGGCCGGCAGTATGGTGGCCGCCGCCAGGGAGACCAGGAACAGGGAGAGGTAGGCCTCCACGGGGGTAACCTGCTACTCAGGCAGGTGCCGCGAGGCCGCCACCAGGGCGGCGAACAGCCGGCGCTGGCGCGGCGAGTGGATGAGGAACTCGGGGTGCCACTGCACCCCCATCAGGAAGTCCCGGCGGGGGTCCTCCACCGCCTGGACGATGCCGTCGAGGTCGCGTCCCGATACCACGAGGCCCTCTCCCAGACGGTTGATGCCCTGGTTGTGGATGCTGTTGATGCGGGCGCGGTCGGTGGCCACGAGTTCGTGAAGGCGGCTTTCCGGCTCCACCAGCAGGGTCTTGAGAGGCAGGATGGTGGCGCGGTTGGAGGTATGGACGCGGCGCGAGCGCAGTTCCTGGTAGAGGTTGCCACCGCGCCGCACATTGAGCAGCTGGGCGCCGCGGCAGATGCCGAGCAGCGGCAGGCTGCGGTCCAGGGCGTCGTCGATGATCTCCGACTCGAAGGCGTCGCGCTCGCTGTCATAGCGCGGCCGGACTTCCGACTCCTCGGCGTAGAGCACCGGGTCGACGTCGTGGCCGCCGGTGATGATGACGCCCTGGTAGGGCTCCCCGGATTCCGGCCGCCGCGGGCTCAGCTGAACGCCGCGCCCGCCGGCGAGCCACACCGCCAGCTGCACGAGCACGCGGGGTGCCTTGCCGCCGCGGCTCGGGCCGGTGATGGCGATCAGTGGCCGGCCGGGTATTTCAGCCATCGCGCGGCAAAGGGGGCCCGGTTCCGGGGTGGCCCGCCCGGGGGAGGGGCGGGTAGCCGGCAATGGGGTGTGCGCAGCTTGTTGGCGGGTCCATGTCCCCGCTTGAGGCCGCCACCTCGCCGCCCATGGGATGGGTGGGGAGCCCGGTCGTCTCCGGTCCCCTTCTCGTCCGCCAGATGGCACCGGCAGCCGTAGGGTTCAGCGGGGGCAGGGGCATGTCGCGGGTGTTGTCGGAGGTGTTCATGGATTCGGACGAGGGGTCGGTTTTAATCATTCACTATTCACTATTCCCCTCGCCCTAAACCATCCCCGCCGGATCCAGCAGCCGCTTCAGCTCCTCCTCCGGTATGTCCGTCTCTTCCCGGGCCACCTCCAGCACTGTGCGGTCTTCGCTCAGGGCACGCCTGGCGATGGCGCCGGCGCGCTCGTAGCCGACGTGGGGGTTGAGGGCCGTCACCAGCATGGCGTTGCGCTGGATATTGCGGCGCAGGGTGTCCCCATTGACCTCCAGGCTGCGGAGTGCGCCCTCGTCCAGGGCGCGGGTGGCGTTGGTGAGGAGTTCGACCTCCAGGTTCAGATTGTACGCCACCAGGGGCAGCATGGTGGCCAGCTGGAAGCGGTTGTCCCAGGTACTGGCGGCGATGGCCCCATCGCAGCCCATGACCTGGGCGCACACCATGGACACCGCTTCGGGGATCACCGGGTTCACCTTGCCGGGCATGATGCTGCTGCCGGCCTGCAGGGCGACGAGGCGGATCTCGCCCAGGCCCGCCACCGGACCACTGTTCATCCATCTGAGGTCGCCGGCCATCTTCAGCAGGGTGGCGGCGCTGACCCTGAGCTGGCCCGACAGTTCCACGGCGGTGTCCTGGCAGGAGATGGCGGCGAAGGCATTGGCGGCGGGCCGGAAGCCGAGGCCGGTGCGCCGCGCCAGCTCGGCGGTGGCCTGCCGGGCCAGCTCGGGGTGGGCGTTGAGGCCGGTGCCCACCGCGGTGCCGCCGAGGGCCAGCTCCAGCAGGCGCGGCTCCACGCCCGCCAGGCGGGCGTGGTCGTTCCTGACCTGGGCGGCCCAGCCCGAGATCTCCTGGCCCAGGGTCAGGGGGGCGGCATCCATGAGATGGGTGCGCCCGGTCTTGACCACCTCGGCGTGGCGCTCGGCGAGACCCTCCAGGGTATCGGCGAGGGCCGCCAGGGCGTCTTTCAGCCCCTGCAGGCCGCGGGCCGCGCTGACGTGGATGGCACTGGGGATGACGTCGTTGCTGCTCTGGCCGCGGTTGACGTGATCGTTGGAGTGGACGTCGCGGCCGAGACGCCGGGAGGCCAGGGTGGCGATGACCTCGTTGGCGTTCATGTGGGTGCTGGTGCCGGAACCGGTCTGGAACACGTCCACGCCGAACTGGCCGTCGTGGTCGCCGGCGGTCACCTCGTCGGCGGCCATGGCGATGGCCTCGGCCATGTCACCGGGCAGCTCGCCGAGGCGCCCGTTGGCCTGCGCCGCCGCTGCCTTGATGAGGCCCAGGGCGTGAATGAAGGCCGGCGGCAGGGTCAGGGGGCTGATCCGGAAGTTGCCCAGGGCGAGGCGCGTCTGCTCGCCCCAGAGGATGTCGTCCGGCGTCGCCGCCGGGCGGCGGGGGTGGTCGGTCATCAGAGGCTCCGTGGCGTCAGCGGTACTCCGGGTCGGGGGCATCGAAGCGGCAGCCGGCCTCCCACGCCGAGCGCTGGTTGCCGTGGGCGGGGATGCCGCCTGCCTCCTTCAGCATACGGGCGAGGTGCAGCAGGTTCCAGGTCATGAAGGTGGTGTTGCGGTTGGTGAAGTCGTTCTCCGGCCCGCCGGAGCCGGGGTCGCGGTAGGAAGGACCGGGGCCGGCCTCGCCCACCCAGCCGGCATCGGCCTGGGGCGGCACGGTGTAGCCCAGGTGCTGCAGGGAGTACAGCAGGTTCATGGCGCAATGCTTGGCGCCGTCCTCGTCGCCGGTGATGAGGCAGCCCCCCACCTTGCCGTAGGTGGCGTACTGGCCGGCGTCGTTGAGATCGCCGGACTGGGCATACAGCCGCTCCACCACCTTGGTGGCCACCGATGACTTCTCCCCCAGCCAGATGGGGGTGGTGAGTACCAGGATGTCGGCCCGCCGCACCCGCTCGTAGAGGGCAGGCCACTCGTCGCGGTCCCAGCCGTGCTCGGTCATGTCGGGATAGACGCCGGCGGCGATGTCATGGTCCACCGGCCGGATGAGCTCCGAGGAGACGCCCACCCGCTCCATGATCTCGCGGCTGATGCGGATCAGCCCCTCGGTATGGGACATCTCCGGGGTCTTTTTGAGGGTGCAGTTGAGGAACATGGCCCGCAGGCCGGAGAAGTCCCAGGGGTGCTCGTCGCACCATTGCTGCTGGACATCGTTGAGCATGGTTCAGTCCTCCCGCTCGTTGGTTGTAGAGCTCCAGGTGGTCATGGCGGGCTCGCCCCGTTGCGCGGGGCGGCGCGAAAGCGCAGCCACAGGCAGCCTGCCACGCCGGCCACGGTGCGCAGCAGCAGGAACGGGGCGGCGGCGGTCTGGTCCTCGATGAAGCATTGAAACGGCGACAGCAGCCGGTCCACCTTGTGCTCCAGGTCGTTGGGGATGCATTCCCGGTCGCCTTCCTCGGCCATGGGGTTGCTCGGATTCTCCCTAGGGCTGCCGGTTCACCAGTAGGACAGGCCGTCGGCCGTGGCCTCGATGCGGGTGCCCGCTTCGCCGGCGACGAGGGCCGGGGCGTCCTCCAGGGCGCCGATGACGGCGGGATGGCCGGTCACCGTCACGAACTCGCAGGCCGCTTCCACTTTGGGGCCCATGGTGCCCGACTCCAGGGACAGGGCGCGGATGGCGTCCGGCGGGGCGGCACGAATGGCCCGTTCTTCGGGTTTGCCGCGATGGGCCCACACCGCCTCCACGTCGGTGAGCAGAAGCAGCAGATGGGCCCCCAGCTCGCGGGCCAGCAGGGCGCTGATCCAGTCCTTGTCCACCACCGCCTCCACGGCCATCAGCACGCCGTCCT
>JAABTG010000123.1 GCA_011389995.1 Thiotrichales bacterium
TCGAGGAAGGCCGGGTCGTGGGGGTCCACCTCCACCTGGGTGAGCAGGGTGGCCACCTGGCGTGACGCCAGCCGGTTGGCCAGCTCCTGCTCCACCAGGTAGCCGATGAGGCCCTCGGTCTCCGCGTCCAGCACATCCAGGGGATAGCCGGCGTTGACGCCCTCGCCGCGCGCCAGCATGCCCACCTGGGGGCCGTTGCCGTGGGTGATCACCAGGGGCCGTCTGTCCGCCAGGGGGGCCAGCAGCTCCATGGCGCCGGCCACGGTGGCGCGCTGCTCCCCGGCACCCAGCCCCTGGCCGGGACGCACCAGGGCGTTGCCGCCGAGGGCCACGACGGCAAGGGTGTCGTCTGCATCATGGTTACTCATGGCGCAATAGCGAGTGGCTGCAGGGGAGCTGGTCTGGCTGCATAGTTGGTTTCCAAGGGCTCAAGTCACCTCCGATAATTACCCTCCCATGCCGCAGCCGCGGGGGGCAATGCGATTTTTTAAACTGAGGGAGGCTCAGGGGTGTCTCATTTACATTTGATAACGTTGCAGCTCATTCATGGCGTTAGTTTGATTCCATGATGGCGTCGACCCCCGGAGCCTGCCATGGCCTTTCACCTGAAACGCAAGGAGTCCGTGCGCAAGGGTGTGCGGCGCATCGCCCTCGACCAGCTGGACCGTGCCCGCGACGAGCTGACGGACCCGCAGCTCGACCACGGCGAGGCGGTGCACCAGGCGCGCAAGCGCTTCAAGAAGATCCGCGCCGTACTGCGGCTCGTGCGCCCGGTGCTCGGCAAGTCCCGCTACCGGCGCCACAACCGCACCTTCCGGGATCTGGGGCGGGCGCTGTCCGGCCCCCGTGACGCCGAGGTGATGGTGGAGACCCTGGACAAGCTGCTGGGAAGCGGGGGCCACGACCCTGCGCCCCCGGTCTTTACCGCTCTCAGGGCCCATCTGGAGGCCCAGCGCAATGCCTGGAGCGCCGAGCGCGGCGGCGAACTGGAGGCACGCATGGCCGAGGTGGAACAGGCTCTCGCCGCGGCGCGCCCGGCGCTGGAGCACCTGCCCCTGAAGGCCACGGGTTACGACGCCGTGGCACCGGGACTGAAGCGTGCCTACAAGCGGGGTCGCAAGGCCCTTTCGAGGGCCGTTGATGACCCCGGCGACGAGCACTTCCACGAGCTGCGCAAACGGGTCAAGGACCACTGGTATCACACCCGGTTGTTGAAGAAGGTATGGCCCGGGGCCATGACCTGCCGTGCCGATCTGCTCAAGGACCTGTCGGACCTGCTGGGCGACGACCACGACCTGGCGGTGTTCCGCAGCATGCTGATCGAGGCCCCGGCCGGGTCCTTGAGCGCCGGGGAACGGGAACGCCTGGAACGGCTGGTGGCCGAGCGCCAGGCACGGTTGCGGGAGCGGGCCGTACCCCTGGCACGCCGCCTCTACGCCGAGAAGCCCAAGCACCACACCCGGCGCATCGCCGGCTACTGGGCCCCATGGAAGCGACCCTGAAAAAACGGTGTCAGGAACCGTTTCCGCTTTGAGGGGATGAGATGGTGTAAACGGTTCCTGACACCGTTTTTTCCCTGGAACGAAGCCGGGAATGGCGGGTCGATGTGAGAACGACAGCGGGCGTTTCCCGCCGACAATGGGAGAATCGGCAATGGTCAGTGCAACACAGAAGGACACCTCGCCCACCGTGGGTGAGGGCGGTCACTACCGTCCCCCGCGCAAGGCCCCGCGCACCCGCGAGCAAGGCGGTTCCAAGAGCATGCACGAGGGCGTCGGCGTGTGGTGCGACTGCTGCAGCTGCGAGATCGAGCCCTATTGGGCCGAGGTGGCGGCGGAGATGGGGGTCGAGCTGGGGAGCGACTATGAAGAGTAAAAGGGCTGAGGTCGATTAAATAATTAGGGTCAGAGTAAAAACTTCTTCAAGTTTTTACTCTGACCCTAATTATCCTTCGACGGCTGCTTCTTGGGGGGGAGGAAACGGTTCCCGACACCGTTTTTCCCTGAGGTTGTTTTCCCCTCCCATCCTCCCCGCGGGCGGGGAGGGGATTCTGTGGCCTGGGGCCGGGTTTGGTTATGGGAACTAATCTTGAGTGGAATAGTCAGTTATTAAGAATATTCTGAAAAACCGGAGGTTTTGTCATGAGTGGACTTATTGCCGACTTTCCCTACAACGGTGTGGTTACCGTCAACCGGGTGATCATCCGGCCGGAATACACGGTGGACGACCTGCAGGAGCGGGTGGCCGAGTTGTGCGAGAACGTAAAGACCTACCACTCGGACACCGGCTTCGTGGGTGGCTTCGTGGCACTGAACAGTGGCCAGATCTCCAACGAGGGTTCCACCATCGGTCAGCCGGTGGATGACGAGCTCAAGGACCGCGAGGCCCTCATCGTCACCTTCTGGAACTCCTTCGAGGACCACGAGGCGTCTCACCGCAGCGAGACCTTCCAGCCCCTGTTCAGCAAGGTGCTGGAGCTGTGCGAGAACGGCAACGAGGAGATCGCCTACGACATGCTGTGGTCGGGTAAGGCCTACAGCGCCGAGGAGGCGGCCGCGGCCCGGGAAGCCAAGAAGAAGTACGCTGCCTGATCCCGGCCGACACCCCTGAACGAAAGGCGGGGCCTGCGGGCCCTGCTTTTTTTCGTCCCGCTCCGGGGCGGCTGACTCAGCCCTTGATGCACACCACGGGCCGGAGGCGTGCCACTGCGCGCGCCAGCCCGGCACGCTGGGTGGCGTCCACCACCGCCGACACATCCTTGTAGGCCCCCGGGGCCTCTTCGGCGATGCCTTTCAGGGACGGGCTCCTCACCAGCACGCCCCGGGTCTCCAGCTCCTTCACCACGTCACGCCCGTTCCACGTGCGGGTGGCCTGGCGCCGGCTCATGGCGCGGCCGGCGCCATGGCAGGCCGACGAGAAGCCGTGGGCCTCGCCCTCGCCCTCGTCCTGGGAGTTTCCGGCCAGGATGTAGGAGTGGGTTCCCATGGTGCCGCCGATGAGCACCGGCTGGCCCACCGCCTTCAGGCCCTCGGGCAGGCCCTCGCGGCCCGCTCCCCAGGCCCGGGTGGCGCCCTTGCGGTGGACGTAGAGCTCGCGCTCACGGCCGTCCACGCGGTGGGTCTCCCGCTTGCAGGTGTTGTGGGAGACGTCGTAGAGGAGGCTGAGTTGTGCACCCGGGATCACCGCGTCGAAGGCGTCGCGGGCCAGGGCGGTGATGATCTGGCGATTGGCCAGGGCGCAGTTGATGGCGGCGCCCATGGCGCCCAGGTAGGCCGTCCCCAGCTCCGACTCGATGGGGGCCCAGGCCAGCTCGCGGTCGGGCAGGGCCCGGCCCTCGCGGGCGGCCTCGTTGACCATGCGCCGCTGATAGTCGGTGGCCACCTGGTGGCCGAGGCCGCGGGAGCCACAGTGGATGCTCATCACCACGTCGCCCTGGTGGAGGCCGAAGGCCGCAGCGAGGTCGCGGTCCAGCACCGCCTCCACCTCCTGTACCTCCAGATAGTGGTTGCCCGAGCCCAGGGTCCCCATCTCGTTCCTCTGGCGCTTCCTGGCCTGCTCCGAGACGGCCTCCGGCAGCGCCCCGGCCATGGACCCGTGCTCCTCGATGTGGGGCAGGTCCTCGCGGCGGCCCCAGCCCCGGGACACCGCCCAGGCGGCGCCGCCGGCCAGCATGGCGTCCATCTCATGGGCGGACAGGTGGATGGTCCCGGTGCTGCCCACCCCCGCCGGCACCGCACCGTAGAGGGCCTGGGCCAGGGGCGCCTTGACCCGTTGCAGGTCGCCGCGGGTGAGCCCGGTATGCAGGGTGCGCACGCCGCAGGAGATGTCGAAGCCCACGCCCCCCGCCGACACCACGCCGCCCTCGGCGGGGTCGAAGGCGGCCACCCCGCCGATGGGGAAGCCGTAGCCCCAGTGGGCATCGGGCATGGCGTAGGAGGCGCCGACGATGCCGGGCAGGCTGGCCACGTTCCTCACCTGGTGGGCCACGTTGTCGTCCATCTCCCGCAGCAGCTGCTCGCTGGCGAAGATCACCCCCGGTACGCGCATGGGGCCGGTGGCGGGGATGCGCCATTCGAATTCCCTCACCCGTTCGAGTCTCATCGTGTCCATGGCTCGTCTCCTATTCAGCGCTTCCTCACACGTCGACAACGGCCTGGGCCACCCATTCCCCGGCCTCGTTGCGGCCCACCTGGAGGCCGCTGTAGGTGGCACCCTTCACCTCCACCGCGGGGGCATGGCGGGCCACTTCCACCCCTTCTCCCCGGGCCTCGGCGGTCAGCCGCTGGCCGTCGATGTGCACCGTGAAGCCCCCGAACACCATGCCCCGCACCGCCATCTCGTAGATGACGGCGTTGAGCCAGTCCACCAGCAGCAGTTCGGGGTCGGGGGCCTCGCAGTGGATGATGACCTCCTCGCCGGCGGTGACGCCGGCCGGGTCCGTCACCACGGCGGTGAGGGCCAGGGCCGCCTGCTCGAAGGCCCCGGCCAGGGTATCGGCGATGCCGCGCACGCCGATGTCCGACTGATGATGAAAGTGCTCCCAGCGGTTGGTCATGGTCTCCGGTCCTCCATGGCGCGGGTGGTCCCGGGCCGCATCACCCCCCATGCCCGTCTCCCGAGCGCCTTCGGGGGCGAGGGGAACGGCCGGGGCATGGTGCCGACGGCCTTCCCAGACCATTACACACCCGCGCATTGCGCAATCCCACGGTGCGGTGGCATCCGCCCTGCTAATCTTCCTCCCATGGTAAGCCCATTTCACTGGCAGCGGCCGGGGGCCGCTGCAAAGGACATCTCATGGTTCGCCGCGCCCTGATCCTCGGCGTCGCCGTGGTGGTGGTTTTGATGGTGGCCGCGGCCATCGGCCTGTGGCTGGCGCTGGATGCGGAGCGCGTCCGCTCCCGGCTGGTGGCGGCGGCGGAGCAGGCCACCGGCCGCACGGTGACCATCGACGGCCCGGTGGAGCTTCGCTTTCTGCCTTCTCCCCGCCTGGTGGCCGGCGACGTGGGCCTGGCCAACGCCGACTGGGGCTCGCGGGCGCAGATGCTGCGTATCGGGCGCCTCGAGGCGGCGGTGGATCCCCTGGCCCTGGTGGGGGGACGGTTGGAGATCCTGCACCTCCATCTCGACGATACCGAGTTGCTGCTGGAGACCTCCGCCGCCGGCCAGGGCAACTGGCGCTTCGGCGGCGACGCGGGCGGCCCGATGGTTGCGGTGCGGGGCGAGCTCGCGGTGCGCGACCTGACTCTGATGTGGCGCGGTGCCGGCGGGACCCTCGAGGTGGCGGTGAGGCGCCTCGGGTTGAACGCCGATGCCCCCGGCGGGGCCCTGGAGCTGGAGGGCGAGGCCGGCCTGCGAGGTGAGACCGTGGCCTTCTCCGGCACCCTCTCGGACCTCGCCGACCTCACCGCGGGGCGTGCCGTGGAACTGGACCTCGCCCTCGATGCCCGCGACACCACGCTGGAGGTGGCGGGGCAGGTGAGCCGGCCGCTGCAGGCCGGGGGTCTGGACCTGTCCTTGAAGGCCCGGGGCGAGGGCGTCGCCGCCCTCTCGGCCCTGGCGGATGCCGCCCTCCCCGTCATCGGTCCCTGGGACCTGGAGGCCGAGGTCACGGACACCGATTCCGGCCTGCACCTCGCCGGCCTGCGCGGCACCGTGGGCGGCGGTGAAGTGACGGGCGAGCTGGAGGTTGCCCCCGGTGGTCCCCGCCCGCGCCTCAGGGGCCGTTTGCAGGCCAGCGGCCTGGTGCTTCCCGCCGTGGGTGGCGGCAATGGCCCGGGGAAGGATCAGGGGGACAGGCTGTTTGCCCGGGCGCCGCTGCCCCTGGCTGCGCTGGCGACCGTCGACCTGGACCTCGACCTCGCGGTGCAAGACCTCGGCATGGGCGATCTGGTCCTCACCCGGGGCTCGGCGCAGGCCATCCTGGAGGCGGGACGGCTGCGACTCACCGGCATGGAGCTGGAGCTGGCGAACAGCGTCTTCGCCGGGGAACTGGATCTGGACGGCGGCGCCGAGCCCCCGGCCCTGTCCCTGCGCCTGGCCTCCGAGGTCCTGGATACGGCGCGGCTGCAGGGGCTCATGGCCGGACATTCCTGGCTGAGGGGCGACGGCCGTATGCAAGCAGAGGTGAGGGGGCAGGGGCGCACCCCGGCGGCCCTGGCCGCCAGCCTCTCCGGCACCGTCCGCCTGCTGGTGGAGGGGGGCGAGGCCAGCACCGCGGAGTTGGATGCCGTGGTGGGCGGGCTCACCCGGCTGGTGGGCACCCTGGTGGCCGAGGACGAGCGACGCGCCACCCTCAACTGTGCCGCGGCCGACTTCGAGGTGGAGCAGGGCGTGGCGACCGCCCGGGTGCTGCTGGCCGACTCCGAGCATGCCACTGTCTATGGCGAGGGCACGGTGGACCTGGGCAGGGAGCGCCTGGACCTGCTGTTCACCCCCAAGCCCAAGGCCATCACCCTCAGCGTGGCGGTGCCGGTGGAGGTGACCGGCAGCCTGATGGCACCTCGCTACAGCCTCCAGAAGGTGGGCGTCGCCCGCAAGGCGGTGGGCGTGCTGGCCGCCCTCGGCATCATTTCCTTCCCGCCGGCGGCCCTCCTCGGCCTCGCCGAGTTGGGCGCCGGGCCCGACAACCCCTGTCTCGATATCATCCGGGAGCACCGCGAGTAGGGGAGACGGGTGGCCGGGGAGGGCCGGGGAGGGGAAACGGCCTCGGCGGTTGATGCCCCACGCCGCTTCCCCCTCCCAGCCTCCCCCACGAGTGGGGGAGGAGCTTTTATTCCTCCTCGCGTGTGACGAACAAGCCTTTACCCTTAGCGGGCGCGTTTTCCTCAACGCCCCCGGGGGGCGGGACACGAGGGGTCCGGAGAGAACAGGGGCAGGCGCACGGTGAACACGCTACCGTGCCCCGGGCCGTCACTCTCGGCCACGACGGTGCCGCCGTGGAGTTCCATCAGGCCCTTGACGAGGCTGAGGCCGAGGCCGAGGCCCTGGGGCGTTGCTGCGGGGTCGTGGCCGGCCCCGCGGTCGACCTGGGTGAAGGTCTCGAAGATGCGTGTCAGCATCTGCGGGGCGATGCCCGGGCCGTCGTCACGCACCCGCAGCACGGCCTCGTCCCGCTCTGTATCCAGGGTGAGGCCGACGTGGCCACCGGGGAGGGTGTAGCGGGCGGCGTTCGCCAGCAGGTTGGACACCACCTGGGTCAGCCGCTTGTGGTCCCCCAGTACCCACAGAGGGCCATCACCCAGGTGCAGATCGAGGAGATGGCCGCGATCCTCCATGGCGGCTCGGCAGGCCTCCACCGCGCTCGCCACGGCGAGGCTGAGGTCGATGCGCTCGCGGCAAATCGTCATCTTGCCGTTGCTGACGCGGGTGACGTCGGTCAGTTCCTCCACCAGCCCCAGCATGTGGGCGCTCTGGCGCTCCACCACTGCGGACGCCCAGGCCCGCAGGTCGTCGTCCGGGGGGTCTCGAATCAGCTCCGCGACCTGTTGCAGGGCGGCGAGGGGGCTCCTCAGCTCGTGGGCAAGGGTGGCCAGGAAACGGTCCTTGTGGCGGTCGGCCTCTTTCAGGTCCTGTGCCCGGCACCTGAGCTCGTCCTCGAGGCGGCGCCACGGGCTCATGTCGCGGATGGCAACCACCACCAGCACCTGGGCGCCGAGCCTCAGGGGATTCAGGGCGACATCGATGGCGAACTCGGAGCCGTCGCGGTGGCAGCCGGAAAGGTCGAGCCCCGCGCCCATACGTCGTCGTGACGGCGCCGTAACGTAGTGGCCGCGATGAGTCACATGCAGCCCGCGCTGGCGTTCGGGCATCAGTGTCTCCACGGAGCGGCCCACCAGCTCCTGGCGGTCATAGCCGAACAGTGCCTCGACCCCGGCATTGGCGTCGATGATGACACCGTCGGTGCCGGTGAGCACCATGGCGTCCGGGGCCGCATCCATCAAATCGTGGAAGAGGCCTTCATGGTTGAGCGCTGCGAGGGGGACGACCATCGATGGCATTGCGTGCTTCCCTGTACTTTGGAACTCCCAATAGGAGCATAGGACTATGTCATGACGAAGTAGATTCTTATCAGGGAATGCTTAAGAAAAGGAATGTTTGTTTGATCTGGATCAACGATATGCCGTCGCGGTGACCTCCCGGGCCGCCGGATGTCATGGCACGCGTCTCGGGGTGTGTCCCGCCGGCTTTGCGGATTCTCATTGTCCGGCCGCGGTGGCCGGCGTCAGCATGGCGCCATGACGGAACACGAGAATGCCAGCGGCCATGGTCACGTCCTCATCACCGGCGGCACCGGCTTCATCGGCAGCGCCCTGGTGGGGCGCCTGCTGGATGGCGGCAGCCGGGTCAGCGTGCTCACCCG
>JAABTG010000124.1 GCA_011389995.1 Thiotrichales bacterium
TGGCTGCCCACCCGATCATCGGCGTTGGCTCCCACCACCGCACCCATCAGCTCACCGGAGACGGTGTTGAACGCGTACAGGGCACCGGCATCCGTCGCCGACAGGTCGTCGTTGGGGTTCATGACCCACAGCAGGCCGGCGCCGAAGTCGTCGATGGTGCTGACCGCTGCGCCGAAGTTGTCTCCGGCCCCCGGGTTGGGGTCCACCAGGGACAGGATGCCCACGCCGGTGCTGGCACCGATGCCGAAGCCGGGCTCGATGACGAAGTTCTTGGGGTCCAGCACCAGGGTGCCGTCATCACCCTGTGGTGCGGATACGTCCACCGTACCGGTGGCGTCGAAGACCTCTCTGGCGGAGACCTCCACCAGGCCGCCATCGCCGGCCCGGCTGCCGCCCCGGGCCGAGGCGTGACCGGCGAAGTTACTGTAGTCGTCGCCCCACACCACGATGGTGCCGCCGTCGCCGGAGGTCCCGGCATCGGCGGCGAGGCGGCTGCCCTGGTTTACCCAGGTATGGGAGGCCGTGTACACGCCCTCGCCCCCGGCCCGCCCCCCACCGACACGGATATGCCCGCCACCGCGCGGACCGCTGGCGTCCACCGCGGCGCCGGCCAGCTTGACCTCGCCGCCGGTGAGCTCGATGCGCCCGCCGGCCTGGCCGGTGGCCGCCACGGTGCCGGAGGTGTAGAGGCTGTCGCCGGCGTGAATATTGACGTTGCCGCCGCCGCCCTGCGTCCCGCTGGCGCTCACCCGGCTGCCGGCGGTGGCGAGGACGCGGGACCCGGCCGCGATGTCCACCCGCCCGCCGGCGCCTTCGCCGTCGGCGCTCACCGTGCCGGTGGCGAGGATGCGCTCCCCTTGGATGTCCACCTTGCCGCCCGACACCCCGTCGGCGCGCACCTCGCCCTCGAGGGTCAGGAAGCCGGCGTCCGCTGCGGGGCCCGCCACGGTGATGTCCACTTCGCCGCCCATGGCCGAGACGCGGCTGCCGGGCTCAAGACGGGCCCGCTGGCTGGCCTGCAACACCACCCGGCCCTGGTCGTCCACGGTTACGCTATCGGCGGACACGGTGCCCTTGTGCTCGATGACCCCGGCGAATACCTCCGCGGAGCCCTGGCGGGCGATGAGCTCGCCAAGGTTTACCACGCGGTCCTCGGGGGCCTGTACCTCGAAGGTGATGTTCTCGTCGTCCAGGCTGGTCAGGGTAACCTTGCGCCCGGCCGCCAGCAGCAGGCGCCCGCCGTCGGTCTCGATGATGCCGCTGTTTTCGATCTCCGGGGCGATGAGGATGATCTCGCCGTCGGGGCCGGTGCGGATGTAACCCTGGTTGTCGATGCCGCCGGACCCGGGGCCGCCGTCGAAGCTGAAGCGTCCTTCGATGAAATCGCGGTCTTTGATATCCAGGGTAGAGGCGAGGAAGCCTGCGGTGTCGATGACGGACCCCGGCCCGAAGACGATGCCGGCGGGGTTGATGAGGAAGACGCGGCCGTTGGACAGCAGCCGTCCCATGATGGCGGACGGGTTGCCCCCCTGGACCCGGTTCAGCACGCGGCTGGCGGCGGACTGCTGAATGAAGCGGGTGGTCTCGTGGGTGCCGATGGAGAAGCGCTGCCAGTTGATGATGGCGTTGGGGGTATTGGTGATGTTCAGGGTATGGGCATCCGGCCGCTGGAAGCTGGCGGCGCCGTGGACCACGGCCCCGCCGGAGGGATTGGCCTGGGCGCCCTGGGCACTCAGCCCGCCGATGATGAGGCCGATGGCCAGGGCGGTGCCGCGGGGTTTAATGGGGCCCATTGCTGTGGGGCGCTTCATATCTGGATATCCGTTGGTCAGAACCTTAGGGTGACGTTGGCGTGCACCTGCTTGTGCCCGTCCTTGGTGCTCGATACCTTGGCGCCCGTAAGGGGGTCGAACACGGAGGTGCCTTCCAGGGCATGGCCCACGTCCACGGTCACGTTGACCCGGGGCCCCGGCTGCCAGCGCAGGCCCAGACCCAGGGTGGCGACGAAGTCGTCATCCACCCGGAAGGCCCGCTCGTGCTGCTTGTTCCACACCTTGCCGGCGTCCACGAAACCGAGGAAGCGGGTGTTGTGGGGCGTGGGCGGCGCCCACAGCTCCAGGCTCACGCGGTAGCCGCTGTCGCCGGTGGTGTCACGTTCCTCCAGCCCGCGCACCGAATAGGCACCGCCCAGCCCGTACTGTTCGCCCCCGATGAGGGGGGTATCGGCCCACTGCCCCTCGAACAGGCCATGGAACCCCCAGTCACCGGCCAGGGCGTAATCCACGTCTCCCCGCAGGCGCAGCAGGCTCCAGTTGTCGTCGGCACCGTCCCGGTTCGCCTCGTAGGCCGCCTGGTTGTTGGCGGAGCCCGTGGTGAAGTTGCGCACGTAGCTCACCGAGAAGCTGGCGAGCCCCCGCTCCATAGGGAACTCGCCGCCGTAGGCGAGGATGGTGGGGTGGCTGCGTACATCCGGCACGCTGGGGGCGCCATCCACGGTGTTGTCGTGAAACAGCTTGTTGTCGAAGCCTACGCTGAACCAGTGATTGTAGCGCCCCTGCTTGAGCAGGAACTGGGTGTACTTGAGGCCCCAGAAGCGGCCGCTGCCGGTGATGGCGAAGCCGCCGAAGTCGCCGATATCGACGTTGGAGTCGACGTAGAAGGCGCTGAGGCGGCCGCCGAAATCGTATAAGGGGGCATCATAGGAGAGACCCCGCTGGCGCACGCCGCCGGTATCCTCGGGGGCGGTGGTATAGCTGGCGGTGAGGATATGGTCGAGGCCCCAGACGTTGCTGTGCTGGTAGGCGATGCTGAAACGCAGGCGCTCGCTGTCCTCGCTGCCGGTGTTGTTGAGGCTGCTCACCACCTGCCACGGCTTGTCGTCCCTCACCGTGATCTGGGCATCGATGGTGTCGGACTGCTCGCTTTCCTTGAATTTGACCCCTACCTGGCGCACCGGGTGCTGGTTGGCCACCCGCAGGGCGCGGGACAACTCGCGGGTGCTGGGTACGGTGCCGGCCTCAAGGGGCGGCAGGCTCTCGCGCACCAGCTCATCGGAGAAGTGCTCGTTGCCCTCGACGGTCACGTTGCCCACCCGGAACACCACCACCTGCAGGGTGACCACGCCGCCGCTCAGGGTCTGGGGCGGGAGCACCACCCTATGGAAGGAGTGCCCCGCGGCGATGATGGCGCTCTCCAGGGCGTCGGCGGCGGCGAGCAGGCCGTCGAGCCCCTCGTGGCTGCCGGTAAAGTCCGTGAGAATGGATTGCGTGGTGTCGGCGGGCAGGGGGTTGCCGCCTTCCACGGTGAAGCCCGCGACCGAGAAACGCGCGACCGGCGCCTCGTCCTGGGCCATGGCAAAGGGGGCCCAGAAGGCCAGCAGCCCCATGGCCAGAATCCCGGAGAACCAAGTATCCCTCACCCCATGCCCCCCGACTGGTGTCAGCTTGATAGAAATTTTATTTTTATTATTTAGTTAAGTGTTTAGTCTAAAGTGGAATATAGACTAAAACCCTTAGAATAAAAATCTACACTATCTGCACGGAATAAGCCAAATATCTTAGGGCAGGATCGCGATACGTTCCGTGAGGGTATGTTGTTGGCTCGGGCGGTGGCGGGCTTCGCGTATGCTGAGATGGGGTGTCGCGTAATCCCGGCATCGGATGTTGCATGCCGTTCCTGGTGCTGGGTTTCGCCTTGCTCAACCCAGCCTACGGGCCTACGGACCGGCACGAAATAAGCCAAATCTCGTAATACGTTCCGTGAGGGTATGCTGTCGGCTCGGGCGGCGGCGGGCTTCGCGTAGGCTGGGATGGGGTGTCGCGTAATCCCGGCATCGGGATGTTGCATGCCGTTCCCGGTGCTGGGTTTCGCTTTGCTCAACCCAGCCTACGGACCTATCTAGGCTCAGAAGGCAGTCAGACCCGCGCGCACGGTCATCATCAGGCCCATGGCCAGCACCAGGCCGAAGGTGATGCGCTGATAACCCTTGACGGACATGCGGCGGTAGACGGCGATACCCAACACCGTGCCCACGATGAGGGCCGGGATGGCCCGCAGGGCCAGCTGCACCGTGGTGGCCGAGATGAGGCCGCCGGCGATGAAGGCACCCACGGTGATGACGCTCGAGCTGACGAAGAACATGGACAGCACGGCCTTCTTCACGTCGGCGGGCCAGTCCTGGCTGCTCACGTGGAGGATGATGGGCGGCCCGTTGGTGCTGAAGGCGGCGCCCAGCGCCCCCGATACGGCGCCCAGGGCCACGGCCCGCTCGCGGATCCAGCGGTAGTCGGGTACCCGTCCGGCGAGGGCGGTGGCGGCATAGACCGAGAGCAGGATGCCGAGCAGGCCCAGCACCAGGGCCTCGGGGGCTGACACCAGAAAATAGAGGCCGAGGGGCGTGCCCACCACATAGCCGCCCAGCAGCGGCAACAACGGGCGCCAGCGCATGACACGGCGCAGGTGGACGGCGTTGATCACCGCCATCAGGGCGGCGGTGAAGGCCATCAGGGGCACGGCGGTGGCCATGTCCAGGAACAGGGCCATGAGGGGAATGGCCACCAGGGCCGAACCGAATCCCGCCAGTCCCTGCACCATCCCGGCGAAGAGCATGACCCCCGCCACCAGCATCCAGGGCTCAAGGGTCAAGGAGGGGCCTGCCACACGGAGCGTTCCAGCTCCACCGCGTGATGCCCGTCCGCCAGCCATACCTGGTCGTCCTGGATGGTGGCGGAGAGCTCCATGGAGCGCTGCACCAGCCCCTCCAGGCGGGGGCCCTCCCGCGGCGCCAGGTGGCATACCCCGAGATTGGCGAAGCGCGCGTAGTCCGTGCCGTGCTGGGACCACCATTGGCGGGCGGCCCGGTGGTCGTAGGTATAGACCATGACCCGGCGGGCCAGGCCGCAGGCCCGGCGGGCCCGCTTGATATCGGGCTGTCCCAGTTCCATCCACAACGCAACGGCGCCCGTGAGATCCCTCTGCCACAGGTCGGGTTCGTCGTCGTTGCTGAGGCCGCGGGTGAATTCGAGGTCGTCGTGGGCATGGAGGGCGAAGGCCACGAGCCGGTACATCATGCGTTCATCGGTCTCCGAGGGGTGACGCGCCAGGGTCAGCTCGTGGTGGCCATAGTAATGGCGGCCGAGGTCCGACACCGCCAGATGGACGCGAAATACCGTTGCCTTGAGGGCCATGTCATTCCTCGTCGCGGCGGACCTGGCCGCGCAGGGCCTTGCGGCCGCCCCGTTGCCGCTTGTCCGTGAGGCGCGCCCGACGGGCGCGGGGGGGAGGCCGCGTGGCCACCCGGCTCTTGGTGACGGTGCCGGCGCGCCGGATGAGGTCGGCGAGGCGCTCCAGGGCCGCCTCGCGGTTCCTGATCTGATCCCGATGGGCCTGGGCCTTGATGACGACGACGCCATCCTTGCCGATACGCCGGTCGGCAAGCTTCATCAACCGCTCCTTGTAAAAGTCCGGCAGGGACGACTCAAGGATGTCAAAGCGCAATTCGATGGCACTGGCCACCTTGTTGACGTTTTGTCCCCCGGGCCCCTGGGCACGGATCGCCTTGAGCTCGATCTCGTGGTCGGGGAGGGTGACGCGCTGGGAGATTCTCAGCATGACATGAACGGATACGGGGCTGCGCGGGAGGTTTGTGGAAGCCGGACCAAGCTGCCAAGATAGCGGCTGCCCATGAACATCACAATGTTGCTTTTATTGTCCCTGCTGGCGGTCATGGCCGTTGGCTTGCTGCTGCTGCGCAGACGGCGCCGGCCGGATGGGCTGGAGCGCTTCTTCGAGGCCGCGGTGCGGGTGGCCGTGTGGCGTGACGATGCCGCCGCGCTGCTGGCGGCCCTGGCGGCGGTCAAGATGGCGACACCGGCCCAGCGGGTGGCCATGATGACCCACCTGGCCCAGCTCTCGGGCCGGCTGCAGCGTGTGGCCACCCGTGCCTCCAAGGGGGACGACGTCTACGCGCGCCTGCAGGAGGTGGCGGCGAAGCTGACGGACGATGGGTGGCGGCAGGCCGACGCCGCCGACGCCGAGCAGGCCCTCGCCGCGGTGGATGGCGAGCTCCTGGAGGCCCTGCAACGTGGCGACCCCGAGGTCTTTCACCGCCGTCATCGCCGGCTGTTCGAGGCCGGGAGCCTGCTCGACCTGGTGGTCCTGGACAAGGCGGACACGCGCTCGGGGTTGGCGCGGATGATGGGCCGGGAGTGACGTCTTTCTCTCTATAAGGCGCACTCCCGTGCGCGCCGGTGGCCATGGAGACGGGCCTCGGGCGGCGTTTGCGTCCCCCGGCCGGCGGGGACGGCGGCCTCACGTGGGCAACGGGTGATGGGCACGCCCTCGGCGCCACCCGGGGCCCGTCCCCCGCGGCGATAGCCCGGCCGTAGCCCCGGGCGTGGCGGCGGTCCCTGTAGTCACCCTTCGGAGGGAACCTGGTGAGTTCCGATCCCATCGTCTTCATCTTCTTCGTCATCTTCAGCGGCGCCGCCGTGCTGGCCACGGTCGCCCTCTATGCCCGCCAGGCCCTGCTGGTGGCCTATATCGCCGTGGGGGTCATCGTCGGGCCATCGGTACTCGGGCTGGTGACGGAGCGTGTCCTCATCGAGCAGGTCTCCCACATCGGCATCATGTTCCTGCTCTTCCTGCTGGGCCTCGATCTGCCGGTGCGCAAGCTCCTGGCGATGATGCGGGAGACCACGGTGGTCACCATGGCGGGCTCCGTCATCGCCGCCCTGCCGGGCATGGGAGTGGCCATGGCCCTGGGCTACGGGCTCACGGAATCCCTGGTGGTGGGGGCCACCATGATGTTCTCCAGTACCATCATCGGCCTCAAGCTGCTGCCGGTCTCCATCCTGCACCATCGCCATACCGGCGAGATCATCATCAGCATCCTGCTGCTCCAGGACCTGCTGGCCATCATCGTGCTGATCCTGCTGGAGGTGGCGGGTGGCGACGGCAGCCTGGGGCTGGGGATCCTCGGGGCCATGCTGTCCCTGGGGACCCTGCTGGCCTTCGCCTTCGGCTTCGCCCGCTGGGTGCTGGTGCCCCTCATCCGGCGCTTCGACAAGATCCACGAATACATCTTCCTCATGGCCATCGGCTGGTGCCTGGGAATGGCGAAGGCCGCCGGGGCTCTCGGCCTGTCCACGGAGATCGGCGCCTTCATCGGCGGCGTGGCGCTGGCCACCAGCCCCATCGCCCTGTTCATCGCCGAGAGCCTGCGCCCCCTGCGGGACTTCTTCCTGGTGATGTTCTTCGTCTCCCTGGGCCTCGGATTCGACATCTCCATGGCCGGCGCGGTGGCCCTGCCGGCCCTGGTGCTGGCGGGGGTGGTGCTCGGCCTCAAGCCCCGCATGTACCGCTGGCTGCTGATGCGCGAGGGCGAAGAGCCCAAGGTGGCCACCGAGGTGGGGGTGCGCCTCGGTCAGGTGAGCGAGTTCTCCCTCATCATCGCCCTGGTGGCGGAAGGGGCGAGGCTCATCGGCGCCGAGGTATCCGCCCTCATCCAGTTGACGACCCTGATAACCTTCGTGGTGTCGTCCTATCTGATCGTCCTCAACTATCCTACGCCCATCGGCGTATCCGAGCGCCTGCGGCGCAACTGATCACCGGAGGTGATTATCATGAATGACCAGAGAACGGCCGTGGTGGCGGGCATCGGCCCGGGCCTGGGAGGGGCGCTATGCCGGGCCCTGGTGGCGGGTGGCTACCGGGTGGCGGGGCTCGCGCGCTCTGCCGCCGCCGGCGAGGCCCTGGAGGCCGAGTTGGGGAAGGGGGCCTTTCGCGCCTTCTCCTGCGACCTCACGGACGGTCCCGCTGTCCAGGCGGTGATGGCGGCGGTGAACGAGGACCTGGGGACGCCGACGGTCTACGTCCACAACGCCGGTGCCTTCCATCATCAGGCCTTCACCGACACCCCGCCGGCGGTCTTCGAGGGCCTGTGGCGCACCACCTGCCTGGCGGCGGTTCACGGCGCCCAGGCAGCCCTCCCTGCCATGGTGGCCCGGGGCGACGGCACCCTGCTGTTGGTGGGCGCCACCGCCTCCGTCAAGGCCGCCGCGGGTTTCAGTGCCTTCGGCGCCGCCAAGTTCGCCCTGCGCGGCCTCGCCCAGTCCCTGGCCCGCGAGTACGGGCCCAGGGGCGTGCATGTGGCCCACGTGGTCATCGATGGGGTGATGTGGGGCGAGCGGGCCCGGGACGATTTCGAGATGACCGAGGACCAGTGCATGGACCCCGCGTCGGTGGCGGCCTCGTGTCTGGACATCATCCACCAGCCCGCCGACTGCTGGACCCACGAACTGGACCTGCGGCCCGCCGCCGAGCCGTTCTGACGATGCTCCATCCTTGATGTAATCGACGTCGTCCGGCCCTCTATACGCCCGGGTCAGACCCATGCATCTTAATTTCTTGCGGGATCACCGCTGCGGTCCTCACACGCGCTGGGGTCCTGCCCCCGCGGACGAGTCCCGGGCATTATTGACGGCACCGGGTCGGGCGGGGGCTTTTCCCCTGTCGGTATGCTTTACGCCATTTTCCCTCGTCCCTGCCCCGCCTGATAGTCCAGGGTTATGATGATCATCTTTTTTTTCAGTGAGTTAGGATGATTGCGGGGAGCGCGCCGCGTTCCCCGTCGTTGATTTTTTGTCGGGATTCTTAACAGTCCCCCTAACGGCAACCCTTTCAACGCCGAAGAGTGTTTTCGATTTTTAAATAAATACAGTCGGTTGCATGAGCCGCTGGACTCCATGGCGCGAGTTTTGCTATTTTCTCCACTGCTGCTATAGAGCATAAAATCCACGGCGATGGGGCCGGGGCCATGCGCCTTGCTGAAGCGAAATGCCCACCGGGGGTGGGCAGATGGATGCCGGGTTCGAGGGCAAGGGAGGCTGGGCGGCGCGCTTCTCGGGGGGGCGACGCAACAACAGTTCGACGGAGGAAAAACAAACATGAGACAGCACAATCTATTGAAGGTCGGTCTGCCTGCGCTTGCCATGACGTCGGCGCTGGTATTCGCATCCGCCTCCCAGGCGGCCATCACCCCTTTCTCAGAGGACTTCCAGGGGACGTTTCCTGCGGGGTTCACGGACTGGATCGTTTTTTCCGACAACGCGGGCCAGGGCTCGTACACGGTGATTCCCCCCTCCAGCACTGGACCTCAGATATCCGCACTGGCTGATGACGGGGCGGGTAATCAGTACCTGAATTTCTTCGCCAACTACGGCAACACCGCGGTGCACAATAATTCGTTCGTGCAGGAGGCCATCAGCTTCTTCCACGAGTTTGAGTTCACGGCTGCGGACACCGCCGGCGGCACGGAATGGGTGTTCGACTTCGACTATGCGAGCAACCCCGCCGCTCCCATAACCGGCAATACCGAGGTGGGTGCCTTCATCCGCGTATTCGACCCGGTGTTCAACCTGTTGGAGGAACAGACCCTGGACACCGGTCCGGTAGCGACCCCGGGGGAATTCCAGCCCGGGCAGCTCTCGGTAACCCTGGATCCGGCCTGGACTGAAGGCAAGGTACAGATCGGTTTCAATAATCGGGTGGGGAACTTCGACGGATCAGGGCGCTTCTACGATAACGTCAACTTCGCACCGGTTCCCCTGCCCGCCGCGGTATGGCTGTTTATTCCCGCCGTGCTTGGCCTGTTCGGCATGGCCCGGCGTCGCGAGGCACGCTAACCATACAATCGTCTCTACACCCGAGGCGTTTCCATCCCACGGGCGTTGGCTGTAAGGCCGGCGCCCGTTTTTGTTCCACAATGCCCATTGCTTAGAATCACGGTTCATCGTCAACCGCAGGACGGACGAGACAGGTGCAATGAGGCAGATGAGTGAATCGTTAAGAAGAGCCCTGTCCGTCCTGGCCCTGCTCGGGTCCATCATGCTCTTGGCCTGGGTTGCGGCGGGTCCCGTCAGGCTGGCAGTGAGCCCGCCGGTAAGGGATGTCGGCCTGCCGGGTGCACCTGAAGAGGATTCACGCCCGGCAGCGCGGGCCTCGGTGGATGTCCTCGTCAGTCAGATCACCGAGGCCCATCTGTTGGGCAGGGCCTCTCGCCAGCAGCCGGCCTCACCGCAACAGGTGCAGGTATCGGCGCTGAAGCTCCAGGTGGCCGGGGTTTTCGCTACGGGCGACGAAGGGGGGCTGGCGCTGATGGGGGATGGCGGCGGCAGGGAACAACTCTACGGCGTCGGGGCCCTGTTGCCCGGTGGCGCCGAGCTCCTGGAAGTCTTGGCCGATGGCGTGGTCGTCGATGCCCATAACCAGCGGCAGAAACTGTTTCTGCGCAAGTCCGGTGGCTCAGCGGGAAATCTGGCGACCAGGGCGCCGCCATCCCGGGCCGGCACGGGCGTCTCGCTGGCCAGGATTCGCGATCGGTTCGTGGCGGACCCTTCCCGGTTGGCCAGCGAGGTCAGGGCAAGGCCGGTGCTTCGCCGCGGCGAGCAACTGGGCTATCGCCTGTTGCCGCGGGGCAGGGGCGCCGTGCTCTTCGAGGCGCTGGGTCTGAAAGCGGGCGACGTGGTAACCGGTGTCAACGGGGTGCGCCTGGAAAGCGCCGCCGCCGCCCTGAGTGCCCTCGGGGACCTGGCCAAACTGACCATCGTGGAGCTGGATATCGAACGGCGGGGCAGACCCATGCAGCTGAGCCGTGTCATACGGTAACGGCGTTCCGGCTTCCGATTACGGGCGACGGGTTGTCATGGGGAGACGTAAGCATGGGGGCAAATCCAAGTATGCCGGCAAGTATGTCGGATAGTGTCGTGGCGATATGAAGCGCCTGGAAGACCTGGGTATCGGTTTCGACAGCGCCATCTGTTATTCCGGCTATCGATGTGGCCAGTCCCCCCTGGACGGGACTTTCCCGAGTTACGGGCAGGTGCTCGAAGACCTGCGCATACTCGGACAGCAGTGGCACTACCTGAGGATCTACGACTGCAGCCGGCACGCAGACCTCGTGCTTGAAGCCATTCGTCACGAAAAGCTGGATTTCCAGGTGATGCTCGGTGCGGACCTGGCCGCCGAGAAAAGCAACCCGGATTGTCCCTGGGGGGCGGACTTCCCGGGGCCTGTGCTTGAGGCCAACCGCGCGGCCAATGATTCGCACATCCACCGACTCATGGAGCTGGCCCGGGAATACGCGGATATCGTCTTTGCAGTGTCCGTTGGTAACGAGGCCACCGCACAATGGAGTGACCACCAGGTGCCGGTGAATCGCCTCATGGACTTCGTGGGCAGGGTAAGGCATGGGACGAACAAACCCGTTACCTACTGTGAAAACCACGTGCCGTGGGTCGGCAAGCTGGAATCACTGGCGGCCGAACTGGACTTCATCTCCGTGCATACCTATCCGGTGTGGGAATACCGTACTATCGAGGACGCCCTCGAATACAGCAGGCGGAACTACGAAAGCGTGGCACTGCACTACCCGGAGAAGGCGGTAATCATAACCGAGGCGGGTTGGACCACGGCCTCCAACGGCCGGGGTATCGAAGCCTGGAATGCTTCGGAGGAACTCCAGGCAGAGTACTATGGGAAGCTGATGGAATGGTCTCGCCGGGAAAAGGTGTTGACGTTCTTCTTCGAGGCCTTCGATGAGCCCTGGAAGGGGGCGCCTGACCCATTGGAGCCGGAGAAGCACTGGGGGGTCTTCACGGTGGACCGCAGGCCGAAGCGGGTGATGCGGGAGTTGTACTCCCACCTGGAGTGACGTCTCCCTGGAGGGTGCCGGTCAGTCGGCGGGGCTCGGGTCGAGAGAAGGGAGGGGCGGTTATCGCTCTCAGGCCGCCACGGGGCTGGCAGGGGACCGGCATGTCTGCCTCTTTACCAGGCGAGCGGGCAGGGACATGTGCTGAACCTCGGGGCCGTCGCCCTCCACCAGGGCCATGAGCATAGCGAAGGAGAGTCGTGCTATGTCTTCAACGGGCGCCGCGATGGTCGTCAGTGCCGGGCTGATCTGAGACGCAACCTCGATATCGTCGAACCCCACTACGCTGATGCGGTCTGGAACGGCGACGCTTCTGTCCCTGAGTCTCTTCACGGCGCCCAGGGCCATGGAGTCATTGGCACAGATTAGCGCCGTCGGGGGGCAGTCGAGTTGCAGGAAAAAGTCTGCGCCGCGGACCCCTGATTCAAAAGAATAATCTCCCCGGTATATCAGGGACTCGTCGTAAGAGATGGCGTTCTTCTCCAGACCACCCATATAGCCCTCGAGTCTTTTGGTGCCAATTTCCGAGTCCAGGAGGCCGGAAATGAAGCCGATGTTCTCGTGGTCCAATCCTCGAAGATAATCTACGCAGTCAGCTATCGCGTCGTAGTTCTTTATGACGACCGAGGGTATGCTTTTGTCCGTGGCGCTGTTTTCGATGAGCACGACTGGGATTAGTGATTTTATTTTTCCAATCAGTCCTTCGTTCCTTGGAAAACACGTCGCGATCACGCCATCCATCTTGGAAAGTACGGTCTGGAGCTGATCTTCACTGCGCTCGGTGAAATACACCAGAGAGAGTCCGTGATCGCTCGCCTCCTTCTCGATGGCGTCGAATATCATGGAGTAGTAAGGGCTCGCAATGCCCATGCTGATACGGGTATCCAGAAAGTACCCGATGGTCCGGTTCGTCTTTCGCCGTCGCCTGTCTCTGTCACCATTGATAAATGTCCCCCGCGTGGCGACCTTGTACAGAACACCCTGGCTCACCAGGATGTCGACCGCCTTTCGGACCGTCATATATGAAAAGCCGAACTCCTTTGCCAGCGCACGCTCGCCCGGTAGCTTGTAGACAAACTGCTTGGTCCTGATGGCGTCTTCGATGTACTGCTGTGCCAGTTTGTATTTTGGTACGGAATCTTTCATGGAGATATTTTCGAGAGGACCTGGGATCAATGATTGCGATGCAGAGTAGACCCGCGTGATGATGGCGGCCAGACGACAGGGAGGGGTAACGATCTCTGCACACCGGTAAGGAACGGCACCGGACTCGCTGTCACTTCGCCATTCACACGCCGCCTGCCGGGGTGGGTCGGACCCGGCAGCACGTTGGTGCTCGCCCGGCCCATGGCCGTGGGCCAATGCCTGCTCGGGCGCGCCCCGGCTCCCCGCCGAGCCTTTCCCTCGATTATCCGCATCGAGCGCCGGGCAAGTCCAGTTACCCTAGCGGGTCAGGGCAAGGAAGTCACCTTGGTGGGCCCTATGAAAGCGGGCACGGGGAAGACCAGGATAGGGGTATTCCCCCCATGTCTCCATCAAAATAGGAGCCGGCCTGGCCTCCCGGTTCATGGACAGTTGGTCTGGCGGAACCCGGAGTGGATCCCTGGCGGCCGGGCCCGATCTGCCGAGGTTGGCCTAGCCAGAACCGGTTATACGGCCTCGGGGGTTGAGGCCTTGACACCATAAGAAGCCTCATGCTTAATTGTGCTATGTAGCAGTCTGAACGCATTGTTTCCAGCCGAAAAATCCGCTTCTTAAAGGGAGTGG
>JAABTG010000125.1 GCA_011389995.1 Thiotrichales bacterium
CTATTCCCTATTCCCCATTCCCTCGCTTCTCAAGTAATCACCGTCGGCCGTTCCATCCCCGTGACGGTCTTCAGGTCCGCCACTTCCCGGGCATAGGCGATGAGGTCCGCGAGGGCGGTCTGGGTGTCGAGGCCCTGGTGTTCGGGGTCGGGCTCGTAGCGTTCCAGGTAGACCCGCACGGTGGCGCCGGCGGTGCCGGTGCCGGAGAGGCGGAAGACGATGCGGGAGCCGTCGTCGAAGAGGATGCGGATCCCCTGGTGCTCGGCCACCTCGCCGTCCACCGGGTCCGTATAGGCGAAGTCGTCGGCGGTGGCCACCCGGAGGCCGCCCGCGGTCTGACCGGGCAGGCCGGCGAGGCGCGCGCGCAGCCCCTCCACCATGGCGTGGGCGCGGTTCGCGTCCACCTCCTCGTAGTCATGACGGGAATAGAAGTTGCGCCCGAAGGCCCGCCAGTGGTTGCCCACGATGCGGGCCACCGATTCGCCCTTGACCGCCAGCAGGTTGAGCCAGAACAGCACGGCCCACAGGCCGTCCTTCTCCCGGATGTGGTTGGAGCTGGTACCGAAACTCTCCTCGCCGCACAGGGTGGCGCGGCCGGCGTCCAGCAGGTTGCCGAAGTACTTCCAGCCGGTGGGGGTCTCGAAGCACTCGATGCCGAGGTGTTCCGCTACCCGGTCCACCGCCTGGCTGGTGGGCATGGAACGGGCCACGCCGGCCAGGCCGCTGCGATAGCCGGGGATGTGATGGGCGTTGGCGGCCATCACCGCCAGGCTGTCGCTGGGGGTGACGAAGAAGCGGTGGCCCAGGATCATGTTGCGGTCACCGTCGCCGTCCGAGGCGGCCCCCAGCTGGATGGACTTGTCGGCGTCCACCATCTCCACCAGGGCGCGGGCATAGGTGAGGTTGGGGTCGGGGTGGCCGCCGCCGAAGTCTTCCCGGGGGATGCCGTTGATCACGGTGTTGGGTCCCGCCCCCAGGCGGTGCTCGAGGATCTCCCGGGCGTAGGGCCCGGTGATGGCATGCATGGCGTCGAAGCGGATGCGCATGGCCCCGGCCTCGAACAGGCTGCGGATGCGATCGAAGTCGAACAGGTCTTCCATGAGGGCGGCGTAATCGGCCACCGGGTCCATCACCTCCACCACCGTGTCTCCCAGGGTGTGTTCGCCGAGGCGGGACAGGTCGACGTCGGGGGCATCCAGTATCCGGTATTCGCTGATGGTGCGGCTGGCCTCGTAGCAGGCCGTGGTGAAGCGCTCGGGGGCCGGGCCGCCGTTGGCCACGTTGAACTTGATGCCGAAGTCGCCGTCGGGGCCGCCGGGGTTGTGGCTGGCGGACAGCACGATGCCCCCCAGGGCCCGGCGCTTGCGGATAACAACCGAGGCCGCCGGGGTGGAGAGCAGTCCGTCCCGGCCCACCAGGATGCGGCCGAAGCCGGCGGCTGCCGCCATCCTGATGATGATCTGGGCGGCCTCGCGGTTGTAATAGCGGCCGTCGCCCCCCAGCACCAGGGTCTTGCCCCGGCAGTCGTCCAGGCTCGCGAATATGGCGTGGACGAAGTTCTCCAGGTAATGGGGCTGCTGGAAGGTACGGACCCGCTTGCGCAGGCCCGAGGTGCCGGGCCTCTGGTCATCGAAGGGGGTGGTGGCGACGCGCTTGATTTCTGTGGCCATGGCCGGATGTGTGGATCCTTGGGTCTGAAGCGAAGAGATGGAAAAGGGGATTCTATAACGGACAACCGTGTTTCTCACACCGCCGCCGTCGCGCCGGCGCGGCAACGCGGCCCGGCCGCCCGCAATGCCCGGCGCAGGTGTGCCTGCCATGGGCCGTGCCGCGTGGGAGGCCTTGTGTTTTCCGCGGAGGTGTCGGTAGGGCATCATGAAGGACATGATGAGGCACCACTCCCGGAGGACATGGCGCGCGGGGCCGGCGGCCACCACCGTGGACGGGGCGAACGCCCGTCCCCGGCTGGCCGACGGGCCTTGGCGGTGCCTCCTGGTGGGTGGGTTTCATCCATGAGGGTCAAGGCGCCGCCGGCGGCGCCGCCTTCTTCTCGGGGACGCCCGGGGGCATCGGCCGGCCCTGGCGACGGTGCCGGCACGGGCTTCTGCCCGTTGCGGCTGGCCGAGGGGCTGGCCGGGTTTCAACCCTCGGGTCCGTTGCTGGTGGCCTACAGTGGCGGCCTGGATTCGGAGGTGTTGCTTCACGGGCTTATGCACTTGGGACGGCAGGCGGACGGCCTGCCGGTGCGGGCCATCCATGTGCACCACGGGCTGCTGCCGGAGGCCGATGCCTGGGTCCGCCACTGCCGGGAGACCTGCCAGGCTTTAGGGGTACCCCTGGAGGTGGTGGCCGTGGACGCCGCGCCGGCCCCCGGCGAGAGCCCGGAGGACGCCGCGCGCCGCGCCCGCTACGGGGCCCTCGAGGCCCGGGTGGCGGAGGGTGAGCTGCTACTCACCGCCCACCACCTGGATGACCAGGCCGAGACCCTGCTGTTGCAGTTGCTGCGCGGGAGTGGGCCCCATGGCCTCGCCGCCATGCCGGCCCTGCGCCCGTTCGGCCGGGGCCGCCTGGGGCGCCCCCTGCTCGAATTCAGCCGTGCCGAACTGGCCGGCTACGCCGCCCGTGAAGGGCTCTCCTGGGTGGAAGACCCCTCCAACCGATACCTTAATATCCAGCGCAACTTCCTGCGCCACGAGGTGATGCCGGTATTGACGCGGATGTGGCCCGGAGTGGCCCGGACCCTGGGCCGGAGCGCCGGCCTGCAGGCGGGCGCCGCCCATATTCTGGACGGGGTGGCGGCGGCGGACCGCGAGATGGCCCGGGGACCCGGGGACCACAGGCTGGTGCTGGCCGGGATTGCCCGCCTCCATCCCCACCGCCAGCGCAACCTGTTGCGCCATACGGTACGTGCCCTGGGCCTGCCGCCGCCCGCCGCGACCCATCTGGAGGCGATCCGCGTCATGCTGGCGGGCGCCGCACGGGACCGCAACCCGCTGGTGACCTGGCCCGGGGCGGAGGCCCGTCGCTACGACGGCTGTGTATGGTTCGGCGCGCCCCTGCCTCCCCGGGATCCGCGGTGGTCCATCCCCTGGAACCTCGAGGGCCGCCTCGAACTCCAACATGGTTATCTGGAGTCGACGCGGGGACGGGGTGCCGGTATCCGCGCCGCGGCGATCCCGGGCCGGCGCGTCACCGTGCGCTGGCGCCGGGGCGGCGAGCGCTGCCGGCCCGCGGACCGGGACCATGGCCAGACCCTGAAGCGGCTGTTCCAGGAGCGGCGGGTGCCGCCGTGGCTGCGGGACCGCCTGCCCCTGATCTACCTGGATGATCAATTGGCGGCGGTGGCCGATCTCTGGGTGTGCGCGCCCTTCGCCGCGGCGCCAGGGGAATGGGGCCATCGTCTGCGTTGGACCGGGACCGGCCTCGACCACCCATCCACCACGGGGGGGCCATGACGGACAATCTCTACGAGCGGGCCCGGGACTGTCTGCTGTGTCGCGAGCCGGACGCCAAGATAGACCGGGTTCGGGCCCTGCGCCGGGACTGGTCTGGGGCGGGGCTGGCGCGGCCCCCGGGTCGGCCGGCGGAGCCCGTCACCACCCCGGGGCGGCCCCCGCGGCCGCTCCTGGTACCCCACGAGCGGCTGCCGCGGCGCAAGCTGGGCAGCCGCTCGGGACGGGCGGCCCTCATCCACGCCGTGACCCATATCGAGTTCAATGCCATCAACCTCGCGGTGGATGCCGTCTATCGCTTTCGCGAGATGCCCGACGCCTACTATGGGGACTGGCTGGAGGTGGCGGCCGAGGAGGCGGGGCATTTCGAACTGCTGCGGGAACATCTGCGGGATCAGGGGTACGATTACGGCAGCCTCGATGCCCACGACGGCCTGTGGGAGATGGCGGTGAAGACGGCCGGCGACCCCCTCGTGCGCATGGCCCTGGTGCCGCGGGTGCTGGAGGCCCGCGGCCTGGATGTGACGCCCGCCATGATGGAGCGGCTGGGGCAGGCCGGGGATGATCGGGCCGCGGAGATCCTCGCCATCATCCTGGAGGACGAGGTGGGCCACGTGGCCGTGGGTTCGCGTTGGTACCACTGGTTGTGCGAGGCGCGGGGGCTGGACCCCGTGGCCACCTTCGGCGAGTTGGTACGGCGTCATACGGGGCACCTGCCCCGGGGGCCCCTCAACCTGCCGGCCCGCCGCCGGGCGGGCTTCAGCCGCGAGGAACTGGACATGTTGACGGCAACGGAGAAACCACAGGTGGGAGATGAGTAGAAGACACGGGTTATGGCTGGCGTTGGGTCTGGCACTGGTCCTCGGCGCCTGCGACAAGGGCGGGGGACCGCCGGTGGTATCGGCGGCGGCGACGGTGGAGCCAGGGGACGGGGCGGCCGTCCGCCTGGTCTACCTGGAGCAGGAGCCGGGCATCGAGCCCTATCGCTCCCGCTACATCGTCAACGCCCGCTACCTGCGCATCGATGACGAGGATCAGAACGGCGATTTCATGCTGTTCGACCGCCAGCGGGAGATCATCTTCAGCATCTCCTCGGACAACCGCTCCGTTCTGGAGATCCGGCGGCGCGGCGAGGACGGGCAACCGCCCCGGGAACTGTCCATCCACAAGGAGCAACTGCCCCTGGAGGGCGCGCCGGCCGTCGGCGGCCGGGAGGCCTTGTTCCACCGTTATGCGGTGAACGGCGAGACCTGCCTCGAACAGGTCGCAGTGCCGGACCTCGCGCCCGCCATGGTCGAGGCCCTGAACGAGTTCCGGGACGTGCTATCCGGCGAGCACCGGCGCATGGTGCCCTTCACCCCGGCGGACATGCAGAAGCCCTGTGACCTCGCCCGCCACGCCTTCCACCCCGCACGCTTCATGGAGCACGGGCTGCCCCTGCGGGAGTGGGACCCTGCGGGCACCGGCCGCGAGCTGGTATCCATGGATCTGGGTTTCGACCCCGATCCCGGCCTGTTCGAACTCCCCGCGGGTTATCGCACCATGACCATGGAATCCCTGGGCGGTGGGCCGGGCCATGAGTAGGCGCCACCGCTTCCTCGCCCTGCCCGTGCTCGTGGTGGCGGGCTGCCTGGTGCTCGGGGCCCCCGCCCAGGCCGGGGACGACCCCATGCCGCGGCTGCAGCACCTGGTGACCAGCCTGCAGATGGCCCTCATGCCGGGCAGGCCCGCGGGGGCCCTGGAGTCGCTGGTACGCCAGCAGCTCATACCACTGCTGGACGTGGAGGGAATTGCGAGGCAGGTCACAGGGCCGCGCTGGAGCGCTTCAGGGGCCGCCACCCGCAGCCGCTTTAAGGTCCAGATACGGCAGCGGTTGGAGCACCTGGCCCTGTCCGCCCTGCGGGAACATGGTGCCAAGGTGAGGGCGTGGCTCGCCGGTGCCCGCCTGCTGCCGCCGTCCCGTCCCGAACCCGGTTACCTCCTGGTGCGGTTGCGTCATCCCCAGGGGAGTCCCGACGAGGTGCGGCTGTGGTTGGCCGGCGGGCATCAGGGCTGGCGGGTGGTCAATGTCAGTACCGTGGGCTTCAGCCTTGCCGGCATGGCTAAGGCGCTGTTGGGGCCCGCCTCCGGCGCCATGCTGCGCTGAATGAAGGCCCCTGTCGCCGCCTGCGGCCCCTGAAGGGGCGTTATGAGTCCGATGGCTGAAACCATGGAAAATCCCTACCACAAGCTGCTGGAAGAGGTCCGCCAGACCACGGACGCCCACCTTGAACGTATCATGGTCCGGGTCATGGATCAGACGGACGACGCCCTGTTCTCCATGGCCGACAAGGCCGAGAGCAACCAGCTCCAGAGCCTCTATTTCGACGCCATGCGGGAGGTACGGCTCAAGCGCCCCGCCATCGAGAGCGGCTGCCGGGACCACTTCCTGACCCTCTTTCGTGGCGCCACCGGGGAAGCCGCTGCCGGCGGCGGGTCGGACCTGCCCGCGGAGGAGCTGTCCCTGGGGCTGGTGGACATGGACGAGCTGGAAGAATCCCTGGCCGTCGACAACATGGTGAGCAAGCTCCGGGAGTCCGCCCATGAGGCCCTGGCCGCCCTCGACATGCGCATGGGCTTCCTCCTCGGCCGGGCCGAGTTGACGGGTGACGACAATCCCCTCGGCCCCGAGGCCTTCTGCCGCTCCTTCCAGGAGGGTTGCCACAGCCTGGAGTCGGGCATCGAGGTGAAGCTCATCGTCCTCAAGCTCTTCGATCGTTATGCCTTCCACGACATCGTGGAACTCTACGACCATCTCAACGTCATGCTGGCGGAGCGGGATGTGTTGCGGGAGTTGCCGGCAAGAGACAAGCATCCCTCCCAGCCGTCCCCGCCACGGGCTGCCGCGACGCCCCCCGGAGAGGAGGCGCCCACGGCAGAGCAGGCCGGCGCGGCGGGGGCCGCCATGGCGGGGGTCCCGGGCCCCGGCGGCGGTGGTCCCGGTGCGGGAGGCGATGTCTTCAGCGTGCTGGCGCGGCTCCTGGCGGGCGCCGCGGGCGGCACGGCGGCGGGTGCCGGTGCGGGCTACGGTGACGCCGGCGGTGGGGTCGGTGGCCTGCCGGGCGGCCCGATGGGCGCTGGCGGGGACGGGGGCGGACGCGCGGGCGGCGGCCCGGCCGTGGCCACCGGCGCCGTGGTCTCCGACCTCACGGCCCTGCAGCGTGGCGGCCGGGCCGGTGGTGTACTGGCCGGGGTCGGCGGCGACCTGACACCGGTGGCGGCCACCGGCACCCCGGTGAACGTGCTTCACACCCTGCGCTCCAGCGGCGTGCTGGGCGGCGGCACCAGCGAGGCCACCACCCTGGACATCGTCGCCATGATGTTCGACTACATCCTGGACGACGATGCCCTGCCGGATGTCATCAAGGCCCAGCTGGCGCGTCTCCAGCTCCCCCTCCTCAAGGTGGCCCTGCTGGACCGCTCTCTGTTCTCCGACAAACACCATCCGGCCCGTACCTTGCTGGACACCCTGGCCGCCACCGGCGTGGGGCTGCGGGAGGACGAGGAACGGGACCGCCCCCTGTTCCGGCAGATCGCCGTTACGGCCCAGCAGGTGGTGGACGAATTCGAGGACGACATCGGCCTTTTCGTGGAGCTCCTGGAAGAATTCCAGGCCTTCCTGGAACGGGAGCTGGCCGGGTTCGAGGCCACCATCGAGGCGGTGGCTGCCGATACGGCCGCCGAGGAACGCCTGGACCTCGCCCGTCAGCGTGCCGAGGCAGAGGTGCGCAAGCGGCTGGAACGTCCCCGGGTGCCGGTGCTGGTGGGGCAGTTTTTCGACCACACCTGGCGGCGGGTGCTGGAGCGCACGGCCCTGGAGGAAGGGCGCGGGACGGGGGCCTGGAAACTGGACGTGGAGACCATGGATATCCTGTTGTGGAGTCTGGAACCCAAGGGTTCGGCGGGGGAGCGGCGACGCCTGGTGGGGCTGCTGCCGGAACTGTTGCGGCGTATCAAGGAGGGCGCCCGTCGCAGCGGCATGGACGGGAACGAATGCAATCTTTTCATCAGCGCCCTGGCGCCTCTCCACGGGCGTGCCGTCAAGCCGCCGGAGCAGGTGGCCGAGGACCACGGCCTGCCGGTGCTGGAGGACCAGCCCGACAGTGTCTCGCCGCCGCCTGTAGACAATGTGGTACAGCTGCCGGAGCCCGACCCGGAGTTTCTGGCCATCGTCAGGGAACTGGATCGCGGCACCTGGATCGAGTTCCGCCGCGGCGGCGGTGTGCGGGCCCGGCTGTCCTGGGTGAGCAGCATCAGCGGTCGTTATCTGTTCACCGATCGCCGGGGGGCCCGGGTACTGGAGCGAGCCCCCCGGGAGCTGGCCGTGGAACTGGCGGCAGGGGATGCCATGCTCATCGAGGACGAGCCCCTGTTCGATCGCGCGGTGTCCAACCTCATGGAGGTATTGGACGCCGCTGCCGCCTGAGGCCCGGGCCCCGCCCGCGATTGCCCTCTTCGTCCCCGGGGGCTGCCTCCGCTGGCGGCATGGGGGATAAGTCATTAGAATCAGTAAAAAAGACGATATTCTTTGAGCCCTGCTCTTCCAACAAGGAACGCTCTTGCCTTTACCCGGGTGGATGAATGCTGCCGTCGCCGCCGCGACCGGCCGCGGGCGAATCTGGCGGTCCGTGGCTGCCGCCGTTGTACTGTCATACGGTGGATCGCCCCTCGCCCTCGGGCTGGGCGAGGCCGAGGTGGAATCCGCCCTCGGTCAGCGCCTGGCGGTGATTCTGCCCGTCCACAACGCGGCGGGTAGCGGCTGGCCCGGACGCTGTGGCTGGCGACTGGCCGACCCGACGCGGCGGGGCGGTGGCATGCTGGACCGCCCCCGGCTGGAGGCGGGGGAACGCGCAGGCGACCCCATCCTAACCCTGTCCACCGCAGGTTCCGTAAGGGAACCGGTGGTGGAGTTTACGGTGGAGTTGGCCTGCGGCAGTGGCTATCGCCTGGCCCGGGATTACACCATCCTGTTGGACCCCCCGAGCTACGGCCCCCGGTCGCGGCCCGCCTCCATGGCTTCGGAGGCCACCCGGCCCCCGACGCCGCCGCCCGTCCCGAAGGCCCCCCGGCCCCCGGCGGCGCCGCCCGCCCCGGCGGTGGCAGGGGACAGGGTGACGGTGAATCCCGGCGACACCCTGTCCGCCATCGTGGAGCGCCACTACCCCGGCCGGGGCTACGGGCCGGCCCTGGCCCGGGCCATCGTCGCCGCCAATCCCCGGGCCTTCAGGGACGGTGATCCGGATCGGTTGCTGGCAGGCGCGCGCCTGTCCCTGCCCGGCGGCACGCCCGGGGCCGATGGAGCGCCCGGGGCCGATGACGAGACGCCGCCGGAGCCGCCGCCGGAGCCGCCCCTGCTCCACATCCTGTCCGCCGCGGAGGAGGGTCGACTGGCCGGTATGCGTCTGAGCGAAGATCTGGACCCCGGGCGTGTGGAGGCCGCCGTGGCCGCTGCCTCCCAAGGGCCCGACGACGGCGCGGTGGGCGCGGCGGAGGAGGAGCCGCCACCGCCGCAGCCCGTCGCCGCAGCGGTGGAGCCATCCGCCACGGCCGGAACGGCGGCGGGAAAGGTGGAGGCGGAACTGGCGGAGGCGCGGGGGCGCATGGCCGCCATGGTCTCGGAAATGGCCGCCCTGGAGGCCCGGGTGCAGTCCCTCGCCACGGCCCTCGAGGAGGAGCGGGTACGCCCCCGGGAGCCACCCTGGTGGCTATGGCTGGGAGGAGGCGCGGTGCTGGTGCTCCTGCTGGCGATGCTGCTGGCGTGGCTGGCGCGGCGCCGGGAGGCGGAAGATGAGATACCTTTCCCGACGGATGCGCGGCCGGTCATGGCGACACCCACGGGCCCGCCGGCGACCGCCTCGCCACCCCCCGCCCCCGAGGATTCGCCCCCGCCGGCGGTGGAGATCCCGCAGGCCCCGCCCTCCGTGGCGTCGGCCACGGACGATGGCCGGGAGGAGCCCCGCTCCACGGAGCAGACTCAGGAGATTACCCTGCAGCTCATAGAGCTGGGAACGGGACCTCCGGCCAATGCAGTGGAGGCGGAGTTCCTCAATCTGGTGGAATCCGAATCCGACTCCGGCTCCGGGGAGCCGGAGTCACCCGGCGGCATCTCCGAGGAGCAGAGCCGCCAGCTCAACCGCTCCGTCACGGTACGCCTGCTGGAGGTGGAGTTGCACCTGCTCTACGAGCAGTACGGCGATGCCGCGGAGGTGTTGCGCGATCTCATGGATCGTGAGCCCCCGGATCAGCCCGACATGCGACCCTGGTCCATGGCCTTTTCACTGTATCGGCAGACGGCGGATCGCCAGGCCTACGATGATCTGGAGGCGCGTTTCCGTGCCCGCTTCAACGTCAGGCCTCCTGCCTGGGATGAGGAAACGCCGGCCGCGGTGGACATGGAGACACGCTATCCACACCTGGTGGCACGCATCGCCACGCTGTGGGATTCCCCCGCGGGGGCGGACTTCCTCAACGGCCTGCTGCTGGACGACCGCCAGGGCGAGCGCGCCGGTTTCGAGATGGCGGTGGCCGAGGACATCAGCTTCCTGCGGGAGCTGCTGGCGGTGCGGCAGGAAGGTGCCCGGACACCTCCGGGAGGAGATGGGCGATGACGCGACGGCTATGGCTCCTGCGCCACGGCAAGTCCGACTGGCATGGGGACACGGCCGATGACTTCCAGCGGCCCCTGGCCGGGCGGGGTGGCCGGGACGCCGCCCGCATGGGGGAATGGCTGGCGACCCGCGGGGCGGTACCCGATTACGTGGTGAGCTCGCCGGCCCGGCGGGCGCGGCAGACCACCCTGGCGGTGTGCGGCGCCCTGGGGATCGGCGAGCGAGGGGTGTGCTGGGACACCCGCATCTACGGGGCCTCCCTCGATCAGTTGCTGGACGTCCTGGCCGACTGCCCCGCCACGGCCGCCTGCACCCTGCTGGTGGGTCACAATCCGGGCCTCGACGATCTCCTCATGCACCTGGCGGGGGGGCGCGCCGAGACCGACGCCAAGGGCAAGCTCATGACCACGGCGGCCCTCGCCGATCTCGCCATGCCCGGCCAATGGGATACCCTGCCCGCCGGTTGCGCCGAGGTCATCACCCTCCAGCGTCCGCGGGACTTGTAGGGTCCGCGGTTGTCCAAGCCGAGCCCTGACGTCCATGGACCGTGGCGGCGTTGGCCGCGCCGGCCCACAGGGCCGTCAGAGGAAGGTACCCTCGGGGAAAACGGGTTAACAGCCGGGGCGAATGGCTTCATAGTGGTGAGAAACGTCGCCGGGGCGGCGCCTTATCAGACCTACCCTGCAGGAGGGCCATCATGAACAGAGACGAAGCCGACACCGAACTCACCCTTTCCAGCGGCATCTCCGCCTTCGAGGCCAAACAGTTCTCCAGGGCCTACGAGCTGCTCCAGGGTCTGGCGGATGACGGTCATCCCGAGGCCCTGTACCGCATCGCCGTGATGAGCCAGAACGGTCTCGGCATGGCCGCCAACCCCGGACGCGCCCTGGAGGCCATGCAGCAGGCGGCGGATCAGGATCACGCCCTGGCCCAGCATGGCCTCGGTTTCATGTACCTGGAGGGCGAATGCGTGGAGAAAAACGGCGAACTGGCGGCCCACTGGTTCGAGAAGGCGGCCGAGCAGGGACTGCTGGGTTCCCTTACCACCCTGGCCATGATGTACAACGAGGGTAACGGCGTACCCCGGGACGAAGCCAGGGCCCGGGCCTATTTCGAGAAGGCGGGCTTCGATCCCAGCGAGTTCGCTTGAGGCGGCCTCGAACCGTTCGAGTTTCACTGCGGCTCAGCGGATGGAGCGATAGACATCCCGGCGGGCGCGTTTGCCCATCATCACCTGCCACAACTGGCCCTGGCGGGAGCGGAAGAACCCGGCACACAGGTGCAGGTAGTACTTCCACATGCGGTAGAAGCGTTCCCCCTCGGGGTGATGAAGGTTGGGCCAGGCGCGGTCGAAGTTGTCCCACCACGCCATCAGGGTGCGGTCGTAGTCCTGGCCGAAGGCGTGCCAGTCCTCGATGAGGAAGTAGGGCTCCATGGCCGCGGTGAGGGTCTGGGCCGACGGCAGCTTGCCATTGGGGAAGATGTATTTGTCCATCCACTCGTCGTTGCCCTCGGCGGTGCGGTGGTTGCCGATGCTGTGGAGCAGGAACAGGCCCTCGTCGGCGAGGAGGCGGTGGACGGTGGCGAAATAGGTGTCGTAGTTCTTGGGGCCCACGTGCTCGAACATGCCGATGGATATCACCCGATCGAAGGTGCCCTCGAGGTCGCGATAGTCCATCAGCTCGATGGTCACCGGCAGGCCGCGGCAGCG
>JAABTG010000126.1 GCA_011389995.1 Thiotrichales bacterium
CGTCCGCCAGGTTGTCGGCATCGGCCCAGTAGCCGCAGCTGTAGCTCATGGTGGGGTCCAGCATGGCCTCGAAGATGTGGTTGCCGGCATCATAGTGCTGTTCCCCCACCTGGGTGGCGCGGCGCTTGGACTGGCGGTTCATCAGCACGTTTCGCAGATAGGCCATGACGAAGCGCAGGCGTGCCACCTGGCCGAGGCGCTCGTCCGCCTCCACCGACAGGAGCCGATGGAACAACTCGTCGAGGCGTTCGCACTCCCACCAGCCGTCCATGTAGGCCTCGCCGAAGCCGAGGGAGCCCTCGCGGATGACGCGGCCATAGAGGCGGTCGTCTCTTATCTGGATGTCCCAGGGGCGGGGACCGTTGAAGGTGATGCCGGCGGCATCGGTCAACTCCCGCAGTACCGCGGGTGCTTCGCTTTGCCGGATCCCGGCATCATGAGGTTGACTGCGGGTCAGAGAAGCGGAACGGGCCATGTCCTTCCTCCGGTTGGTGCGAATTATTGGGTTCTGGCCTAAGGCGACGTTGGCAGTGCCCTTTTCTGGATTGAAGAAAGCAACGGCGGCGCTCAATGTCAACTTGGACCGGCTGCGTGCCACAAAAAGCTCGTACGCCTGAACTCCATCACGACGGGGTGCGAGACCCTCTCGGGTGATTGTTATGTTTTTATTCTACTTGGCCGGTCATGCCGCTCATTAACAAACTTTAAATAATCCGGGGGTGTCGCCGGTCCCACCGGGCCCGTGGCAGGTTGCCGAAGGAGGGATGATGCTGGGGTCGGAAAACCAGGGGGCCTGTTCCTGGCCGGGGCAGGATGAGCTCATGGTGCGCTACCACGATGAAGAGTGGGGCGTGCCCGTACATGACGATCGCCTGTGGTTCGAGTACATGGTGCTGGACGCATTCCAGGCGGGCCTGTCATGGCGCACGGTGCTCCACAAGCGCGAGGCCTTTCGCGAGGTGTTTCATGGCTTCGATCCCGCGCGGGTGGCGGCCATGACGCCCGCCGAGCTGGAACGCGCCCGCAGCAATCCCGCCATCATCCGCAATCGCCTGAAGATCCAGGCCGCGGTGAGCAACGCCCGGGCATTCATGGATGTGCAGGCACGGCACGGTTCCTTCGATGCCTTCATCTGGTCTTTCACCGACGGCCGCACCATCATCAACCACTGGCAGGTCATGGGCGAGGTGCCCGCGGCCACGCCCCTGTCCCATGAGGTGAGTCGCGCCCTGGCGGCGGCGGGCTTCTCCTTCGTCGGCTCCACCATCTGCTACGCCTTCCTCCAGGCGGGCGGGGTGGTGAATGACCATCTGGTGGGCTGCCCGCGCCATGGCGAGGTGGCACGTCCCTGCTAG
>JAABTG010000127.1 GCA_011389995.1 Thiotrichales bacterium
GAGCAAGGTCGCCAATATCCCCCCCGTACCCCACACGCTTTTCATCGGCGCCTACCTCACAGTGCTGGATGGATAAACCTAAGGCAAATTGCACGCCAACCCCGCAACACCCTACGGTTTTTTATAGGTTTACGACGGGTTATTCATATCATCGTTGAGTCTGTCATGGGGCGTTGTAAAAAAAACCGACAGCGGCATCCCCCGGAAATCCGCGTCCGGGGCTGCCCGGCGATGGGCTCTTCCCGCCATCCCTTTGGACCACGGGCCCTTTTCGACGCCTCGGACGAAAAAAGAGTTACCGTATATATAGTGTAAATTAGTCCGACATGGACACACCCACAAGCCTTCCCTCCCCGGCGTCGGTGGCCGCACGCCCGGCGTTGCTCATGGCCACCGCCTTCCTTTGCCATTGGCAGGCGGGCGACGGCATCCTGGCCCTCACCGTCATGGCCTTCCTGCTGGCCCTGGCGACCCCCTGGTTGGCGGCGGTCCCGCGATTCCCCGCCGGCTTGGCCTGGGCCCTGTACGCCGGGGCTCTGGCGGGGGGTCTGGCCTTGGCCGCCGGGTTCGTGACCTGGGGCCTACTGCCCTTCGCCTTCCTGGTCAGCGGCCAGTCCCTGGCGTTGATGGGGCTCGCGGGCCTGGGAGCGCGGGCCCCGGGCCAAGCCCGACGCCGTTACTTTTTGATGGGCCTGGCGGGCGTGGTGGTGACGGCCGCCCCCGTCTGGCTCGCCCCGCTGCTGGAGGCCACGGAGCGGGCCCCCTGGTTCGACTGGCTGGTGGCCGGCAACCCTGTGCTCCACCTGGGCGCGGCCCTCGGCGGGGACCCCCTGCGCAGCGACTGGCTCTACCGTCATTCACCCATGGGCAGTTACGACTACCGCTACCTCGGCACGGGTACGGCCCTGGCAGCCACCTGGGCCCTTGCGGCCCTTTCCTGGGCTGCAGCAGAATACGCCCGGCGACCCCTGGTCGCCCCGCTATCCTCGACCCATGACCCTGGAGACGACCCATGAATTGGACCAAACCCTGTGCGGTGGCCGTGATGGCGTTCCTGTTCCTCACCACCCCAAGCGCCGCCGCGGCCACCGATCCGGCCCTCATTGGGCAGGCCAAACGCGCGGCCGACAGTGGCCTGCGTTACCTGCGGGCCAACCAGGGAGAGGACGGCTCCTGGTCCGGCTCGGTGGGCATCACCGCCCTCGCCCTGCGGGCCTTCCTGGAGAATCGCCGCGGCTACACCGAGGAGGACGGGCCCTTCATCACCCGTCCCATCCAGTTCCTGCTGGCCCATGTCAAGGACGACGGCTCCATCAGCGAGACCATCTACAACCGTAACTACAACACCGCGGTGGCCATCACGGCCCTCGAGGCCACCGGCAATCCCCAGTACGACGAGGTCATCCGTGGTGGCCAGCAGTTCCTGCAGGGCCTCCAGCTGGGGCCGAAGGACGGCTACGAGGCCGACCACAAGTACTACGGCGGCATCGGCTATGGCGGCGACGAGCGCCCCGACCTCTCCAACCAGTACATGGCCATCGAGGCCCTCAAGGCCACCGGCCTGGCGGAGGACGACCCCCTGTGGGATCGGGCGGTGACGTTCATCAGCCGCTGCCAGAACAACAGCGAGACCAACGACATCCAGGGCATGGGCAACGATGGCGGCTTCACCTACATGCCCCTCTACAGCCCCCACGGCGATGCCGGCTCCTACGGGGGCATGACCCACGCCGGCCTCCTCGCCCTGCTCTACGCCGGGGTGGAACGGGACGACCCGCGGGTACAGGCGGCCTATGGCTGGATCCAGGGCAACTACACCCTGGAAGACAACCCGGGCGCCAAAGGCAAACAGGGGTTGTTCTACTACTACAACGCCTTCTCCAAGACCATGCGGGCCTGGGGCGAGCCGGAACTGGTGGATGACCGGGGCGTGGCCCACGACTGGCGCGCCGATCTCATCAACCGCCTCATGGCCCTGCAGAAAGCCGATGGCTCGTGGGTCAACGACGAATCCGGGCGCTGGTGGGAGGACCGCAAGGACCTGGTGACCGCCTGGACCGTCATCGCCCTCAACAACGCCATCAATCCCTAGCCGGGGGCTTGCGCCGCGGGCGTGGTGATGCGGCTGCGCCTGGCGGCTCTGGCCTTCCTGGCCCTGGTGTCGGGGCCGGCAGCGGCCGACATCAGGATAGAGCTGGAGCCGGCGTGGTCCGGCTATGCCCTGGCCGGCGAGGTCAGCGCCCTGGAGGTGACCCTGGTGACCCCCGGCGCGGCCACCATCGAGGCCCGCCAGCCCACCCCTGGCTACGACCTCCGCCATCGCTGGCACACCGCTCCCGGCGTACCCCGTACCGTTCATCTACCCGTGCTCGCCTCCCCCGGTCATACCGCCCTTGGCCTCACCGTGGATGGCCGGCCCGTCGCACCCCTGGAGTGGTCGCCACGCTGGCTCGAGGGCGTACGGCTGGTGGCCACCACCGTGCCCGTGTCCCGGGAGGAGCGGGAGCGCCTGCGCTACCTGCATCTGACCCCCGACCGCCTGCCGGCGGTGGCCGAGGCCTACCGCACGGTGGCAGTGACCGTGGTGGGGGAGGAGGCCGTCGGGCAGCTCACCCCCCGGCAGCGCCAGGCACTCCTCGGCCATGCCGCACGCTGCGGCCGGGTGCTGCTGGCCGGCCGGGCCGGGACCCTGTGGCAGGAGTTGCGGGCGGTGGCCCGCTGCGGCGGCGGCGGACTCGCACGCATCGCCGCGGACGCCCCCCTCCACGGGGCGGTGACGGCACTGCTGGCGCGTCCCCTGTCCGCCCCGGACACGGGACCGTTGACGGCGGAGCTGGAGTCAATGACCACGCCCGTGGTGAACAAGCTGGGACTGTTCCTGGCGGGCTATGGTCTGATGCTGATGGCGGCGGCCTGGCGGCTGTCCCCCTGGGCCCCCGTCGCCGTGACCCTCGCCGCCACCGCCCTGGCCGCGGCCGCGTGGTGGGGCGGCGCGCCCCAGGCGCGCTGGGTGACGGCCCCGCCGGAGACCGCGGCGACGACACCCGAGGCCTGGCTCGCCGTCGCCGGCAGCCGCCGGGGGGTGCTGGAGATGGCGCTGCCCCGCTCCCTCGGCCTGCCCGTATCCGTGGGCGGTCTTTCCGGCGCCACCCTGACCCTGGACCAGGATGGGCCGGACGAGATGATGCTCACCGCCCCCGTCGCCCTGCTGGCCACGGGCTGGCTCGGCTTTCGCGGCATCACGCCTCCGGAGACATCCCCGTGACGCCGCTCCACGCCTCGGCCCTGGCGGTGCTGTGTGCGGGACCGGTGGCCTTGTGGCTGGCGGGGCAGATCATGTTCGCTCCACCGGGTTCGCCCGCGGCGCCTTACGGGTACCAGGCGGCCCATGCCCTGGGGCTGGCCCAGGCCATGGTCCTGGCCACCGCCATTCCCCTGCTCGCCGAGCGGCGGGCCCTGCCCTCGCAACTGATGGCCACCACCCTCGCCGCCGCGGCGCCGTGGCCCCTCTATGCTTTAGCGGTCCTCGCCGACGCGCTATCCTGGGGTATCGGGGTCGCCTTTGGAACGATCCTCATCGGCCTCGCCGGGCTGATGACGGCGGCCATGGTGCTCGGCCTGCGGCGGTTGGCGAAGGAGGCGTGGGAACTGCCCTTGAGGTTCGCCGCGGCCGCCGGCAGTGGCCTGGTGGTGTGGGTCGGCTGGCACCACGGACTCCACCGGCTCACGGGCCAGTGACCACCGGCCTCCCCCCCTCCTGCAAGCCCCTGGGATATGCGTCGATGGCAGCTGTTACCTCCCTTCCCGCACCGGACCCGGCAGCCACCGCCCTGGTGCGGCGGGTCGCCGCCCTGCGCCGCCGGGATCGCGGGGCGGCGGCGCTGGACGCCGCCCTCACCACGGCGGTCATGGGCGGGCCGGTGCTCCTCATCATCGCCCTCATCCACCGCCACCTGACTGCCCTCGGGACGCCCCTCCTGGCCCTCGCCATGGCCGCCGCCGTGGTCATCGGCGCGGCAGCCGTGGCCGCCCTGCGCCCCCGCTCCCTGACCGCCGCGGCGACCCGCCACGACCGCCTCGGGGTGGCGGATCAGCTGTTGCCGGCCGCCCTCGATGCCGCCCTGGGGCGGCGGCCCGTGGACCCTGCCGTCGGCCGCCTGCTGATACGGCAGGCCCTGGAGCCCGCCCGACCTCCCCGCACGCCCTCGCGCCCGGGGCGTCCCGCCCTGGGCCTGTTCTTCGGCCTCGCGGCCTGGCTCGCCGCCGCCCTGTTGCTGACCACCCCCGGCCATTCCGTGCCCGCCACCGCGGCCACCGCCCCCGACTGGGGAGGCCCGGTCCGGCCTCTTCCGGCCCGCACTGCCGCCACCATGACCCGTCCGGGAACGGCCCCCGCAACACCCCCGGAGGAGACCTCGGAGCCCGCCCTGGCGGCGCGACACCGGAGCGGGGGGGATCCGGCACCGCCGGCCACTGCCACTGACACTGCCACTGCCGCAAGGGGCGGCGACGGACTGCGACGCGGTACCGGCGACGCACCCGGGGGCGTCGCGGCCCAGGATCGGGCCACCGGCGACCTGCCACCCATCCGCTGGCGGTCCCTGGATATGGCCGGTGCCGGCAGCGTGGCGGCGGCACCCGGTGCCGGCGAGCCGACGGGCCCCCGCGCCGGTCTCTCACCTCCAATCCATGCCCCGCGGGCCCCCGCCTCCACCCCGCCGCCACGCCTGCTGTCCCCCGGGCAGCGCCTGTTGGTGGCGGCCTTCACGGGCGGCGCGGCCACGGCCCATGACTGAGGACGCCCGCCTGGAACAGGCCCTGGCCGATGCCGCCGCCGATGTGGGGCGGCTGGAGGCGGCCCTCGGCGCGGCCGTGGTGGGCCAGGGACCGCTGGTGGAGGAACTGGTGACGGCCCTGCTGGCGGGGGGCCACGTACTCCTCGAAGGCCTGCCGGGCCTGGGCAAGACCCAACTGGCCAAGGCCCTGGCGGCGGCCTGCGGCATCACCCTGGCGCGGGTCCAGTGCACCCCGGACCTCATGCCCGCCGACATCACCGGCAGCGAGATCCTGGTGGACGACGGCGGCATGCGCCGACTGCAATTCAGGCCGGGCCCGGTGTTCAGCCATCTGCTGCTGGTGGACGAGATCAACCGTGCCATGCCCAAGACCCAGGCCGCCCTGCTGGAGGCCATGCAGGAGGCCCAGGTGACCTGGGCGGGACACAGCCACCCCCTGCCCCGACCCTTCTGGGTGGTGGCCACCCAGAACCCCATCGAACTGGAGGGTACCTATCCCCTGCCCGAGGCCCAGATGGACCGCTTCATGTTCAAGTCCGCCGTGCCCTATCCCGATGCCGCCACCCTGGGGCGCATCGCCGATCTGTCCCTGGACGGTGAACCGGCGGCGACGGTGGCCGCGGTGCTGGCCCTGGATCGTCTCGAGGAGCTCATGGCCCTCGCATCGCGCCTCGTGATTCCCCTGGAGGTGCAGCGGGCGGCGGTGGAACTGGTGGTCGCCACCGGTCCCGGCTGCACGGTTACCCCCGACACCATCCGCCGCCATGTGCGTTACGGCGCCAGCCCGCGGGGGCTCCAGGCCCTGCTGCGGGGGGCGCGCATCCGCGCCCTGCGCCGGGGCCGGGCCCACGTCGCCCATGACGATGTACGCCATTGTGCCCTGCCGGCCCTGCGCCACCGGGTGCTGCTCAACGTCGAAAGCGTCCTCGAAGGCCAGGACACCGACCGCCTGCTGGAGGACATCCTCGAGTGGTGGAATCCGGTCCCCTAGAGACGGCCATCGCCGGCCTGGACCAGCACACCCTCGACGGCCTGGCGCGGGCCGCCGGCCCCGCCCTCACGGCCGCCCCCCGGCTGCTCCCGGGCGCCCGCGGGCGCCACCGCACCACCGCCGCCGGCATCGAGTTCGAGCAACTGGCGGCCTACGCCCAGGGAGACGACGTGCGCGCCGTGGACTGGCGGGCCAGTGCCCGCGCGCCCCAGCCCCAGGTGCGCCGCTACCGTGACGAGCGGGCCGCCGACTGGTACCTGGTACTGGACTGCAGCAGTTCCATGGTGACCCCCACCCCGCGCAAGTGGCTGCGGGCCGCCCAGAGCTGCCTGGCCCTGGCCTGGCTGGCCCTGCGCCGGGGCGACCGCACGGCCCTGGTGCTGGTGGGAGATAAGGTGCTGGGCCTGTGCCCACCGGGGCGCGGCGCCGACCACTTTCCCGCCCTCATCGCCACCCTGCGCCGCCACGGCCCCCTGCCGGCGCCCGCCGGCACGGGTTCCCGTCCCGGCAGTGCCCTCGCCGTCATCCGTACCCCCGCCACCGTGGTGCTGGCCAGCGATCTGTTGCGGGCCGACGCCATGGCCCCGGACCTGGCACGGCTGGCCACCGCGGCGGACCATCTGCGGCTGCTGCAGATCCAGGACCCCGACGAGGTCGCCGTGCCGGAGACGCCGGACCCCGTGCTGCTGGAGGACGCCGAGGACGGCACCGTCTATGCCGTCGCCGCCACTGGGGCCGCGCGACGCAACCTCGGCGCCTACAACGGACGGCTTGCCGCCTGGTGTCGCCGGCGGGGGGTCGCCCACAGCCACCACCATGCCACCACGGCCTTCCCGGACATCGTGCTCCAACACCTGGGGGCCACGGATCCCCGGCGCCGTGGCTGACCGCCGTGGTTGATCTCCATGATTGACCTGGGGCTCCCCGCGGCCCTGCTGGGCCTGGCCGCCCTGCCCCTCATCTATCTGATCCACCGCCACCGGGACAGCGGGCGACCCCTCCGGGTGGCCGCCCTGTTCCTGTGGCCCGCGGCGGACGCCGCCGTGGGCCAGCCCCGGCGCCGGCGGCGCCAGGACCCGGCCTGGCGCCGCCGTGCCCTGCTGGCCGCCCTGCTGGCCATGGCCGCCGCCGGCCCCCGCTGGTGGACTCCCGCCGCCCCCTTCCCCCTGGTGTGGTTCGACACCGGCCCCACCATGGGCACCCTGGAACGGGGCGGGTCCCGCCGGGCCCTGGCGGTGCAGCGGCTGGTGGCCGCCTTGACCGGCGACGCCGCGGCGGGCGCCGAGATCCGGGACCTGAGGGGCGCCCGGGCGCCCCTCACCCTGGAGGGTACCCCACGGGACTGGCCCGCCGCCCTGGAGGCATGGCTGGCCCGGGCAACGCAGGAAGGGGCGCCACCGGTGCCCCCCCTCCCCGGGGACCGGCAGGCACCCCAGTGGCTGGTCACCGACGGCGCCAGCCCCGCCACCATCCAATGGGCCGGGGGGATCCCCCTGACGCGGGTGATCACGGTGGGGCGGGCCACGGGCAATGCCGGCATCGAGGGTCTGGGGGCCCGCGTCGCCGCCGCCGGCGACGGCCTCCAGGCCATCGCGCGCCTGCGCAACCCCGGCCCTGAGGCCCTGCGCAGGACCCTGGAGGTGAGCTGGCCCGGGGGCCAGCTCACCCTGCCCGCCACCACCCTGGAGGCCGACACCGTGGGTGAGCTGGCCTTCCCCCTACCGGCAACCGCCGTGAGCGGGCGGGTAACGGCGCGCCTGCTGCCCGCCGACTCCCTGGTGGCGGATGACCGCCTCGCCCTGGACATCCCGGCCACACCCCTGGTGCTGGGCGGCGACTGCCCCCGGGGCCTGGCGGACCTCGCCCGCCTGGTGCCCGGCTGGACCCGCGACCCGGGCCCCGGCGGCGTGGCCGTGCACTGTGGTGCCGTGGAAAAGGCGTCCGCGGGGGCGGCCCTCCACGTGGTGACCGGAGGCCCGGTGATGCCCATCACCGAGCCCCTGGTGTGGTCCCCGGCCGCCGGGAGCCTCCGCGAGTTGATCCTGGAGCCCGCGAGCGTGGCCCGCCGCACCCCGGACCCACCCCCCGGGGAGTGGCTGCTGGCCGCCGGGCCCCGGCCGCTCATCACCGTGGCAGGCCCCGCCGACGCACCGCACATCCACCTGGCCCTCGACCTCGAGAGGCTCCATGGCCGGGACCCGGAGGGTTTCGCCCTGTTGCTGACGGGCCTGCTGGAACGTCTGGCGCCCGGTGGGGCTGCGGCCGGCCTGTGGTGGCGGGAGGCGGCGGCGCCCGTCGCCGCCATCGCGCCGCGGACCATCGAGCCCGCCGGGGTGGTCCCCGCCGCCGCCGCCCGTCCCGGCGCCACGCCCCTCGACCGCTTGCTGATGGCCGCCGCCCTCCTGGTATTGCTGGTGGATGCATTGCGCTGCCGCCGTCGGGTCGCCGCCCTGGCACCCCGCGGGGCCCTCGGGTTGGTCCTGGCGGTGGCCTGGTGGCTGCCCCCCGGCGATGCCGGGGCGCCCGCGGATCTGCTGCTGCTGATGGACGACTCGGCCAGCGTGGACAGCGCCACCGTGGACGGGGCGTGGCGGGAACTGGCCCGCGGGCTGGCCCGCCTTCCCAAACACGTCCAATGGGGCCTGCTGCGCTTCGCCGGCGAGGTGTCCGAGGAACGGCCCCTCCAGGGCCCGGCAGCGGGCCGGGAGGCCCTCCCCGGCACCCCCCGCATGCTGCGCAGTCGGGCCATCTTCGGCGGCGCCACGGACCTGGAGCGGGCCCTGGCGGAGGCCGCCGCCCGCCGCCGCGCGGGCCACGCCACCCACCTGCTGCTGGTGTCCGACGGTCGCGAGACCACGGGCGATGCCATGCCCCTGCTGCGGGCCCTTCACGGTGCCGGCGTCACCCTCTGGGAGCTCCCCATGGCCCCGGCGGCCCAGCCCCCGCGCCATGCCTTCCACGTTCCGGCCCGTGTCGCCAGGGGCGCCGCCGTACCGACGACCCTGGTGGCCCCCCGGGCCGACGCCCTCCATGGTGTCCTCATCGACGGCGAGCCGGCGGTCCCGTTCGCCGTCCCCGGGGACGGGGCCGCGGCCCGGGCCTGGCTGGGAGGTCTCGCCCCGGGGCGACATCCGGTGACGGCGAGGGTAGGGGGGCAGGAAGTGACGGAAATCCTCAACGTGGTGGGCCCCGCCCGCATCGGCCACGTCACCGCCACCCCCGGCCCCACCCCCCTGGGGACGGTGCTCGAAGGCCAGGGATTGGCGGTGGTGACGGCCACGGCACAGGAACTGGAAGCGCTGCTGGGCATCCCCGATCTGGGACTGGTGATCCTGGAGGACGTGCCGGTGGACGCCGCCGGCGATGCCGCCTGGCGCCTGCTGGAGCGGCGGGTGGAGGCCGAGGGCATGGGACTGCTGGTGCTGGGCGGGCCCGCCAGCTTCGCCGCCGGGGGCTACCGGGGGTCGCGCCTGGAGCGCCTGCTGCCCCTGCTCTCGGAAGCGCCGCCGGGGCGGGGGCCGGTGGCGGTGCAGTTCCTGGTGGACAGTTCCGGCAGCATGGCCGCCCAACCCGGCGGGGAGGACCCCTTGGGGACCGCCCGGGCGGCGGTACTCGCCACCGCCCGCGGGCTGGCGTCCCCAGACCGGGTGGGCCTCCACGTGTTCGACAGCGCGGGTCGCCGCGTGCTGCCCCTCGGTCCCAGGGCCACGGCCCTGGAAGAGCTGACCACGGCATGGTCACCCAGGAGCGGTGGCGGGACCCGGCTGGCCGGCGCCTTCGCCGCGGCGGTGGCGGACCTCGCGGCGGACCCCGCCGAGCGGCGGCTGCTGGTGCTCATATCCGATGGCCGACTGTCCGATGGGCCCACAGCGCCCAGTATGGAGGCCCTGGAGAAGGCCCGCGGGGAACTGGTGGTAGTGGCCGTGGACGGCGACCCCGAAGGGCGGTTGGCGGCCCTCGCCCGGGCGGCCGGGGCGCCCTTCCTGGAGGTGGAGCACCGCGCCCACCTGCCCCGCCTGGTGGCGGGCGCGGTGGACGGCCTGCTGGTGCCGCCCCGTCCCGGCCCCGTAATGGCCCGGGTGGACGCCGACGGCGGCCTCCTGGCGCGCCATGCCCCCCTGCCGCCATGGGATGGGGTGGCCGTCACACGGGCCCGTCCCGGCGCCACCGTCAGTGCCACCGCGGCGGACGGGCTGCCCCTGGTGGCCCACTGGCGGGCGGGCCTGGGACGGGTGATGGCGCTGCCCGGCGGCCTCCACACCTGGGCATCGGCATGGCCTGCCTGGCCCCGTTGGCCGGCGCTGACCCGGGACCTGGTGGACTACACGGCGGCGGGCGCCGCGGCCGGCGGCATCCACGTGAGGGTCCATTCCCGGCCCCGGGGCTACGAGCTGGAGGCCGAGGCCCTCACCGCCGATGGTGAATGGGCGGTGGCGCCTCTCGTCGTGAGCCTGCGCGACCCCGCCGGCCGGGAGCGGCGCCGGCTGGTCCGTGCCCTGGCGCCCGGCTTCTACACCACGCCCCTGGAGACCCCGGTTCCCGGGCCCTACGGGCTCGAATTGGTGCTGGGTGAGGGGCGCCTGGTGCATCACTTCCAGGTGGGCACGCCCGCCGCGGAGACCACCGGAGGGGGACGGGACATCCTCCCGGCGGCCCGGGCCGAGGGGCTGGTGCGACCTTGGACCGGGGTGGAGGCCCTGGCCGGCACCGGCGGGCCATCCCGCCGCGGCCTGCTTTTGCTGGCCCTGGCGGGGCTGATGGTGCTGCTGGTGGTGGAGCGCCGGAGTGGGGTTTAACGTGAAAGTCGCGCAGCGACACCTTTGGACCCCCTCTCCCCCGGGGAGAGGGCCGGGGTGAGGGACGGACATGGCGCACCTTTCATCCTTCGGGGTGGCCTCGCGCCGTGTCCGTTAGGGTCCGTAGTGGCGGCTGAGCCAGCGGGCGGCCGCGGCGAGGCGCGCGGGATCCATGGCATGGACCTCCCGGGGGCTGCCGATGTCGGCCAGCAGGATGACGCTGAGTTCGCCCCCCAGGTGCTCGCGGAATTCCTCCAGGCCGTCGAGCAAGGGCCACGGCCCGCCGCCGGCCGGCGGTTCCAGATGGGGGTGCCAGAGGGCGAAGCCGAGGCCGCCCAGCAGGGCCATGACGCGGGCCGCCGCGGCCTCTCCGAGCAATCCTGCCTCCACCGCATAGCGGGTGTCCAGGGCCATGCCCACGGCCACCGCCTCGCCGTGGCGCAGCCCGTAGGCGCTGCTGGACTCGAGGCGGTGGGCCGCCCAGTGGCCGTAGTCCAGGGGCCTCGCACTGCCGCGCTCGAAGGGATCGCCGCCCCCCGCGATCTGCTCCATGTGGAGTTCGGCGCAGCGCCGGATCAGGGTGTGCATGGCCGCCGGCTCGAAGGCCGCCAGGGCCTCCCGGTAGTCCTCGAGCCAGGCGAAGAACGCCGGGTCCCGGATCAGGGCCACCTTGACCGCCTCCGCCATGCCCGCCCGCTTGTCCCGCTCCTCCAGGGTCGCCAGCAGCCCGAGGTCGTTGATCACCGCGTAGGGCGGGGTGAAGGTGCCGAGGAAGTTCTTGACCCCGAAGGCGTTGACGCTGGTCTTGACCCCCACCCCGGAATCGTTCTGGGCCAGCACCGTGGAGGGCAGGCGCACCAGCCGCAGGCCGCGGTGCACGGTGGCGGCGACGAAACCGACGAAATCGAGCATGGCGCCGCCGCCCACCGCCGCCACCGCGGTATGGCGATCGGCCCCCGCCGCCAGCAGCCGGCGCCCGAGGTCCCGGGTGGCCTCGGGGTCGGCCTTGACGGCCTCGCCCCCGGGTACCGTGAGGGGCGGCACCAGCAGCCGCAGATGGCGATGGTGGTGGGCCACGTAGGCGGTGATGCGGTCCTGGAACCCGGGCCACGCCCGTGCCGCCCCGGCGTCCACCACCACCACCAGGGGGCGCGGCGGCGTACCCTGGCGGCATACCGCCGATACCAGGCAGGGGTTGGCCGGGTCGAAGACGTCGGTGGTGAAATGCACCGGGTACTCGTAGGCCACCCGGAACTGCTGGTGGTAGACCTCGCCGGCGGCGGGGGGGCTGGGGGGCAGGGCGCGGTTCACGGTGATGACATTATGGGCTCGTTCCAGGGGGCCGGGGGTCATGCCGGGCGGGCGCCGACCACGCGAAGGTGGTCGCGCCGACGACCCCGTTGGGCCGATAATATCGCCCTCACCCATGCCGGTGCGAGGCCATGATCCCGGACACCCTGCCGCCGTCGGCGGCCCGCAAGCTGGAACTCATGTTCGATGGGGTCCGCTACTCCCCCGCTCTGGGGGCGGCGGCGGACCACGCCTATCCCAACTACTATCCCTATCGTTTCCAGCCCGCGGAACCCAACCCCACCGGGGCCGCCAAGGCCCCCATTCCCTACCTCATGACCCTGGCCGACGACACCCTGGTGCGGGTCAAGGGCAGCGGCGGCTCGCCCTGGCAGGTGCTGGGAGACCGGCACACGGGCTATGGTCTGGCCCGGGACGGCGACGACACCGTCACGCCCATTGCCTTCGAGCCCCGGCCGCGATGGATGGACGGCTTCACGGCAGACGGCTTCCCCATGGCCCGGGCCGGCGTCAGCCTCCACGGCGACATGGCCATCATCAACGTCGCGCCGGGCTGCGAGTACTTCCTGGCCCGGGACGAGGACGGCAACGCCCTGCGATGCACCTTCTGCGCCTACGGGGCGCCTGACGAGCGCACCGCCCACCTGGGACAGGTGGCGGGGCGCACCCTGGTGGAGCCGCGGACCCATGAACGCATGCAGGAGGCCCTGGCGGCGGCCCTCGCCGAGACCACCATCCGCCACATCTACCTGGTGGGGGGCTCCCTGCCCGACTGGCGCGAGGAGGGCCGGCGCTTCATCGACCTGGCCCGGGCGGTCCAGAAGGTGGTGGGGGGGCGGGTGCCCGTGACCTGCGGCTCCGGCGCCCTGCCGCCGGAGGCCCAGGAGGTGCTCCATGGCGAGGGGCTGGTGGATGCCGTGTGCTTCAATCTGGAGGTGTGGTCCCGGGAGCTCTTCGAGCGGGTGTGCCCGGGCAAGGCCCGCTTCGTGGGCTACGAGACCTGGCTGCGGTCCCTGGAGCACGCGGTGGCCCTGTGGGGCCGGGAACGGGTCTACACGGCCATGGTGGCGGGGGTGGAGCTGGAGCCCGAGCACGGGCTGGGCTGGGAGGAGGCCGCCGAACTGGCGGTGGCCGGGGCCCGGGACCTGTGCGGACGGGGCGTGCTGCCTATCTATTCCCTTTACTGGCCGGTGGGGGGCCGGGACCACCCCGCCTACCTGGAACGCCTGCGGGGCTATTTCGAACGCCTCACCCTCGGCGCCGCCGCGGCCCGCCGGGAGGCCGGGCTGGCGTTCTGGGAGGGCTTCGTCTGTCACCGCTGCGCCTACATGCAGCTGGAGTGTGACGTGGACCGGGCGGCCGCCGATTGAGGGGCGGTTGCGGGG
>JAABTG010000128.1 GCA_011389995.1 Thiotrichales bacterium
TGACCACGCCGGCGAACGGCGCGCGCAGCGTGGCGTAATCGAGGTTGATCTCGACGGCGGCCACCTCGGCCTTGGCCTGCTCCAGCTGCGCACGTGCATCCTCCGCGGCCAGCTCCACTTCCTCCAGCCGGGCCCTGGCGATCAGGTCCTGGTGGTACAGACGCCGGAACCTTTGCCGATTACGCTGGGCGGTCTCCCAGGCGGCCGTCGCGGCCTGGCGCTGCAGCCGCGCGGCATGCAGCGTGGCCCTCAGGTCACGGGCATCCACACGCAGAATCGCCTGACCGGCCTCTACCGCTTCACCAGCGTCCACCATGACCTGCGCGACGTTGCCGGCCTGCCGGGTGCCCATGCGCGCCCGGCGCAGGGGCGCCACCACGCCGGCGACGCCGAACGAGGCCGACTCGGTGCGTTGACCGACGACCATGGTCTGCACCGGCATCGGTTCAGGAATATCGCCGTTCCCGGGGTCGCGCCCATCGGGACCCGCCTCCCCGCCGCAGCCCGCCAGCAGGGTCAGCAACACGGTCATCAGCGACCCCGCCAGCCAGGCCGGCTGTCGCCTCGCATGCCTGTTGAGGGTATGCATCGACGAAGGACTCATGGCAGCCCGCCCGCATTCTCGCCGGAGACCGCAAGCCGGTAACGCTCGGCAGCGACCAACGCATCGAACCGGGCCTTGATCTCCCGTGTGCGGGCGGCCAGTTCCTCAGCCTGGGCACGCAACAGCGCGGTGATGTCGTCGAGACCTTCGGCGTACCGGGCCTCGGTGAGGGCGAGGGCGCCCTCGGCATGGTCCACGCCCCGGCCGGCACTTTGCCAGCCCTCCACTTCGGCCTTCCAGGTCGCATATTCGGTCCGGGCCTCGGCCCAGGCCTGCTGGCGCAGGGCCCGCAACTGCGCTCTCGTTTCGGCTTGCGCGGCTTCGGCCTCGGTCAGCGCACCGACCTGACTGAAACCGGCAAATGGTGTCCAGTGCAGGTTGACCGCGACCAGCCACCCGGTGTCGTTAAAACCCGGGGGGTCGCTGGCGTCCACCCGGTCATAGCGGGCGTAGAGGTTGAGGTCGGGAAGCCACGCCGCCCGCGCGCGTTTGACCCCGTACTCGGCTGCTTCCACGCCCTCCTCAAGGGCCTGCAGATCGTTTCTGCCGGACAGCACCTCATGGCGCAGCGGCGCCTCGTGTACCGGGGGGCGGGGCCGCGGGATGGTATCGGTCAGGAGCAACTCGGCGTCGGTGTCCGTGCCCAGCACCCGGTGCAGGATGGCGTGGGCCGCCACCACCTGTGCCTCGGCAGCGGCGACCCGCGCCTGCATCTCCGAGACGCGCGTACGCGCACTGAGCACATCGACGGGGGCCACCAGTTCCTGCTCGAACCCGACCTCGGTCTGGCGCAGGGCGCGTCGGGCGGTGTCCAGGCCCTTGTGTTCGGCCTCCACCTGGCGCCGGGCGGTTTGGGCCCCGAAATACGCCTCGATGACGGCCAACTCCACTTCCTGTCGGTTCCTGCGCAACTCGTGCTCGGCAGCCTCCAGGGCGCGGCCGGCCTGGCGGTGCGCATTCCAGGCGCCGACGTTGACCAGTGGCTGCACCAGCTCGACGCTGGCGATATTGCCTTCCACCGCCCCGAAATCGCGCCGCACGAATACCGGCGGAAGGCCCGGCTTGAAGCTCGGGATGCTATCGAGCAAGGGCGTGTCCAGGCGCAGGTAGTAAGCATCCAGGGTCAGCCGGGGTGAAAAGCCCTGCCGCGCGCGTACCCGGGCGCCCTCCGCGCTGGCCCGGCGTGCCCTGCCGATGGCGATCCGCGGATTCTCGAGGCGCGCCATTTCGAGGGCACGGTCCAGCGACAGCACCATGTCACCGGTATTGGATTCCGCAACCGCCCCGATGGCCGGGATGCCAGACAACATGAGCAGGCCGAGAATCGCCCGATACAGTCCCGATGTCCGTTGATCATTCGGCGAACTGAGCTGTCGTTTCACTACCATTTCCTGCCATTCCCGGCCCCATGCAGCAGAACCGGGATCAGTCGTTGGTCAAGAACCCAGTATAGGTACGCAGAGGTTTCGGCAAATTGACCTGCTGCAGATGATCTTCAGTAGCGTAGCCTCGAAAAAGGCTTCACTGATCACGGAGCGGGCCGGCGTGCGTGCTCGGCGCCGGCTCTCTGCCACAGGCGGGCGGCCGGCGAAGGACCGGAATGGGACCATTTGCCCCACACGGATGGGGCAAATCCACCGGCGACGGCCTCCCGAGGGGGATTTCACGGGTCTTCCGGCCGGCCCGTTTCTTGCTGCTTCATGGCGAATCCTGAACCCTGGTGGTGAAACCTTTGCCTTTATCCCCACGCACATGGCGTCGTCTGACCGGGCCTTTGGTCACGGTGCTGGCGATGGCCGGCGGCCCTGCCAGCGCGGCCACCCTCGCCGACGATCCCGACCTGCAATCCCCCAGGGCCGTCTACGATGCCGCCTGCGCGTCCTGTCACGGCCCTGACGGCCGCGGCGCGCCGCCGAAGCAGCTCGGCTTCGACGTACCCATGCCCGATTTCAGCGACTGCAATTTCGCCACCCGCGAGCCCAACCCAGACTGGGTGGCGGTGGCCCATGAAGGCGGGCCGGTACGCGCCTTCTCGCCGCTGATGCCGGCCTTCGGCGACGCCCTCACCACGGCCCAGCTGAGGCAGGCCATGACCCACATCCGCACCTTCTGCGAAGTAGACGACTGGCCGCGGGGCGAGTTCAACCTGCCGCGGCCCCTGGTCACCACCAAGGCCTATCCCGAGGACGAGCTGGTGTTCGAGACCACCGTCGCCGCCGAGGGACCGGGCCGGGTGGAGACCGCCCTCATCTACGAGCGGCGTTTCGGGGCCCGCAACCAGTTCGAGATCTCCGTCCCCTTCGCGTGGCGGGAGCAGTCGGGGCCCGGCGCCGATGACGACTGGCAGAAGGGCCTGGGGGACATCAAGCTGGGGCTCAAGCGCGTGCTCTACCACGACCTGTCCCAGGGCACCATCCTCAGCGTGTCCGGCGAGATATCGCTGCCCAGCGGCGACACCGAAGAGGGCTTCGGGACGGACAGTGCGATGATCGAACCCTCCCTGCTCTACGGCCAGCTCCTGCCCCACGGCTTCTTCCTCCACGGCCAGTTCGGCCTCGGCATCCCCACCGACGGCGAGCGCACCAATGACGAGGCCTTCCTGCGTTTCGCCGCCGGCCGCAGCATCGTTCCCGGCCAGTGGGGCCGGGTATGGACCCCCATGGTGGAGCTGGTGGGCGCCCGCGAGATGGTCTCAGGCGCCGACGCCCACTGGGACCTCGTACCCCAATTTCAGGTCACCCTGAGCCGCCGCCAGCACGTGCGCCTGAACACCGGACTGAGGGTGCCGGTGGACGACGGCGGCACGGATCGCGACACCGAGTTTATGGTCTACCTGCTGTGGGACTGGTTCGACGGCGGACTGCTGGAGGGCTGGCAATGACCCCGGGATACATCACACTGCTGGCCCTCGCCGCCACCCTCTTTCCGGCCGCCGCGGCCGTCGCCGAGACCGCCTTGCCGGACCCCTTCCACGACCTGTTCGTCACCAGCGACCACTGCCTGGCGTGTCACAACGACCTCGAGGAAGCGGCGGGGACGGATATCTCCATCGGCGCCGACTGGCGCGCCTCCATGATGGCCAACGCCTCTCGCGACCCCTACTGGCAGGCCGCGGTGCGGCGCGAGGTGCTGGAGCACCCGGCGGCCGCCGAGGCCATTCAGGACGAGTGCTCGGCCTGCCACATGCCCATGGCGCGCTACGCCGCCAGGGCGGCCGGCGGCCACGGCCGGGTGTTCGCCAACCTGCCTCCGGGCGGCCATCCCGGGGCCGAGGCGGCGCTGGCGGCCGACGGCGTGTCCTGCGCCATGTGCCACCAGATCCAGGCCGAGGGCCTGGGGACGCCGGAGAGCTTCACCGCCGGCTTCGCGGTGGACACCTCGACAGCGCCCGGCGAGCGCCCCGCCTACGGCCCCTTCGAGGTGGACGCCGGCCGCCAGCGGGTGATGAGTTCCGCGTCTACCCTGGTCCCCGGCGAGGGCAAGCACGTCCAGCGCTCGGAGCTGTGCGCCACCTGCCATACCCTGTATACCCACAGCCGCGCTCCGGGCGGCGAGGTGATCGACGAACTGCCGGAGCAGGTGCCCTACCTCGAGTGGCGCCACAGCGCCTACAAGGACAGCCAAAGCTGCCAGTCCTGCCACATGCCGGTGGTGGAGCAGGAGGCCGCCGTCAGTTCGGTGCTCGGCAAGCCGCGCCAGAAGGTCTCGCGCCACGTCTTCCGGGGGGGTAATTTCTTCATGCTGAGAATGCTCGACCGCCATCGCGACGAGTTGGGGGTGGTGGCCACCTCGGCGGAACTGCGGCAGGCGGCGCGGCGCACGGTGGACCATCTTCAGGAGAGCACCGCACGCCTCGCCCTGGAGAACAACACCGTGGCCGACGGCGTTCTCGAAACCGTGGTGCGGGTGAAGAACCTGGCGGGACACAAGCTGCCCACCGCCTACCCCTCCCGCCGGGCATGGCTCCATGTCGAGGTCACCGATGGCGCCGGGCACACGGTGTTCGAGTCGGGGGCCCTGGGCGCCGACGGCGCCATCGCCGGCAACGACAACGACCGCGACCCGCGGCGCTACGAACCCCATCACCGGGTCATCGACTCCCCGGACCAGGTCCAGATCTACGAGGCCATTATGGCCGACAGCGAAGGCACCGTGACCACCGGCCTCATCCGGGCGGTGCGTTTCATCAAGGACAACCGGCTGCTGCCGAAGGGCTTCGACAAGACCACGGCGGTGGAGGACATCGCCGTGCAGGGGGATGCCCGCGTTGACCCCGCCTTCACGGCCGGCGGCGACCGCGTCACCTACCGGGTGAACGTGAAGGGCAGCGAAGGCCCCTACCGCGTCCGGGCCGCCCTGTGGTACCAGCCCATCGCCCACCGCTGGGCCATGAACCTCGCCCCCTTCGACGCCCCGGAGACCAATCGTTTCGTCAGGTACTACGGCGCCATGGCGGACGAATCGGGGGTGGCGGTGGCCCGCGCCGAGGCCATGGCAGCGGCCAGCCGCTGAAATGACTGCAATTCCCTCGCGCACTCCCGGGCCACTTCGGCCCTCCAGGGCCCAGCGCGGCCCGTGCGAGGGGATGGGAGCGGTCCGGTCGCGCGACGGTCGAGGGCCCCTTGCCCTCTCCTCGAAGCGGTGGGCGGGTGCGCGTCCACCGCGCGATTATCGTAACGGCCTTCCAGCCTGGGAGTAATCATGATGGGTGTGCTTGTGCTCGGCCTGGTGGTTTTTCTTGGCGTCCATTCCGTCGCCATCGTGGCGCCTTCCTGGCGCGAGCGCATGGTGGCCCGGTTCGGGGAAGCGCCCTGGAAGGTGGTCTATTCCGTGGTGGCCATCCTCGGCCTCGTGCTGATCATATGGGGCTACGGCCTCGCCCGGCTCGAACCCGTCATCCTCTACACGCCGCCCCAGTGGCTGAAGCATGTGTCCTTCCTGCTGTTGATCCCCGGGTTCCCGCTGCTGCTCGCCACCTATCTCCCGGGGCGCATCCAGAGCGCGACCCGGCATCCCATGCTGGCGGCGGTGAAACTGTGGGCGCTGGCCCACCTGCTCTCCAATGGCACCGTGGCGGACGTGCTGTTGTTCGGCGGCTTCCTGGTATGGGCGGTGGCCGATCGCATCTCCCTCAAGCGGCGCAGCCAGCCGTCGACGCCCCGCCTCCCCGCCTGGAAGGCCAACGACGTCATCGCCGTGGTGGGCGGCCTCGCCCTCTACGTGGCCTTCCTGGGGCCCCTGCACCTGTGGCTCATCGGTGTGGCACCGCTGCCGGGCTGAGTCCGTACCGGAACCCGGACGCGTCCCAAGAAGCCGCTCCCGACGGCGGCGGGAAAGATGAGTTCCGCACTCACGGCCCGGGACGATTTCCCAGGCCCCACCTTGGGGGGGCTCATCCCCTACGATTCCGTGGCCGGCGCGGGGCCAAACGCCGACGCCCTGTGGGGGGCTCTGTGCCTTCTCCGGAAGGGAACTGGGGCTTCACCGCCGCCGTCACCGCTTTCGGCACGATCACCCTTGGAGTAAAAAGCGGCGCCCTATCCCTTGTACTTGGGGAACTACAGCATTGGGATCGGGATCGGAATCGGGATCAGCAACGTGGATACCGGCTGTACTTCGTCTTCGTTGAAGATGAGAATTGTTATCAATAGAATCGGGCATTCCAGCCGCTCCCTACACCCAAGGAGGCCTAACGTGCAGCCACGCCGCGCCGGTGTCGCCCTGTACCTGTTGATGTTGTCGTTCCCCATGGCCCAGGCCGCGAACGCCGGCAAACCGGAAGGAGAGGCGGCCCTGCTCTCGGACACCCGCCAGCTCACCTTCGAGGGCCGCCGCGCGGGGGAGGGCTATTTCAGCGCCGACGGCACCCGGCTCATCTTCCAGTCCGAGCGGGAGCCCGGCAATCCCTTCTACCAGATCTACCTCATGGACCTGGAGACGGGCGATGTCGAGCGCCTGTCCCCCGGCCACGGCAAGACCACCTGCGGCTGGATCCATCCGGAGGGCGGCAAGGTGCTCTACGCCTCCACCCACGAAGACCCCGAAGCCCGGGCCAAGATGCGGGCCGAGCTGGAGTTCCGCGCCTCCGGCGAGGAGCGGCGCTACAGCTGGGACTACGACGAGAACTTCGAGATCTACGCCCACGACCTGGCCACCGGCACCCTCAGGAACCTGACCGAGGCCCGCGGCTATGATGCCGAGGGGGCCTATTCCCCGGATGGCGAGCACATCGTGTTCGCCTCCAACCGCGCCGCCTGGTCCGGGGAGATGACGGACACCGAGGCCGCGGTGTTCGAGCACGACAAGTCCTTCATGATGGACCTCTACCTCATGGACGCCGACGGCTCCAACCTCCGGCGCCTCACCGATGCCCCCGGCTACGACGGCGGCCCCTTTTTCGGCCCCGAGGGCCGGCGCATCACCTGGCGCCGCTTTTCCCCCGACGGCGCCACCGCCGAGATCTACACCATGGATCTCGCCAGCGGCGAGGAGACCCAGGTGACCCGCATGGGCAAGCTGTCCTGGGCCCCCTACTTCCACCCCTCTGGCGATTATCTGATCTTCGCCTCCAACCGCGAGGGCTTCGCCAACTTCGAGCTCTTCATGGTGGACGCAAAGGGCCGGCGCGAGCCGGTGCGGGTCACCTACACCGACGGCTTCGACGGCCTGCCGGTGTTCTCACCCGACGGCACCCGCCTGGCCTGGACCTCCAACCGCACTGCCGACGGCAATAGTCAGATCTTCATGGCGCGCTGGGATGACGCCGCGGCCCGCCGCCTGCTCGGGCTGGACGGGGTGGAGACGACGGAAAGCGCCGCGCCCCCGGCTGTGGACCTGGGAACCACGGCGGACGCCATCCGTGCCGAAGACGCCCGCCTCCACGTGGAGCGCCTCACCGGCGACGCGATGGCGGGGCGGCTCACCGGCAGCGCCGGCGAGCGCCTTGCCACCGCCTACGTGGCCGCGGTGTTCGACCAACTGGGCCTGGAGCCCGCCGGTGACGACGGCGGCTGGTTCCAGTACTTCCCCTTCACCGCCGGGGCGACCCTGGGGGATGACAACGCACTGCGCATAAAAGGGGTGCGCGAGGCCCGGGCGCCCGTGCTGAACGATGACTGGCGGCCCCTGGCCCTGTCCCGCCAGGGCGAGGCCGGGCCGGCCGGGGTGGTGTTCGCCGGTTACGGCATCGTGGCGCCCGGCGTCGACGGCGTGCCCGATTACGATTCCTATGGCGACCTCGAGGTCGACGGCAAATGGGTGATGATGCTCCGCTTCCTGCCCGAGGACGTGCCCGCCGCCTGGCGCCGCCACCTGCTCCATTACGCGGACCTGGCCTACAAGGCCGCGGTGGCCAAGCGACGCGGGGCGCTGGGCATCATCGTGGTCACCGGTCCGCGGGCGGACGCCCGCGAGCGCCTGGTGGATCTGCGGGCCGACGCCGCCAGCGCCCCCACATCCCTGGCCGGCGTGACCGTCAGCGATGCCCTGGGAGCGGAACTGGTGGGGGTCGCCGACCGTGAACTGGCGGCACTCCAGGAGACCCTGGACAGAGGGGAGACGGTAACCGGATTCGAGCTGCCGGGCGTCGAGGTGGCGGCGGTACTGGACATCGTCCGTCAGCAGCGCAAGGGCCGCAACGTCATCGGCCGGCTGCCGGCGGCGGATGAGGCTGCGGGACCAGCGGTGGTGATGGGCGCCCACGTGGACCATCTGGGCCACGGCCAGGCCGAGGGCTCCCTGGCCCTGGAGGCGGAGCGTGGGGCCGTGCACCCCGGGGCCGATGACAACGCCTCCGGCGTGGCGGCGCTGCTGGAGAGCGCCCAGTACCTGGCCGCCCTGGCGCGCGACGGCAGGCTGGGGGCGCAGCGGGACATCCTGTTCGCCGCCTGGTCCGGCGAGGAGCTGGGTACCCTCGGCTCCGGCCACTTCGTGCGCGAACTTGCCGCCGGCGACGACCTGCGGGGCAAGGTGAGCGCCTATCTCAACCTGGACATGGTGGGCCATCTGCGGGACAAGCTATATCTCCAGGGCACCGGCTCCAGCCCCGCCTGGTCACGGGAGATCGAGCGCCGCAACGTACCCGTGGGATTGGCCATCGGCACCAAGGCGGACCCCTACCTGCCCACCGACTCCACCCCCTTCTACCTCCAGGGGGTACCGGTGCTCAACGCCTTCACCGGCGCCCACGAGGACTACTCCAGCCCCCGCGACACCGCGGACAAGCTCAACTACGAGGGCCTGCGGGATATCGCCCGCCTGATGGCCGGCATCACCCGCTCCCTGGCCCGCAGCGCCACGGCGCCGGAATACGTGGAGGTGGCGAGGGACAGGGAAGGGCTGTCCCGCCGGCACCTGCGGGCCTATCTCGGCACCATCCCGGCCTACGGCCAGGACGAGGGCGTGCAGGGGGTCCGCCTCCAGGGCGCCGTCAAGGACGGACCGGCGGACCGGGCCGGGATCCAGGGCGGTGACGTGCTGGTGGGGCTGGCGGGGGTGGAGATCGAAACCATCCACGACTTCATGAATGCCCTGGCCGGCCTGAAGGCGGAAGAGTCCACCGCCATGACGGTGCTGCGGAACGGCGAGCGGGTCACCCTAACCGTGGTTCCGGCCTCCCGGGAGTAGGCCCCCGGCGCGTGGGTTTCCGAGCCCACCATCGTGGATACCGCCCTCCCCCGCCGCTGACCGGCATCAGCCGCATGGAGCGGGCAATGCCGATTTGTGGCCATTCCCCGGCCATCGTGAAGAACGCACCGATCCTGCCCGCGGACCAAACGATCTCCGTCCTGGCGTGCCTGGGGTCACCAGCCACCGGTTCCACTCTCACCCTTGAAAGGCCCGACGATCTCCGGGGTGATCCAGCCGCCGTAGAAGTCTCCTGCCTGGGCCCGCACCCGGACACCGTCGACGAGGCACACCACCCGTCCGGGGTAGAAGCTGACAAAGTCCGCAAGGTCTGCATAACGGGCGCCCGGCGCCGCGTAGTACCAGGCCGCCATGAGGGCACTGCCGGAGCCGACCACCACGTCGAGGTAACTCGCCCGGCCCTTCCACTCGCAGAACGTGCCCGCGGGGTTGGGGCGCAGGTAGTCCCAGACCACGTCCGACGGCGGCAGATAGAAGGCCGGCGGGCTGGCGGTTTCCAGCAGGCGTTTACTGTGACGGGTCTCGGCGATGGTGGTGCCCTCGAACATGACCTGGACGAGCCGTTCATCATCCACCAGCCTTGGCGGCCGGGGATAGTCCCAGACCGATTCCTGTCCCGCTGCCGGCGGGATCGCGAATGGCGGTCGCTTGTTTCCGGTGTGCTGCCACATGGTCCTTACTCCCGGGTAACTGACTCAATCACCGACCGGCGGTACGCGGGAAGGTTCACCCGTGCTCCGTCGGATTCGTTGGGCAACCAAGTATGGACTACAGTTGAGGCAGATTCTCAGCCACGGGGACGTGTCCGATGCCCGGAATCCTTTTCGACCTGGACGGGGTCTTCTACGTGGGCGACGCACCGGTACCGGGCGCCGCCGAGGCACTGCAGTGGGTCCGCCGCGAGGCCATCCCCCACCTCTTCCTCACCAATACCACTTCGCGCCCGCGTTCGGCCCTGGTGGACAAGCTCGCGGGTATGGGCATCCGGGTAGAGGCCGGGGAGATCCTCACCCCGCCGGTGGCGGCAGGACGCTGGCTTCGCGAGCATGGTGCCGATGATGCGGCGCTGTTCGTCCCGGAAGCGACCCGGGCGGAGTTCGCCGACCTGGGGGTGACGGCCGGCGCGCCCGCCGGGCCGGTGAGCGCAGTGGTGGTGGGTGACCTCGGCGAGGGCTGGGATTTCGCCACCTACAACGCCGCCTTTCGGGCCCTGATGACGGAGCCACGCCCTCCCCTCCTCGCCCTCGGCGCGACCCGGTACTGGAAGGCCCCCGACGGCCTGCGCCTGGACGTGGGCGCCTTCGTCGCCGGCCTGGAGTATGCCACCGGCACCGAGGCAGTGGTGCTCGGCAAACCGGCCGCCGCGTTCTTTGAAACGGCCCTGGAGCTGTTGGGCTGCCGTCCCGAGGAGACCGTCATGGTGGGGGACGACATCCGCGGGGACATCGGCGGGGCCCAGGAGGCAGGGATCGCCGGGGTGCTGGTGCGCACCGGCAAGTTCCGTCCCGAAGATCTGGAAGGCGATATCCGGCCGGACGACGTGCTGGACTCCATCTCGTCGCTGCCGGACGCATGGGGCGGTTACTGGAGCAGCGAAAGCCCCGGCTGATGCCCGACAGCCGGTGTCACCCTCCCACGGTCTACCGCACGGCGTGGGCCACCGTTGTTCAGCCGGACCCGGGAAGTTTCCATACAAGCGGCGGCTGAACTCCGGCAAGTGGTTACAGGTCACCGGGAGGACGCGCCCCAACTGACGCTCGGCCCACCGGCGGGTGGCCCGCCCCTGACCATAGGAAGTAATTTCGTAATTAGTTGCGCTTCTGGAAGAAGCGAAATTCCAGCTTAGGCAAGAGCCCCGCCCAGTAACGGGGCTTCCCACATCCTACAGAGTTGGCGTCAAGCTAATTTCGCATCTCCATATCGTGTTTGCGGCGCTGACGTTCCGTCTCGTCCCAGTGCTTACGTTCTTCGCGCTCCATCTCCTCGTGGTGCTTGCGCTCTTCCCGTTCCATCTCCTCGCGATGCTTCCTTTCTTCTCGCACCATTTCGGCCCGGTCCTTGCGATACTCTCGGTCGGCTTCATACTGGCCCTTTCGTCTCTCGCGCTCCACCTCCTGGTCACGCTTCATGCGTTCCCGCTCCAGCTTCATCTGCTCCTTGTATACCTCTTTGCTCTTCTTGTCTGGTGGGTCTGCAAGCACCGTCGGCGCGGCGATGGACGACGCGAATACGCCAGCGAGCAGCGTTTTAAAAACTGACCCACTTGTGTGGTACGAGGACACGCTCGGTGCATTCATCCGCAATTTCGGTAGGCAGCGCTTACCCAGCCACCATCAAGTTTATTAGTTTTATATATTTCCGAAGCGCGCTAAAGCAGTTGCGGCAAAGCGGCGCTTCCTACAACCTGAATCATTAAGTATCAGGCTCGTCTTGGCGTGCCATCCTCCTTTTTCTATCTTGTTCACCCAGATGCCTGAATTCGATCACCGTCAATACGACTCCGATCAGCATCATCCCAAAAACAACAACTCCAGTTGCAAACAGCAAAGTGTCATCCATCGTCGCGGGACCCCATCACCATGAGTTTGAAGTAGATGCCAAAACCCAGAATGGAGGGCACCCAGATTGCGGTAAAAATACCTTCCATCCGTTGACCGCCAAACCATAAATATCCCGAGACAAAGAACGAAATACCAACAGCCAGCAGGAAGAACAGATCTGACTTCTTGAACATGCTTGTTTTCTCCTGTTGTCGATCATGAGGTTAATAAGTCCGCTCACTCATTGCCGTAACCAACCGCGGCAAGCAGGCAGCCAAGGATGGAGGCGCCCGCGATAACTCTCACGTTGTTCCAGGCCACCGTCTCAGTTTCCAAGGGAAGCCATCCCACAACACCCAGAATGAGAAGAGGCCCCGAGATCGCTATAAGTGCAATTCCCGTTCGAATCATCCATGTTCGCACCGGGTGTCGCTCTTTGCCTTTTTTTCGCCACCTAATCACTGATTACCTTCGAGCTGCTAGATAAAAGTAGACTAAACACATCCCTCGTGCATATCAAGGCAAGAAACCAGCGTCAAAAGCTCACTCGAAGCGCCAGGTAATGCGAGATAACCCGGTTATTATCACTTCATTATACTGAACTTACCGACTGAATTTTCGCTATTTCGCATTTTCAGCTGCCCTTTCATTCGCAATAGGCTTCCAGAGTCTAAAAGGATCTTTTTATTCAGCATGTCCGTGCGCCGGCGGTGCTCCAACATAAACCGGCAGGTATCTCTCAGCGACAAGGACGCAATGAGTGCTTGAGACCCAGGCTTTTTATCATCATCCGAATAAAGTCCCATTGAATCTTGATTATTCCTGTGGTACACGAGGGGCGCGTTGTCGCACTCTGGGTCACAGTTTCGTTCTAAGAACGATTTATGTAACCGAGCCTTTCGGAGGTGGTCGCAGGCAAGCGGTACTCCCTTCCGGGACAACGGCAGGCGGAGGTGGTTTCGGTGAGGCCATCGCCGGGGAGAATTCGGGGGAGTGACGCCGATCAGGCGAGACTGCCCGCTACGAGCCACCGAAAAGGTGGTTTATACTTCCTATTGACACCGGCGAGTTATCGACTCTCTGTGCTTCAGATGACCGAACCTTCGCGTTGGATCGCTACCCAGGCCTCAATCTTCTCGCCGACTTTGATTGGAACAACACGCCAGTACATGATGAATGGCGTTCCGTCCTTTTTGTAATTGATCGCCTTGCCTTCGAACTGGTTACCGGATTGCAGAGCACTTGAAAGCCTCTCGATGACATTCTTGTCAGTGCCCTCGCCCTGCAGGATACGAGGTGTCTTACCGATCACTTCTGTCGGATTGTAGCCAGTAAGGGTCTCAAATGCAGGATTGGCGTAGGTAATCTTCC
>JAABTG010000129.1 GCA_011389995.1 Thiotrichales bacterium
GGCCCCGGCATAGAAAACGGGACAATGAATCCCGCGAGCTGCTATTCTTACGAAATAAATTTTTGTATGAATCAGGCCCGGCGCAGCCCACCGATCAACGCGGGAACTCACTCACGCCGGACCTGGGCTGTTGGGAGAATTCGCCATGACCAGACTCGCCACCATTCTACTCATGGCGCCATTGCTATGGCATGCCCCGGCCGCCGCCCACTTCCTGGAGCTTATTCCGAGCCGGGATATCGTGGCGCAGACGGATGGGCGTACCGTCCGCCTCGACTTGGCATTCACCCATCCCATGATGGGTGGCCCGGCCATGGCCATGGAGCGGCCGCTGCGCTTCGGTGTTCTCGGCCCCCACGGCGACGAGGATCTGATGGCGACCCTGGCCTCCCGGCGGGTGGACGGCCAGCCGGCCTTCCAGGCCGACTATACCCTGCGGCGCCCGGGCGACCACGTCTTCTACGTGGACCCGGCCCCCTACTGGGAGCCCGCCGAGGGCGTCATGATCGTCCATTACACCAAGGTGGTGGTATCGGCCTTCGGCGGCGGCGAGGGCTGGGACGCCAGCGTCGGCTTCCCGGTGGAGATCGAGCCCCTGGTGCGCCCCTATGGCCTGTGGACCGGCAACCTGTTCCGTGGCGTGGTCAAGAGAGGCGGCAACCCCGTGCCCTTCGCGGAGGTGGAGGTGGAGTGGCGCAACGACGGCTCCGTCACGGTGCCCGCCGATCCTTACGTCACCCAGGTCATCAGGGCCGATGCCGATGGCGTCTTCGCCTACGCCATGCCCCGCGCCGGGTGGTGGGGCTTCGCCGCCCTCATGGAGGGAGCAGAGACCATGGTCAACCCCGCCGGCGAGGCGGTGCCCGTGGAACAGGGCGCCCTGATGTGGGTGCACACCCGGGACATGAAGTAGGAGGCCCGCCGCCATCGCCCACATCCCCGACGGCGTGCTCGCGGCCCCCGTGCTCCTGGGCAGCGGACTCCTCACCGCCACCGCCCTGGCGGTGGCGGTGCGGCGCCTGGATTACGAACGCATCCCCCAGGCGGCGGTGCTGGCGGCGGCCTTCTTCGTGGCCTCCCTCGCCAGCGTGCCGGTGGGGCCGGGCAGCGTGCATCTGATCCTCAATGGCCTCATCGGCCTCATCCTGGGCTGGGCCGCGGTACCCGCCATCCTGGTGGCCCTGGTGATGCAGGTCACCTTCTTCGGCCACGGCGGGCTGCTGGTGCTGGGGGCCAACACCTTCAACATCGCGGCACCGGCCCTGGTATGCGCCGCCCTCGTGGGGCCCTTCATGGGCCGGGTCCGCGGCGGGGCGCCCCTGTTCGCCCTGGGGGCCCTGGCCGGCGCCCTCGGGGTCGCCCTCACGGGGGCCCTGGTGGCCCTGTCCCTGGCTCTCAGCGACCCCGCCTTCCTGCCCGCGGCCAAGGTCATCCTGGCCACCTACATCCCCCTGCTCCTGGCGGAGGCGGCGGTCACCGGCGGGGCCGTGGTGTTCCTGCGACGGGTAGCCCCGGAGTTGCTGTTACGGCGGGGGGGATCCCTTGCGTAGCGCCGCGGTCCTGATGGTGATGTTCGCCCTCGTCTGGTGCCCCCCCGCGACGGCCCACCTCCTCAAGGTCTTCGCCTGGGCGGAAGGGGCCGAGATCCGTGGTTACGCCTACACCGCCGGGGGCGGCCGCGCATCCGGCGCCCGCATCACGGTGCTGGGGCCGGACGGCACCACCCTGGCCACCCTCCCACCCGATGACGCGGGGGAGTTCCGTTACGTCACAAAGGACCAGGGCCCCCACCGCATCGTGGCGGACAGCGGTGACGGCCACCGCGCCTCGTGGACGGTGGGCGCCGCCGAATCGGGGGCCGCCCATGGAGGTGCCGCCGCTCCCCCGGGCGCTGACGCCGGCTTACCCGACGACCCGCAGGCCACGGCGACGTTATCGGACGACCGGCTCGCCGCCCTGGTGGAGCGCGCCGTGGCCCGCCAGGTCGGGCCCCTGCGGGCCGAACTCCAGGCCCACGCCGCGCGCGCCCGCCTCGGCGACGTGGTGGGTGGTATCGGCTTCATCTTCGGCATCGCCGGGGTGGTGCTGTGGTGGCGCAGCCGCCGGGGGGGACGGTGAGTACCCTGACCCTGGCCGCCACCACCCCGCGGCCCTGGCTGGCCGGCCTCGACCCGCGCCTGCGGGTGGGGTCCGCCCTGGCCTTCGCCGGGGTGACCGCCTCCCTGGACGAGCCGGCGGTGCTGGCGGGGGCCCTGGCATGGGCCCTGGCGGTGGCCGCCGCGGCGGGACTCCCGGCCGGTCTGCTGTTGCGCCGGCTGGTGGCCCTGGAAGGCTTCATGGTGGTGGTGCTGGTCACCCTGCCCTTCACCGTGCCCGGCGAAACCGTGCTCACCCTGGGGCCCCTCACGGCCAGTTGGGCGGGGCTGGAACGGGCCGTCGCCATCGCCCTGCGGGCCAACGCCATCGTGGTGATGCTGCTGGCCCTCGCCGGCACCCTGGACCCCGCCATCCTCGGACACACCCTGGCGCGGCTGGGGGTACCCCATAAGCTCGTCCACCTGTTTCTGCTCACCGCCCGCTACATGGTCGTGCTCCACGACGAGTACCGGCGCATGGGCCTCGCCATGCGGGCCCGGGCCTTCACCCCCGGCGGTAACCTACATACCTGGCGCACCTACGGCTGGCTGGTGGGCATGCTCATGGTGCGTAGCCTGGAACGCTCCCGGCGTATCCTCGATGCCATGCGCTGTCGTGGCTTCCAGGGCCGCCTCCACCTGCTGGCTCAGGCCCCGTGGCGGGGCACCGATACCGCGGCATCCCTCGCCGTGTCGGTCCTCCTCGCCGGCTTCCTGACCCTGGAAGGACTGGCATGAACCGCCCCCCGGCGTATTGTGCCCATCCCATAAACCCGCTACGTTCCCCTGCGCTCCTGGTGGGGGGCCGCTCCTTCATCAACCACCACCGAGAAACCTGATATGTCCAGAACATTCAACCTCTCCCTGGTCCTGCTCCTGCTGTCCTCCGGCGCCTTCGCCCATCAACAGGGGGCGGTGGACTCCGGCTCCTTCGTCACGGGTTTCATGCACCCCTTCGGGGGCCTCGACCACCTGCTCGCCATGCTGGCGGTGGGCATGTGGGGGGCCCGCCTCGGCATGCCGGCCCTGTGGATGCTGCCGGTGGCCTTCCCCATGCTGATGGCCATGGGAGGCGTGATGGGCATCCTGGCCCTGCCCCTGCCGAGTATCGAACTCGGCATCGCCCTGTCGGTGGTGGTGCTGGGCGGGGTGATCCTGGCCAGCGTGAAGCCGCCGCTGTGGGCCAGTATTCTCATCGTCAGCTTCTTCGCCCTGTTTCACGGCTATGCCCACGGCGCGGAGCTGCCCCAGCAGTCGGATCCCCTCCCCTACAGCGTCGGCTTCGTGGTGGCCACCGGGCTCATTCACATCGCCGGCATCCTCATCGGTTTCGTGACCCGTCTGCCCCACGGCATGCTGGCCCTGCGGGCCGGGGGCGGCGCCATCGCCGCCACCGGGATCTTCCTGCTCATCTCCCTGTGAGACCCCCAGGGCCCACCCGGCCGATGAGAGCGGCCCTGGGGCGCGGCGCCGTAGTGGCCCTGGCCGGTCTGGCCACCCTGGGCCATGGGGGGGCGGCATGGGCCCATGTCGGCTTCGCCGCCAACGACCTCTATGCCGGCATGTTCCACCCCCTGCTCCACTTCTCGACTATCCTGCCGGTGTTCGCCCTGGCCCTGTGGCTGGCCCGCTGGCCGCCGCGGCATCTGACCTCCCTGGCCGTGGCCTACTGGGGCGCCGCCATCGCCGGCGCCACCGCCGGCTGGTGGCTGCCGGAGTTGCCCGTCCTCGACGACCTGCTGCTGCCCCTGGCCCTCATGGTGGGCGTGCTGGTGGCCCTGGACCACGCGCCGCCGGTGTGGCTGGCGGCGGCCGCCGCCGGCCTCATCGGCCTGGTGGAGGGGTTGTACAACGTCACCCAGGTGCGCAACGAAGTCAGCGATGCCGTGCTGTTCTCCGCCGGTCTGCTGCTGGTGCTGGGACTCATCCCCCTTCACCTCACGGCCCTGCTCCATGGCCGTTCCCATCTTTGGGTGACCACCGGCAAGCGGGTGGTGGGGAGCTGGATCGCCACCGCTGCCGCCCTGGTGCTGGCCCTCGACTGGAGCGGCCAGTCCGTGGGCGGGATCTGAGGCCAAATGCGACAAATGACAAATGACCATGACGACTACCCCATCAGCCGGTCGACGGTCCAGGTGAGACCGACCACGGAGATCATGGCGGATACCGGCAGCACCACGGCGCGGCGATACCAGGCCTCCCGCGCGAACCAGCCGGCGAACAGGGCGAAGGCGGCCAGGACGATGGCGATCTGCCCCAGCTCCACGCCGATATTGAAGCTCACCAGGGCGGCCGCGTAGTCCCCCGGGGGCATGCCGAAGTCCTTCAATGCGCCGGCGAAGCCGAGGCCGTGGAGCAGGCCGAAGGCGAACACCAGGGCCAGGCGCCGCTTCTGCACCCGCCGGCTGAACAGGTTCTCGATGCCGATGTAGGCGATGGACAGGGCCACCAGGGGTTCGACCACCCGCGCCGGCAGCTCCACCACGCCGTACACCGCCAGGGCGAGGGTGATGGAATGGGCGACGGTGAACATGGTCACCTGGGACAGCAACGGCCGGAAGCGCGCGGTGAGCAGGAAGATCCCCACCACGAACAGGATGTGATCGAGGCCTATGGGCACGATGTGGTCGTAACCCAGCTTGATGTAGGACCACGCCACCTCGTGCAGCGGACGCTTGACGAAGTTCTCCTCGATGGGGAAGGGCTCGCTGACCTGGTCATCGTTCAGCCAGAACCAGTCCGACCACCGCCACTCCTCCCGCACCTCGTCCACCTGGCGCACCCGCACCGCGTTGTCGCTGAAACGCTTGGGGAAGTACCAGGTGAGGCTGCGGACCCCCCGGGGCGTGGTGGCCGTCAGATGGACCACGCTCTCCCGCGGCACCTTCTGGTAGCCGGGCTCGGGGATCTCCACCCGGTCGATGGCGAGCACCACGGACTCGCCGTCGAAACGGAGATCGATGCCCCCCAGCAACTTTGGCTTGAAGGCCTCGAATTCCCGCGCGAGCTGCGGTGCCTCCAGGGCCCGCAAGGCGTCGTAGGCGTCGGACTGGGGGGCGTCCTGGGTGTTGCGATAACGATTGTTGATGCCGGTGAGCAGGGCCTCGATGCTCACATGGAGCTCTACCTGCACCTCGCCGTGGCTGTGCACGGCGATATCCACCATGGTGGGCTTGACCACGTCCGCCGTGCAGGCGCCGGCCCACAGGAGGGCCAGCAGGATGAGCAGGCAGCCCGGCAGGGTCCGGGATCGGCGATGGGCGGAACGCAAAGAGGCCCCGCGTAACGCCGGGGCCCCGTTGGCGGGAGGGACGCGGCGGTCCCTCCCCGGATGGGCGGGCAGCTCAGCCAACCTCGCCCGGATAGTCGGCCATGCCGGGGTCATCGGACACGCCCACCACCTTGGGATGGTTCACCTTCTTCAGGGTGAGGGTGAAGTCCTCCGGGTTGCGGTGCTTGAGGATCCATTCCCTGGCGATGTCCCACAGCAGCTCGCCTTCGGGGGTGCGGTTGACCTGGGCCCAGCCGGAGACCTTGTAGGTCTTCGCCGGGTCGATGGACTCGCCGCTGTCCAACCGCGCGTCCTTGATGCGATCCCCCAGCTTGTTGCGGGGATAAACGGTGTAGTCCAGGCCACCCACCCGCACCATGTCACCACCCGATTGCAGATAGGGGTCGGGATCGAAGAGGTTGTCGGCCACGCCCTCGAGGACGTTCAGCAGCTGCTCGCCGGTCATGTCCTGCACGTAGGTCTCGGCGTAGGTCATGGAACACTGGTTCATCACGTCGGCGAAGGTGATCCACTTGCCCTCGGGTACCGAGGTGCCCCAGCGCACGCCCGCCGACAGGGCCACGTGGGCGCCGTAGTGCTCGTTCAGGGCGTTGCACAGCACCTGGTCCCAGGTGCCCATGAAATTACCGCGGCGATAGAGGGTCTGGCCGGCGATGGCCAGCTTTTCGGTGAGGATCTCGTCGAAACGCTTGCCCTTGCGGTGCGGGTTGTTGGCCAGCGCCGGCACCCGGCTCTCCTTGACCTCGTGGTCGTAGACCCGATCGCGCATACGCTTGATGTAGGCCTCCATCTCGGGATCGGCGGGGATCATGTTGGAGAGCACCGGCACCATGCGATAGTCCATGGCCTTGAGGCTGTTGTTCTCGATGGCCATGTCCATGATGCCCACGAACTTGGCATTGGAGCCGGCGTTGGTGACCCAGCACTCCCGGCCGTCCTTGCCCTTCACCACCACGGGCTGGGCCACGCCATCATGAGTGTGGCCGCCGAACACGGCATTGAGCCCGGGCACCCGACCCGCCATCTTGATGTCCACGTCCATGCCGTTGTGGGACAGCAGCACCACGGCCGCCGGATTCTCCTCGTCCCAGATCCGCTTCACCAGGTCCGCGAGGTCGCCCTCGCGCAGGCCGAAGGAGAGGTCGGGGAAGAACTCCTGGGGGTTGGCGTTGGCCATGCGCGGGAAGGCCTGGCCGATGACCGCGATGCGGGAGCCGCCCGCCTCGCGAATGGTATAGGGCCGGAAGGCATGGCCGGTGTCCTCGCTGTAGAGGCCGAGGCCGTCGAACTCGTCCACCGTGTCCAGATACTCCCCGCCGAACAGGGAAGACTCCTTGACGCGCACGTTCTGGCCGATGAAGTCACCCTTGAACAGGGCCACGTTGGACAGCAGCTGCTTCTGGCCGTAGGTGAACTCCCAGTGGCCCACCATCACGTCCGCCCCGAGGATGTTGGAGGTCTCCACCATATCCGTGCCGCGGGTCCACAGGGAGGTACCGGAGCCCTGCCAGCTGTCGCCGCCGTCGAGGGTGAGACAGTTGCCCGTGCCGCCCGCCTGGCTGCGCAGGTGGTCCAGCAGGGTCTTGAGGTGGGCGAAGCCGCCGGTGGGGCCGTACTTGTCGGCCAGTTCGTCGAAATCGAGATAGGTAAAGGCGTAGGCCTCGGGGGTGCCCTTCTCGATGCCGTACTTCGCCAGCAGCCGCTCGCCCACGATATGGGGCAGGCGGCCATAGGCGTCTCCCACGCCGAGGTTCACATTGGGCTCGCGGAAGTAGGTGGGCAGGAGCTGGCCATGGACGTCCGTGAAGTGCAGCAGGCGTGCGGTGCCCTTCATGGGCACGTCGTAGAGGGGCCCAAGACCCTCCTTGCCGGCCCAGCCGAGCCGCGGGATCAATCCCGACGCGGCCGCGGCACCCACCACCTTCATGAAATCTCGCCTTCTCAAGGCCATGGCTCTCCTCCTCCTCAGACTGGGGTATTCTTGATTTTCGATGTCCGGCCCCTGGCCAGACCAGGGTTGCAGATAATGGCACCATTACAGTCCGTTGCAAACCCGAGACACGGTCCCGCCGGATCACCGGGGGCCGGAGCCGACGGGCCGCGCCCATGGCCGAGCCGGTGGCAGGGGTGACGGACGCCGTCGCCCATTAAACCAGCGCCACCCGCCTCGCGACCCGCCCGGGCCGCCCCCCGTCCACCGTTTTGGCCATTGACGCGGCGCTTTTGACTGCGGCGCTGTCCTGCGCCGCGGGCGAGACCGGGGCAAGGGCCGCCGTGCCTCGCCCCGGAAGCGGCTTAGCCCCGCAACCCGCGCCGGGCCTGAATCACTCGGCGCATCTCCGGGCTGGCCGGGGCAAGGCCCTGTTCAGGCATCGAAGCGCCGGGCGTCCTGGCCGGCGTAATCGGCCACCGAGGCATCGATGGCGTTGGTGGTCTTGATGCGCTGCACCACTTCCTCGAGACGCGCGCCGGGGATGGCGCAGGTCATCTCGGTATTGGGCATGCCGGTGCGCACCCGGCTCAACATGCAACCGACGCTCAAGGCCACCTTGTTCTGCTCTTTGGCGATGGGAATGATGTGGCACTGGGGCTTGCCCTCGAACTGCATGTCGGGAAAGGCGTCCGACAGGGCCATGGCCTGCTTGGCGTTGACCCTCAGGAACACCACATCGGGGTCCACCGGGGTCTCCCTCAACGGCCCGTAAGTGACCACGCCGGGCTTCTCCGCGACCACGGGGATGTCCGGAAACATCTCCGGCGTGACCCAGCCCGCTTCCACCAGGGTGCCCACATCGGCCTTGGTGCCCGCCTCCTCCAGGGTCTTGAAGCCATGGGTCAGACTGCCCACGCTGCAGTTGCCGTGGTCTTCGGCCACGGTGCTGAAGGTCTGCCCCGCCGCCTTCATCCAGAACACGCAGCCCGCCGCCACCCGCCCGGTACGGCCGTCCTCCGTGGGGCTCGGCATGGGCTCCGCGAAGGGCTCCACACCCGCCGGCGCCTCCTTGGAGAAGGTGATGGCCAGCGGTGGGTTGGCGAGGGCCAGGGACCGGGTGAGGTCCTCGGCAAGCTTGGCGTAATCGGTCATGGCGGTTGCTCCCCTTAATGAAGAATCACGGTTCAACGGCGAATCGTCGGGGCCTGGGTCACGGGATGCAACCCCTGGCGTGGTCCGGGTTTACGCCCCAGCTCAGCCGGCCCGGGGTGATTTCAGGTTCATTTCAGCCAACAGGCTTAGATTGACACCCAAGGAGACGACACGGCGTCGGGCTCCATGGTGCAGTCCGAGACAGGAGGGCCCTCATGAAAGCGAGGAAAACCATCATCACCACAGCGGGCATCGCCCTGCTCATCCCCCTGGCCGGCACCGTGACCGCCGGCGACGAATACCCGGTACGCCACGGCCGTGACCTCATGAGCGACGAGGAGTTCGCCGCCCATCGCGCCGCCATGGCGAACATGACACCTGCGGAGCGCGAGAGCTATCGCGCCGCCCGCCATGAATCCATGAAGGAACGCGCCGCCCGGCAGGGCGTCACCCTGCCCGACCAGCCCGTCAGGGGCATGGGCTACGGTCGCCATCGCGGCGGACGCTACGCCACCGACTGAAGCGGCACCACCCGTCGCCTCGGTTCCAGGCCGGGGACGGGGCGCGGGCAAAGAGGCAACGCGCCATCTCCAATGGGATGGCACCTGCCATCATCTCCAAGGGGATGGCGCCTGCCATCACGAACCACCGACCCATCATCAGGAACAATCCATGAACACCATCAAAGTCTGGGACCCCTTCGTGCGCATCGGCCACTGGCTGCTGGCGGGCGGCTTCCTGGTCGCCTATCTCAGCGGCGATGAATGGATGGACATCCACATCTGGGCCGGCTACCTGGTCTTCGGCGTGGTGGTCTTCCGCATCATGTGGGGCGCCGTGGGCACGCCACCGGCGCGATTCCGCAGCTTTCTGCGGCCCATTTCCGCCGTCAAACGCCACATGCTGCAACTCCTGCGCCTAAACCCGCCGGCCTATGCCGGCCATAACCCCGCGGGGGGATGGATGGTGGTGGCGCTGCTCCTCACCCTGCTGCTGGTCACCCTGTCGGGCATCGCCACCCTGGGGACCGAGGGTGCGGGGCCCCTGGCCGGTACCGCCATCGCCGCATTTCTCGGCGAGGAGGGCTGGGAGGAGGTCCACGAGGTCCTCACCAATCTCGCCCTGGTGCTGGTGGCGGTGCATATCGCCGGAGTCGCGGTGGAGAGCTTCTTCACCGGTGAGAACCTGCCCAAGTCCATGGTGACGGGCATCAAAGAAATCCATACTCGGGAGAAATCATGATGAAAGGGCATAATAGCTACCTGCTGCGCGGCACCCTGCTGGCCGCGGCCGTCACCGCCGCCGTCGGTATCATGGCGGTCACGGCGACGGCCAGTGACGATTACGGTGAGGGGACGCGGCGGGACGACCACCACGCCGCCCGGGAGTTGGCGGCCAATGGCCGCATCCTCCCCCTGCGCCAGGTACTGGACATGGCCGAGGGTCATCAGCCCGGCCGGGTCCTCGAGGCGGAATTCGAGGAGGACGATGGGCGCTATATCTACGAGATCGAGATGGTCGATGATAAGGGCATGGTGTGGGAACTGGAGATGGATGCCATGGACGGGACCCTGCTGAAAAAGGAACACTGATTTGCGCCTGTTGCTGGTGGAGGACGACCCGGGGCTGCGGCGCGAGGTGGTGCCGCGCCTCGCGGCCGCCGGCTTCGCCGTCGATGAGGCGGACAATGGGGTGGACGGCGAGTTTCTCGGCACCGAGGTGGACTACGACGCGGTGGTGCTGGACCTCGGCCTGCCGGACCGCGACGGCCTCCAGGTGTTACGCAACTGGCGCGGCCGGGGGCTCGGGCTGCCGGTCCTCATCCTCACCGCCCGGGGTGCCTGGTTCGAGAAGGTGGAGGGCTTCAAGGCCGGGGCCGACGATTACCTGGCCAAGCCCTTCCACGTGGAGGAACTGGTGGCCCGGCTGCTGGCCCTGACCCGTCGCGGCGGCGGTCAGGAGGGTAACCGGATGACCCGCGGGGACCTCACCCTCGACGACGATGAGCACACCGTAACCATAAATGACACGACTCCCGTCGCCCTGAGTCCCATGGAATACGGCCTGCTGCGACTGCTCATGGCGCGCTGCGGGCGCATCGTCTCCAAGGACGCCCTGGCGGAGCATCTCTACGACGAGTCCGCGGAGCGCGACAGCAACGTCATCGAGGCCCACATCCGCCGCCTGCGCCTGAAGATCGGCAGCGAGCGCATAGAGACCCTGCGCGGACAGGGCTACCGGCTGCGGGATGCGGGCCCGTGAGATCCATCCACAGCCGCCTGGCCCTGGGGCTGGGGGTGAGCCTGGTGGTGGTGTTCCTGCTGGCCGGCCTCGGCTCCAGCCTCGCCCTGCGCCATGGCATCCGCGACTACATGATCACCCGCCTCGACCATGACGCCGAGAACCTCCTCACCGCCATTCGCCTGCAGCGCCGGCGCGGCGGCGGCCCCGCGTTGCAGGCCACCGATCCGGTATTCGAGCGGGCCTACTCCGGCCACTACTTCACCATCACCATAAACGGCACCGAACTGCGGTCCAGGTCCCTGTGGGAGCATGAGCTCGCGGTCCCGGATATCGCCGTGGGCGAGACCCGCACCCTCGAGATGGCCGGCCCCGGCGACTCCCGCCTGTTGATGAGGGCCCACGGCTTCCAGCGCGGCGACACCCCCATGGTCATCGCGGTGGCGGAGGACCTCGGGCCGGTGCGCACCACCATCCTGCGCTGGCAGGGTGGTTTCGCCATCGCCACCCTGCTGGCCATCATCCTGGTGCTGGTGCTGCAACGGCGGCTGTTGCGGCGCGCCCTGGCCCCCCTGGAGCGCACCCGCGAAGAGGTCCGCGAACTGGAACTCGGCACCCGCCACCGCCTCACCCCCGATGCCCCGGCCGAGATCCTGCCCCTCATCCAGGCCCTCAACCGCCTGCTCGAGGCCCTGGAGGAGCGCCTGAAACGCTCCCGTAAGGCGGCCGGCGACATGGCCCACGGCCTCAAGACCCCCCTCAGCATGTTGCGCAGCCTGCTGGCGCGGCCGGCTATGGAGCCGCCCCTGCGGGCGGAGATGGCCCACCAGCTTGAATTGATCCAGGGTCGTATGGAACGGGAGTTGCGCCGCGCCCGTCTGATGGGCGGCACCGCCCCCGGCGCCCTGTTCCAGCCCGCCAGCGATGTCGCCGATATGGCGGCCACCCTGGAGCAGATACACCGCGACGCCGGCCTCTCCCTGGAGACCCGCGTCACCGGCAACGGGGCCTTCCCCGCCGATCGCGAGGACATGCTGGAGTTGCTGGGCAACCTGCTGGACAACGCCTTCAAGTGGGCCGCCCGGCGCATCGTGCTGACGGTGCATTCCACCTCCCGGACCCTGGCCATCAGCGTGGAGGACGATGGACCCGGCGTGCCGGAACAGCACCTGGAGGCCCTGGCCCGGCGCGGCCGGCGCCTCGACGAGAGCCGCGAGGGCCATGGCTTGGGTCTGGCCATCGTCAGGGACGTCGTCGACTTCTATGGCGGCAACATGGAAGTCGGGCCATCCCCTGCCCTCGGGGGCCTCAGGGTTCGGGTGCGCTTGAGCCTGCCCGGCGAAGGCATCTCCTGACCCCGGACAACGGCCCCTTCTCCCTAGTGTCCTGTCCCGTAAGAATGTTCGAGAAGTCGCGCCGGGCACAGTGCGCCAGGCAAGGCAAGAGGAGGAGGCAAAGCACCGCTATGGCGACGACGAATAACGCCCCATGGCGTGCTGCGAACAAGCGAGAATCGAATGATTCTTGCGGCACAGGGCACTAGCCCCGCAGCGGGTGGAGGCGGTCTCAGCGTGGGGTTGCCAGGGGATTTTTCCAACGCAGATCTGCGAAGCGCGCGAAGTCCGTGTCGTTCGAGTAAACGGTGTACCCGTGCTCAATGGCGAGGGCCGCGATATGGGCGTCCGTGGTGAGGTTCGCGCCAACACCCGTGGCATGCAGGAGACGCTCCAGCACGGGCCAGTGTCTCGGTGTCGGCACGATGATCGTGGTGTTGGGCTGCGCCAGCCAGCCAGCGACGTAGTCGGTGGCCTCGGTAATGGACAGGGGCGCCACGAAGACCCGCCGGTTGGTCACCAGACGGATGAAGCCCAGCATGGTGGGGTAGCACAGGCCGACCAAGGCGGTGGAGGAGAGCGCGTCGTCCCACCAGTCCCTCGCCCCTTCGTGGAAATCGCTGGTCTCATCCACGGCGTAGACGAGAAGGTTGACGTCAGGAAGTATCACCGACTGTCGCCGGCCGCGAAACCGTCTGCCTCCAGCTCGTCTGCGAGCTCATTGAGCCTGGTGGCGTCCACGCCGGCACGCAGGCCGAGCCTGCGGGTCGGTGTCCGATAGCGACGCGGCTTGGGCGGTTGCCCCTGATACTGCAGGCCGGCGCGCAGCAGCTTGTTCAGCGCGGCCTTTAACGACAGGCCTTCTCTGCGGCGCAGGTCTTCGATCTGTGCGATGACGTCGTCGTCGATGGTGATGGTGGTACGCATATATGGCATCATGTTTATTGATGCTTTTGATGTCAAGGATGCGAAATTCAACTACCCTAACGGTCGTGGCGCGAGGCCACGCCGAAGGATGAAAGGTGCGCCATGTCCGTCCCTCACCCCGGCCCTCTCCCA
>JAABTG010000130.1 GCA_011389995.1 Thiotrichales bacterium
GGAATAGGGAATAGGGAATAGGGAATAGGGAATAGGGAATAGGGAATAGGGAATAGGGAATAGGGAATAGGGAATAGCAAAAGTGTAGGCACCCTGGAGTTTACGCGCCTGTGTTTCTTATGGATCTTCGGCCGACGGGCACAGGCGGTGGGCCAGCTCGCGGGCGGCGGCGGCGTGGCCGGTGGCGTTCCAGTGGCCCGCCCCGCGGGTCGCGCCGAAGCCGTGGAGCTGCTGCCCCGTGGCCCGGGCATGGTCTGCCAGGGCGGGCGCGAGGTCCGTGTAGGTATAGCCGTCCTCGGCGGCGAAGTGGCCCACCAGCCAGTTGGGGTAGAACAGGTCCGGCACCCCCAGGCGCGCCGCCATGGCCTGCCCCCGGCCGGCGTCCGGTGCCACCTGGCTGGCGGTGGTCAGGGCCACCACCCGGAAGGCCGCCCCCAGGGCCCGGGCCTCGGCATGGGTGCGCCGCAACAACTCCCGGGTGGCCGCCCACGCCTCTGTCCAGGGCTCATCCCCGGGGGGGGCGTAGACCCGGGCATCGATGCCCGGCTCCCAGTACCAGTCCCGCTCCATGCCTTTGAGATGGGCCGCCAGGGACAGGCCGTGGTGCACCAGCACCACCGCCTGAGCCAGGCGCAGCCGCAGCAGGTAGGCATAGTACCCTTGGCCCAGGGCGCCGGCCTTGCGCCGATAGCGGGGATGGTCCCGGAAGCCGTAATCCATGGCCCATCCGTCCGCCGCCGGCCGCAGGTAGGGGCGCATGGGGTCGCCGTTCAATTGGGGATGGTTCTCGGCCACGTCATTGCCGGGGAAGAACGCCAGCCAGACCTCATCCGGGCGGTGAGGGGGCAGGTGATGGCGCAGGGTCTCCAGGGCCTGGGCGGTGCTGTAGCCACTGACGGCGAAGTTCATCAGTTCCACGGGGCGGTCCCGGTAACCGCAGGCGTCGAGGCGCCCCTCCAGCCGTCGCCACCAGGTGACTTCCACGGGTACCTGCACCGCTTCGGTCATGGAGTCCCCGAGGATGGCGATGCGGTGGGTGTCGCCCTGCACCGTCCAGTCCCCATCCCTGAATCCGTGGTCGTTGATGCTGACCCACGCCTCCCCCTCCTGGGCCTGGCGTGCCGCGGCCCCGGCCATGGGAGCGAAGCCGCGGTGGGGATCCGGAAAGCGGGACAGGGCCCAGTAGTAGGAAAAGCCGAGGGCGCGCAGGCCCAGTTCCAGACCCACCAGCACCAAGGCCAGGACGATGACCGTGGTCTTGAGGGGCGACAGGGGGACGCGGGTACCGGCCCCGCCGGCAGAGGGGTCGCCGGCCGCTTCGGCCGGGGTGTCAGGACGTCGGACCCGCGCCATGGTGATGTCGATGGCCGACGAGGGTGGCGGCCCCCGGTCCGCCGGGGAGATGAGGGCCCGGCGGCACCGGACCCTTTTCCCCTCGTCGCCGCCAGCCGATCAGCGGCTTTCGGCCACCATGTAGTCCACGGCGGCCTTCACCTCATCGTTGCTGAGATTGCCCCAGCCACCCTTGGCGGGCATGGCGTTGAAACCGTTGATGGAGTGGTCGTAGAGGGTATCCATACCCTTGGCGATGCGGCTCTCCCACTGGGCCGCGTTGCCCGTTATGGGGGCACCGGCGGCGCCGGTCCCATGACAGGCATTACAGGCCTTGGCGTAGGTCTCCTTGCCGGCGCCGCCGGCGGCCGCGGCCCCCTCACCCTCATCGGCTCCACCCGCATCGGCAGCCGCCTGTTGCCCGGACTCATCCCCACCGCCACCGGCCTCGACACCGGCCTGCTCCAGCATGGTCACCACGGAACGGCGAATCTCCTCGTCGGAGAGGGAGGGATTACCACCCTTCGGCGGCATGGCCCCCTTGCCGTTGATGACACTCGCCACCAGGGTGTCGAGACCCGCCTCGGCACGGTCTGCCCAGGCCGCCTCGTCCCCGAGCTTGGGGGCGCCGGCCACGCCGGCGTTATGGCAGGCGGCACAGGCGAGCTGGATCACCTCTTCGCCGCTGCGGGGCGCGTCCGCCTCATCGTCGGCCGCGGGCTGGGCGGATGCCGCGGGCTGGGCGGGCTCCGGGGGGGCGCTCGCGGATTGGGGGGCGGACGCCGACTCGGAAGACGCCGGGGCCTGGACCAGTTCGGCGACACTCTCCTGCTTCAGATCCCCCAGCATGTTGCCGAGGATGATGGCACCGACCATGAAGGCGGTGAGGATGAGCATGATAACTATGGCCAGGCGCATAAAGACATCATCTTGATGGCTCACGATTTCCCCCTTGTATCAAACGTTGGTTGGTAGTGGTGCGCCCGGCCCGCGGCCAGCCCGCAGGCGGCGTGTTCGGCGGCCTCCGACTGCCGACGAGACGTCGATGGTGAGGGTGTGCCGGCGCAATGGAGCGCGGAGTATAGCGAGAAACGGCGGGACGTAAAAATCACGCTTTGCCGGCCGCCGCCGCCGCGGGTATGATTAACGGCTTGGCGCCGGCAACGGCGCTGGCCCCGCAGGGGCGGCCTACTTAGGATGTAGGCCGTAATCCTCTCGGGGCAGCGTCTTCCAGAGTGGGAGACGTCGTTGGTAGAGTTCGTTTGCACACGCGCCCGTAGCTCAGCTGGATAGAGCGCTGCCCTCCGGAGGCAGAGGTCAGAGGTTCGAATCCTCTCGGGCGCGCCACTACCATCCCTTCCTGCCTTATCCCCCAACCCCCTCCAGCCCACGGGCCCGATGGTACGCATCGTCGGAGATCTCGTTCCAGGCATCGTTGTCCGCGCGGAAGGCCTTGTAGGCCTCGTAGACCCGCCTGAAATCGGCGTCGCCGGCGGCCTCCTCCTCCAGGGCCTCACGGGTCAGGCGCCGCAACTCCACCAGCACCTCGTCGGGGAAGGGCAGGATGTTCACCCGACCCTCCTGCCTGAGCTCCCGCAGGGCCTTGAGGTTCAGGGTCTCGAACTGGGAATAGGCCCACAGGTTGGTGGCCATGGCCGCCACCCGCACGATGCGCTGCAGGCGTTCGGGCAGGCTGTCCCAGGCGCCCTTGTTGACGATGAGTTCCAGGGCGGTGCCGGGCTCGTGCCAGCCCGGGTAGTAGTAGTAGTCGGCGGCGCGGTCGAGGCCGAGGCGTTGGTCGTGGTAGGGGCCCACCCATTCGGTGGCGTCCAGGGTGCCCCGCTCCAGGGCGGTGTAGATCTCGCCGCCGGCCATCAGCACCGGCGTGCCCCCCGCCTTGTCCAGCACCCGGCCACCGAGGCCCGGGATGCGCATCTTGAGACCCTTGAGGTCGGCCAGGGAATCGATGCGCTTGTTGAACCAGCCGCCCATCTGCACGCCGCTGTTGCCCATGGGGAAGGGCACCAGATTGAAGGGCTCGTAGAGCTCCCGCCACAACTCCACGCCGCCACCGCTGTAGAACCAGGAGTGCATGCCCTTGGCGGTCATGCCGAAGGGCACTGCCGACATGAACTGGGCGGCGGGAACCTTGCCCGCCCAATAGTAGGCGGCACCGTGACCCATCTCCACGGTACCCTGGGACACGGCGTCGAAGGTCTGGAGGGGTGGCACCAGCTCGTTGCCGGCGAACACCTTGATGTCCAGCTCGCCGCCGCTCATCACCCGCACGTCGTCGGCGAAACGGTCCACACCGGTCTGGAAGATGGGGAAGTTCGGCGGCCAGGTGGTCACCATCTTCCAGTTGAACTGGGTGGCTGGCGGGCCGGCCACCACCACCGGGCCGGACCCCTCGGGCGTTCCCTTCTCACAACCGGCCAGGGCCAGCACCAGGACGGCCGCACTTGCGGCGGCCAGACGAATCACCATGGTCATCTCTCCCCCTTGGGTAGCGTCACGGGCGGCCGCTCGCTACGAGCCTCAAAATCAAAGACGTGCCCCCGGGCACATACCCCTCCTCCCTTCCGGGAGGGGGTACCCCATCTGTCTCCTCTCCCCTGGAGAGAGATACTCCATGCCCCCCTCCCCCTGGGAGTGGGAACGTTCCGGGGCGAGGTGGCCTCCAGCCTTGGGGCGGGATACACCTCGCCACGGCAATGACGGGAATCGTGGATTCCGCCTCAGGTGGCCTGGAGCCGGGCGTAGGCGGCCACCAGCCACTTGGCGCCCTCGCGGTCGAAATTCACCTGCACCCGGGCGTGGGCGCCCTCGCCGTCGCAGTTGATCACCACCCCCTCGCCGAACTTGGGATGGCGCACGTGCTGGCCGAGGCGGTATTCACCATCGGCGGCGGCGAAGGCCGAGGCCGCCACGGGGCGGCTCACGGTGCCGCCGAGACGCACCTCCTCCAGCACCTCCCGCGGCAGTTCCCGCAGGAAACGGGAGGGTTGCTGGTGGAGTTCCTGGCCATGGAGGCGCCGCGACTCGGCATAGCTGAGGAACAGCCGCTCGCGGGCGCGGGTGATACCCACGTAGCACAGGCGGCGCTCCTCCTCGGGCCCGCCTGCCTCATCCAGGGCGTTCTGATGGGGAAACAGTCCCTCCTCCAGACCACACATGAACACCACGGGAAACTCCAGGCCCTTGGCCCCGTGGAGGGTCATGAGGCTGACGCTGTCCTGGCCCACCTCGGCCTGCCCCTCCCCGGACTCCAGGGCGGCATGGGCCAGGAAGGCGTCGAGCTCGCCCATCTCGGCCTCGTTACCGTCCCCCGGGGCCTGGTGGAACTCCCGGGCCGCGGTGACCAGCTCGTCCAGGTTCTCCTTGCGGGACTGGGCCTTCTCCCCCGGCTCCTTGTCGTAGTGCTCCCGCAGCCGGGCATCCCGCACCACGTTGTCCACCTGCTCGGCCAGGGGCATCTCGAGATAGCGCCCGGCCATGCCTTCCACCAACTCCAGGAAGCCCCGCACCGCCCCCTGGGCCCGGGCGCCCAGGGCACCGTCGGCCACCAGCCGCGCCGCCGCCCGCCACAGGCTCACGCCGCCGCCGCGCGCGGCCTCCCGCAGGGTGTCCACGGTGCGGGCGCCGATGCCCCGCACCGGGGTGTTGACCACCCGCTCGAAGGCGGTGTCGTCGTCGCGGTTGGCCACCAGCCGCAGATAGGCCAGGGCGTCCTTGATCTCCGCGCGCTCGTAGAAACGCAGGCCGCCGTAGACCCGGTAGGGCATGCCCTGCTGCAGCAGGGCCTCTTCCATGATGCGGGACTGGGCGCTCACCCGGTAGAGGATGGCGCAGTCGTCACGGCGCCCGCCGTCCTCCACCCATTTGGCGATGCGCCCCACCACGAAACGGGCCTCGTCGATGTCGTTGAAGGCGGCATAGAGGTGCACCGGCTCGCCGCGACGCCCCTCGGTCCACAGGTTCTTGCCCAGGCGCCCCTGGTTGTGGGCGATGAGGGTATTGGCGGCGTCCAGAATATTGGCGCTGGAGCGATAATTCTGCTCCAGGCGGATGACCCGCACGTCGCTGAAGTCCTCGGGATAGCGCTGGATGTTCTCGATGCGGGCACCCCGCCAGCCGTAGATGGACTGGTCGTCGTCCCCCACCATGAACAGGCGCCCGCCATCCCCCGCCAGCAACCGCAGCCAGGCGTACTGGATGGCGTTGGTGTCCTGGAACTCGTCCACCAGGATGTGGCCGAAACGCCGGCGGAAGTGCTCCAGCAGGCCGGCGTTGTCCCGCAGGGTCTCGTAGGCACGCAGCAGCAACTCGGCGAAGTCCACCATGCCGCCGCGCTGGCAGGTCTCCTCGTAAACGCCGTAGATGCGCGCCATGCCCCCCTGCCAGGGGTCGCCCTCGGGGGTGCCGAGGTCGGCGGGGCGCCTGCCCTCGTCCTTGCAGCCGTTGATGAACCACTGGGCCTGCTTGGGCGGCCACCGCGCCTCGTCCAGCTCGAGGCCCCGGATCACCCGGCGCACGGTACGCAGCTGGTCTTCGCTGTCCAGGATCTGGAAGCCTTCCGGCAGCCCGGCGTCCTGCCAGTGGGTGCGCAGGAAACGGTGGGCGAGGCCGTGGAAGGTGCCGATCCACATGCCCCGCACCGGCGTGGCCAGCATGCGCTCGGTGCGCTCGCGCATCTCCGCCGCCGCCTTGTTGGTGAAGGTCACCGCCATGATGCCGAAGGGGCTGGCCTCGCCGCTTTGAAGCAGCCAGGCCAGGCGATGCACCAGCACCCGGGTCTTGCCGCTGCCGGCCCCCGCCAGCACCAGGGCGTGGCCCGCGGGCAGGGTGACGGCCTCCCGCTGGCGGGGGTTGAGGGGTGCGAGGAGGGCGCTGGCATCCATGGGGGCGGATTCTAACAGCATTCTTGGCGGCGCCCGGGTGCCGTCAGGGCATGCCGTGGGGCGCGTGGTAGCGTTCCATCACGTAGCCCAGGCAATCCTGACGGATGACGTTCTCGTCGAGGGTGAACATGGAGGGCATGAGGGGCGCGGCGGTCAGGATCTCGCCGTCCACCACCTCGAAATAACGCTCCCCCACGTCGGCCCCGGTCTCGTCCGTCACCTCCAGGGGCAGCCTCGCGGCGCCGTCCCGCACCCCGCCGAGGGGCGTACCGGGGGGCAGGTCGGAGAAATTGAGGTGGTCCAGATCCGGCACGAACCAAACGTCTCCGGCCCCCTCGCGGAAACCGAAGTCCAGACCCGTGGCCACCTTCACCACCGCCACCGTGTGGTAGAGGTCCAGATCGTGGTCCGCCACGGGATGCTCCGGGATGGCCGCCAGCCGCAGGCAGCCGTCCACGAAATTCAGGGCATGTTCGGTGCCGTGGGGCTGGCCGGGCTGGCCGCTCTCCAGGGTGACGGCGGGGCACAGGCCGGCGAAGGCCATGGAACACACGGTGTCCGGCCGGGTGAAATAGACCACGGTGCGGGAGAACAGGGTGGCCAGCTGCAGGTAGCGGGGGTCGAGGGCGTTGACGCAGGCGTAATGGGGGTTGATGCCGGTGTTGTTGTGGATGTCCACCGCCGCGAACACCCGGCGTTCCCGCATCTCGGCCAGCACCTGACGGGCCATGGCGTGTTCGAGGCTGTCGCCGTCGCTCCAGATGCGGTTGAAGTCCGGCTGGTGGTCCAGCAGGCGCCGGCGCTCCCGCGCCGCGGCCACGTTGCCGATGAACAGGGACAGGGAGCGGGGCAGGGCGTGGCCGCGATAACGGCGCAACAGCTCGCGCATGGCCAGCCAGCCGGTGTTCTCGTTGCCGTGGAGCATGACGGACACGAACAGGGGCTCCTCCGCGCGACCGCGCAGGTGAATCAGGGCGGGCCCGGGCAGTACCTCGTGGAGTTCGTGGCTGTCCCGTTCCAGCAGGCCCTCGGGCAGGGCATCGTAAATATTGAGCATGGGCTGATGGCTTGGCGGCAACGTCGGGCGGGATCAAACATCCCACAGATGGACCGGCAACCCGCTCTGCTGTCGCTCCCGGTAGGCCCCGGTGAGGGCCTGCATGTCACGGCCCCGGGCGGCGACGTAGGCACGCTGCCAGACGCTGCCATTCTGACCGCGCTCGAGGCGGTCGGCAATCACCCCCAGGTAGCGGTGGACGTCCTCCCCGGCGATGCCGAAGCCCGCCAGGCCGTCGGCCGCCGCCGGCAGCAGGTCCTGGAGCACCCGCCGCACCGGGGCACGCGCCCGTCCGGGCCAGGCAATCTCGGCCTCCAGGCCATGGCGGGCGGCGGCATAGAAGTTGTCCCGGGCCGCAGGGAAGCCCATGAGGGACTCCGGCGGGACATCCAGGCCGGCCAGGTGATGGGCGAGGCCGAAGAACAGCGCCACATTGGCCATGGCGTCCATCACCGAGGTGGGCGCCGCGGCCACCCGGTGCTCGATGCGCAGGTGGGGCCGGCCGGCCGCGTCGAATCCGATGAGGGGACGGTTCCAGCGCCAGATGGTGCCGTTGTGCAGGCGCACGTGGGGCAGGAGGGCCGCGGACTCCGCCAGGGACTCGGGCAGGAGGACGTCGAACTGTTCCAGATTGCGCCGGAAGCAGGCCGCCAGATTGCCCTGGGCATAGCCGTCGCCGAAGGTGACCCGGGCCGGACCGGCCACCGCCACGGACTGCTCGAACAACGGGATACGGGTCTCGGCCCACAGGTCGCGGCCGAACAGGAAGGGGGAGTTGGCGCACACGGCCACCATGGGCGCCGCCGCCAGCTTGGCGGCGTTGTAATAACGATGGGCACTGGCCGGCGATACCTGGAGGTGGATCTGCAGGGAGGTGGCCGCCGACTCCAGCATGACGTCGTGATGCTCGATCTGCAGCGCCTCGTGGCCCTCGATGTGGAGCTCGATGGGGCGTCCGTCCCGCAGCCGCAGGACCTGCTCGTTGAGGGCCCGGTAGCGCTTGAGGCGGGACATGTTGGCCAGGGTGAGGTCTGCGTCCAGCAGGCTCGGCAGGATCCCCACCCACACCACATGGGCACCGAGGTCCCGGGCCACCGCCTCGCAGCGCGCGTAGGTTCGCCCCAGCTCGTCCTCCATGGCCCGCAGGGCCCGCCCCGCCAGGCGCACGGGGCTCGAGTTGACCTCGACGTTGAAGCGGGACAGCTCCGGTACCACTAGGGGGCTCGCCATGCGTTCCAGAAAGGCGTCGTTGACGGCGGCGGGCCGGTGGTCCTCGCCCACCAGCCAGGCCTCCACCTCCAGGCCACCCACCGGCGGCTCCTCGACGAAGCGGCCTTCCCGGAACCATTCCTCGAGTTGGCGGGTCTCTTCGTGGAGCCGCTGGCGAAAGCGCTCGAAATCGCCGGGCGAGAAGCGGTGACTGTCGATTTCCTGGCCCACAACCACGCTCCTCGATGGCCCGCCGCTGCGGGACTTGATCCGTCGCCGGTGGCGCCACGACCAGGGCCCACCATGGCGCTCACAAGGCATCCTGTTAGGATTGGCTGCCTCTGGCATGGCGCAGCACCCCAGGCCTGTCCACCAGCAACCCGGACTGACGACCGCGGCATCCACGAGGCCCGCCCCCACACCGGTACCCCGCGAGACATCCGACGCCCATGAAAACCGCTCTAGACCAGACCGTCAACCAGATCGCCCACATCATCCTCGGCAAGGAGACCCCCATCCGCCTCGCGGTGGCCTGCCTGGTCGCCCGCGGCCACCTGCTCATCGAGGACGTGCCCGGGGTGGGCAAGACCACTCTGGCCCATGCCGTGGCCGGCAGCCTGGGCCTCAGCTTCCAGCGCATCCAGTTCACCAGCGACCTGCTGCCGGCGGACATCCTGGGGGTTTCGGTCTATGACCGCGACGCCGGGGCCTTCAAGTTCCATCCCGGCCCCATCTTTGCCCAACTCATCCTCGCCGACGAGGTGAATCGCGCGACCCCCAAGGCCCAGAGTGCCCTGCTGGAGGCCATGGAGGAGCATCAGGTCACCCAGGAAGGTGAGACCCGCGCCCTGCCCGACCCCTTCTTCGTCATCGCCACCCAGAACCCGTCCCATCAGATCGGCACCTTCCCCCTGCCCGAGTCCCAGCTCGACCGCTTTCTCATGCGCATCGAGCTGGGATACCCCGACGCCACCGCGGAGCGGGACCTGTATCGCGGCCGCGACCGCCGCGACCTCATGGCCGAACTGGAACCCGCCCTCACGCCGGAGGCCCTCATGGCCATCCAGCACCGGGTGCCGGAGGTCCACGTCTCCGACGCCCTGATGGATTATCTCCAGGCGGTCATCGCCTTCACCCGGGAGAACCCCGCCTACGTGTCGGGCCTGTCGCCGCGGGCCGGCCTCGCCCTGCTGCGCAGCGCCCAGGCCTGGGCGGTGATGGCGGGCCGGGACCACGTGGTGCCCGAGGACCTCCAGGCGGTGCTCCCCAGCGTGGTGGGCCACCGCCTGCGCCCGGTGGCCAACGCCGGCATGACCCCGGCCGAGCTGGGGGCCGACCTCATCGGCCAGGTGGCCCTGCCCTGACATGCCCGAAGGCGCCTCTTTGAGATGGGCACCGGACACCACGGGGTCGGGCTTCACCCTCACCCAGCGGCGTATATTCATCCTCCCCACCGGCCGCGGCCTGGCCTACTTCGCCGCCCTCGCGGTGATGCTCACGGGGGCCATCAACTACAACAACAGCCTCGCCTACATGCTGGTGTTCCTGCTGGGCTCCCTGGCCCTGGTGTCCATGCTCCATGGCTACCGCAACCTGGCGGGACTCAAGGTGCGCGCCGGGCGGTCCACCCCGGCCTTCGCCGGCGAACCCTGCCGCCTCAGCCTGTGCCTCGACAACCCCGGCCCCCTGCCCCGGCGGGCCCTGAGCCTCGGCCACCGGCCTGCCGGCCCCCGGCGTCTCGGACGCCGCCGGCCATGGGCCGCCGTTTCCCTGTCCGCACCGCCGCGGCAACTGCGCTGCTGCGACTTCATGGTGGCCACCGGGCGCCGGGGCCTGTTGCGCCTGGAACGGCCCCGCCTCGAGAGCCGTTATCCCCTGGGCCTGTTCCGCGCCTGGGCACCCCTCGGCGTGACCCTGGAGTGTCTGGTGTACCCCGCCCCCGGCGGGGCTCTGCCGTTGCCCGAGGCCGCCGCCGGCGGGCTTAACGAGGGCCGCAGCCCGGAGGAGGGCCAGGAGGACTTCAGCGGCCACCGGGCCTTTCATCCCGGGGATTCGCCGCGGCGCGTCAACTGGAAGGCGGCCGCCCGCGACCCCCGCCTGCAGGTGAAGGTATTTCAGGGCGGCGGCGCCGGCGACCGGGTGCTGCGCTGGGCCGAGGCGGGCGCCGGCGACACCGAGGCCCGCCTGTCCCAGCTGTGCCGATGGGTGCTGGAGGCGGAGCAGGGCGGTGGCCATTACGGCCTCCAACTGCCGGGGACGGACATCCCGCCGGGGCGCGGCGAGCAGCACATGGAGCAATGCCTGAGCCGCCTCGCCCGCTTCGGCCTGGACGAGGGCCCCACGCCATGATGGCCCCCGCGGAGCACTGGCGCCTCACCCTGGACCGGCTGCTGTGGTTGACCGGCGCCCTCACCCTGGTGGTGCTGCCCCATGCGCCGCGCATGCCCCTGTGGGTAATCGCGGCCTTCCTGGTACTCGGCCTGTGGCGCCTGGCGGGGGCCCTGCACGGCAGCCGCCTGCCGGGACGGCTCACGCGGCTGCTGCTGCAGGTGGTGCTGGTGGCCGGCGTCTACCTGGAGTACGGCACCATCATGGGCCGTACCGCGGGCATTGCCCTGCTCATTACCCTGGTGGGCATGAAGCTGCTGGAGACCCGGGACCAGCGGGACGCCTACATCGGCGTCCTGCTGGCCTACTTCCTGGTGATCACCAATTTCCTCTATTCCCAGTCCATCCCCACCGGCATCTACATGTTCCTGGTGGTGGTGGTGACCACCACCACCCTCATCCGCCTGGTGACCGATGCCGACCAGATGGACGCACGCGCCAGCCTGCGCCTGGGCGGCGGCATGCTGCTCCAGGCCATACCCCTGATGCTGGTACTGTTCCTGCTGTTCCCACGCATCCCCGGCCCCCTGTGGGGCCTGCCGGAGGACAGCATCAACGCCGTCACGGGGCTGTCGGAGTCCATGTCACCGGGGGACATCAGCCGCCTCAGCCAGTCCGCCGCCGTGGCCTTCAGGGTACGCTTCGACGGCGCGCCGCCGCCGGCCCCCCGCCTCTACTGGCGTGGGCCGGTGATGTGGGACACCGACGGCCGGCGCTGGGAAGTGGGAGAGCCCCTGCAGCTACCGACGCCCCGCCTCAGGGAGGGCGACGACGTGGTGCGTTACACCGTGACCCTGGAACCCCACAATCAGCCCTGGCTGCTGCTCCTGGACCTGCCCATGGAACTGCCTCCGGGCAGCGACCTGGGGGCCGATCTGGTGACCAGGCGGGATGAGGAGGTGACTTCGCGCATCCGCTATCCCGCCGCCTCCGCCCTCGACAGCCGGGCCGAGACCGCCCATGCCAGCGCCCTGGCCCGCGCCCTGGACCTGCCCGCCGACAGCCACCCGCGGACGCGGGCGCTGGCCCGCCAGTGGGCGGACACGGCCGCCAGCCCCGAGGCCATCGTCAGCCAGGCCCTTACCCATTTCACCACCGGCGGCTTCGCCTACACCCTGCAGCCGCCGCGCCTGCCGGGTGACCCCGTGGACGAGTTCCTGTTCGACAGCCGGCGCGGCTTCTGTGAGCACTACGCCACCGCCTTCACCGTCCTGATGCGGGCCGCCGGGCTGCCGGCCCGGGTGGTGACGGGCTACCAGGGGGGGGAGCCGAACCCGGTGGACGACTACTGGATCGTGCGCCAGCGCGATGCCCACGCCTGGGCCGAGGTGTGGCTGGAAGAACAGGGCTGGGTGCGGGTGGATCCCACCGCCGCCGTCGCCCCGAACCGGGTGGAACTGGGCATGGACGGCGCCCTGCCGCCACCGCGGCCCGCCATCATCGGCCTCGGCGAGGACGACGTGGAGCAGCTCTACGCACTGATGCGGCAGTTGCGCTTCGGCTGGGATGCCGCGAACAACTGGTGGAACCAGTGGGTGCTGGGCTACGGACAGGGGCGCCAGCAGTCCTTCCTGGCACGCCTCGGCATCGATGCCACGGACTGGCGGGAACTGGCCATGGGCCTGCTCGTCATGGTGGGCCTGGCCCTCGGCGGCGTGGCCTGGTGGCTCATCCACGGCGCCCGCGGACGACGGGATGGCGCGCGCCGGCTCTACGACCGCCTGTGTCGCAAGCTCGCCCGCCGGGGGGTGGAATGCCGGACCACGGAGGGACCCATACACCTGGGGCAGCGGGCCGGTGCCCGGTTGCCGGAGGCCCGCGGAGAACTGGAGGCCATCATCGACGAATACGTGCGGCTGCGTTATGGCCGGGGCGGCAATCTGCCTGAACTGGCCCGCCGCATACGCCGCTTCCACCCCTAAACAAACCGCCGCAAAGCGGCCCCTTGTCCCTCCCCCACCCCGTGGGGGACAAGCCCGCCGGGAGCGGGCTTGAACAGCACGAAGTGCTGACCCGAAGGGCGGAGGGGAGGATGCCCGACGTAGATGGAGGGGGACAACC
>JAABTG010000131.1 GCA_011389995.1 Thiotrichales bacterium
CAACGGGACCGCGGTCATCGATGCGGGGACGGGCGGCTGGACCTTCACCCCGTCGGATGCCGACTGGTTCGGCACGGACCAGTTCACCGTCACGGTGAGGGATGACGAGGGTGGGACCACCGATCAGGTGGTGTCCATCACCCTCGCCAACGTGGACGACGCAGCGGTGATTACCGGCGACACCAGTTTCTCCGGCAGCGAGGGCGACAGCCCGGCCGGCGACCTCAACGCCACCGACGCCGATGGCCTGACCGAAGGAACGTATTTCTCGATCACGGCCCAGGGCACGAATGGGACTGCGGTCATCGATGCAGGCACGGGGGCGTGGACCTTCACCCCGGCGGACGCCGACTGGTTCGGCAGTGACACTTTCACGGTGATTGTCACCGATGACGAGGGCGGCACCACCGATCAGGTCGTATCCATCACCCTCGCCAACATCGACGACGCGGCCATCTTCGGCGGTGACCTCGCCGGCACCGGCGACGAGGACGCCGGACCCATCACCGGTGCCCTCACCGCGGACGACCCCGCCGATGGCATGACCACCCCCAACTTCAACGTCACGGGCGTCGCCGCTGACGGCACCGCCGCCATCGACAGCGTCACCGGCGCCTGGACCTACACCCCTGACCCCGACTTCCACGGCACCGACGGCTTCACCGTCCGGGTCACCGACGACCAGGGCAACACCGCCAGCCGGGTCATCGACATCATGGTCAACGCCGTCAACGACGCATCCCTGTTCGGCAACACCCGCCTCACCCTCACCCAGGGTGACACGATGACGCTGACTCCGGTCATGCTCTCGGCCACCGACGTGGACGACGTGGACGCGACCCTGGGCTTCACCGTGTCCAGCGTGAACGGGGGCCACTTCGCCCTCGCTGCGGACCCAGGGACGGCGGTGACCACCTTCACCCAGGCCCAGGTCACCGCCGGCGACGTGATGTTCGTGGACGACGGCGATGAGACCGCCCCCGCCTTCGACGTGGCGGTGAACGACGGCACCGACACCGCCGGACCGGTGGCTGCCAGTATCGACTTCTCGCTGCGCAACGATCCGCCGGCCCTGACCTCCACCACTCTGGTGGTGGCCGAAGGGGCCACGGTCACGGTGACGCCCGCCATGCTGGCAGCGGCTGACGACCGCGACGCCGACCTCACCTTCACCGTGTCCCGGGTCAGCGGCGGCCACTTCGCCTTGACGGGCGACAGCGGGACGCCCGTCACTGCCTTCACCCAGGCCCAGGTCATGGCCGGCGAGGTGGTATTCGTGGACGACGGCGACGAGGCCGCTCCCGGCTTCGACGTGGCGGTAGATGACGGCGAGGAGGCGGCAGGCCCGGTGACGGCGGCCGTGGACTACAGCCCCGTCAACGACGCGCCGTCATTCACGGCCACCACCCTGGTGCTCCAGGAGGGGGAGACGGTCATCGTCACTCCCGCCATGCTGGCGGGCACGGATGTGGACGACGCCGATCCCACCCTGACCTTCACGGTCACCCAGGTCACCGGCGGTTACTTCGAGTACGCGGCGGACCCCGGAACGGCCGTCACCCGCTTCACCCAGGCCGACGTTGCCGCGGGACAGGTCCGCTTCGTGGACGACGGCGACGATGGGGCCCCTGCCTTCGAGGTGGCCGTAGACGACGGCGCGGTCATCAGGGGCCCGGTGGAGGCTGCCGTCGAGTTCACGGCGCTACCGGACGGCGAGCCTCCTACGGATCCCGGCCGCGGCCCGTTCCCCTTCCCGGGACCTGACTCCCTGCCGGCATCCCAACCCCCTCCCGCTCCTGTCGCGGACGGCCCGGCACCGGACGGCGCCGGTAACGGTGACAACGAGGGCGATGACGAGGCGGCAGAGGAACCCGAGCCGGAGCAGGAAGCCGCCGCCGCGGCGCTGGATGAGACCCTCCCCGGCGATGGCGGAACGGCGGTGGATGAGACCCGAGCCGTGGACGTGGATGTCCAGGCGGCTGATGCCCCCCCCCCGGCGAACGACCTGGCCACTGTGGCCCGCTCCCTCGCCATAAATTCTCCTTTTATGCAGGTCTTCTCCATCGACCCCGCCACCTGGACCTCCGTCGCCGGCGAGCCCATTCAGTTCGACGATATCAGCGCGTTTGTGGAGGGCAGCGAACTGGCCAACGCTCTCAATGGCGTGCGCGAGCAGATGATGGAAGAAGCGGCGGTGCACCGGAGCGTGGTGGGCTCCACCGTCGCCATGTCCACGGGACTGTCGGTGGGTTACGTAGTGTGGCTGCTGCGCGGCGGCGTGTTGATGACCTCCATGCTCAGTTCGCTGCCCGCCTGGCAGTTCATCGATCCCCTGCCGGTGCTCTCCGGGGCAGGACATAAGGACGGCGACAAAGAGGAAGACGATTCCCTGGAGGACATCGTCGACAGGACCGGTGAGGAAAAAAGATCAAAGTTGGCCCCGGAGGCGGCCGCTAACAGAACTCATGAAGAAGTCTCCGAAACGCCCGCGGCAACCGCCGGGGCGCACCACGGTGACCCCAGGGACGATGGAAAGCCATGAACCTGCTCAGCCCCAAAGCACGCATCTCCATCGGTCTCGTCGGACTGACGGCGACCCTGGTGCTGTCGGCGTCGTTCGTCGGCCTCATCCCGGACCGGGGCCAGGCCGTCCGCGAGGGCCGGGCGTCCACCGCCGAGGTGGTGGCGGCCAACAGCTCGGTGTTCGTCAGCCAGTCGGATATCCGGCGCATGGCGGCCAACCTGAAATTCGTGGTGACGCGCAACGACGACATCCTGTCCGCGGCCATACGCCGCTCCGGCGGTGAACTCATGGTGGAGATCGGGGAACATCGCGACTACTGGCTTCCCGTAGCGGGGGACCACTCCACGGCGTCCCAGGTGCGCGTGCCCATCTGGGCCGGACAGCGCAAATGGGGCGAGGTCGAGCTGCGTTACCGTCCCCTTGCCGCGCCGGGATGGCGCGGCTTCCTGGACCATCCGCTGGTGCGCCTGGTGGTCTTCGTCGCCGTGGCGGGTTTCGTGGCCTTCTACTTCTACCTCGGCCGGATGCTGAAACACCTGGACCCATCCAAGGCCGTACCGGCGCGGGTACGCTCGGCCCTCGACACCATGGCGGAAGGCCTGCTGGTGCTGGACGGACGGGGCCAGGTGGCCCTGGCGAACAGCGCTTTCGCCTCCATGCTGGACAAACCCCCCGACAAGCTGCTCGGCCTCGCCGCAGCAAGCCTGCCGTGGGCCGGCACCGATGGTCAACCCATGGCGACTGCCGAACTGCCGTGGATGCGCGCCCTGGAAAGCGGCCTGGCCCAGAAGAACGCCATCGTGCGCCTGCAGCTCGGGCCCGAGCGGCGCCACACCTTCATGACCAACTGCTCGCCGGTGCTGACCGGCGGCGGTGGCCGCACCGGCGGCGTGCTGGTGAGCTTCGACGACGTGACCCAGCTGGAGGAAAAGGAGGAGCAGCTCCGCCGCGCCCGGGACGACGCCGAGGCAGCCAACCTGGCCAAGAGCGCATTCCTGGCCAACATGAGCCACGAAATCCGCACGCCCATGAACGCCATCCTCGGCTTCACGGAGGTGCTGAAACGCGGCTACGGCCGCAATCCGGAGGACAGCCAGCACTATCTCGACACCATCCATTCCAGCGGCCAACACCTGCTGGGGCTCATCAACGACATACTGGACCTGTCGAAGGTGGAGGCCGGGCGCATGGAGCTGGAGCGCACCGACTGCCAACCCCACTTCATCGCGCGGGAGGTGGTCCAGATCCTGGGCGTCAAGGCGCGCGAGAAGAACATCTCCCTCGAGTTCATGCCCCAGGGAGCCCTGCCCGAGCAGGTCGAGAGCGACCCCACCCGCCTGCGCCAGATCCTCACCAACCTGGTGGGCAACGCCATTAAGTTCACCGAGAAGGGCGGCGTCAACGTGATCATGAAGCTGGCGCCGGCGGGACGGGCCAAGGCGCTGGTGATAGAGGTCACGGACACGGGCGTGGGCATGCCCGAGGACCGGGTGGAGGCCATATTCGATGCTTTCGTCCAGGCCGACGACTCCACCACCCGGCGCTTCGGCGGCACCGGGTTGGGCCTGGCCATCAGCCGCAAGTTCGCCCAGGCCCTGGAGGGAGACATCGTGGCCCGCAGCGCCCTCGGCGAGGGCAGCACCTTCACTGTCACCCTCCCCGTCGGGGAACTGGCAGGCGTACGGCTGCTGCAGCCGGCTGAACTACTCACCGCGGCCCCGGAAACAGAGGAGTCCGTCTGCAGCCGTTGGGTCTTCCCGCCGAAGCGGGTGCTGGTGGTGGACGACGGCCACGAGAACCGGGAGCTGGTCACCCTGGTGCTGGAGGAGGCGGGACTCCAGGTCCAGGGCGCAGAGCACGGCCAGGAGGCCCTGGAGCGAGTCGCGGAGACCCCGGACTTAGCCGCCATCCTCATGGACGTGCAGATGCCGGTGATGGACGGCTTCACGGCCACGCGGCTGCTGCGCGAACAGGGCGTCGAGATACCCATCGTCGCCCTCACGGCCAACGCCATGAAGGGCTACGAAGAGGAACTTAAGGACAAGGGCTTCAGCGCCTACATGACAAAGCCCGTGGATATCGACCGCCTCATCGCTCTGCTCGCCGGAATCCTGGGTGGCCGGCCCGAAGAAGCGCCGGCGAACGCGAGTGTCGCAGAACGGAAGGAGGTTACTGCGAACAACGCGGTGATGAAGCCCCACTCCACCTTGGCGCCGATTGCCTCTCCCGAAGGAGCGCCAATCTTCTCGCGGCTGCCCGCGGACAATCCCAAGTTCCGTCAGCTCGTCGAACGCTTCGTTCCGCGCCTGCACGAGCAGATGGAGACCATCCGGGCGGCCTGGGCGGATCGTGACCTGGGCGAAGTGGCCGCCCTCGCCCACTGGCTCAAGGGCGCCGGCGGGACCATGGGCTTCGATGTCCTGACCGCGCCGGCCGCCGAGTTGGAACAGGCCGCCAAGACAGCGCGGGAGGCCGATGTCCCCGCGCTCCTGGAGACCCTGGAAGGCCTGGCCGCCCGCCTCGCGCCCCCATCTTTCGTCGATGCGCTGCCAGCCGTATCGGCCGGCGCCGCCCCGGACCCTGCGGCGGAGTTCAGGGTCGTCGGACCCGTCACCTCCAGGCTCGCGGGCGACCCGCGGCTCGCTCCCATCGTGGCGCGGTTCGTGGTCCGCCTGCAGGCCCAGATGGCGGCGATTGAGAAGGCCTTGTCACGGGGAGACCTGGCCGAGGTGACAAGCCTTGCCCACTGGCTCAAGGGTGCCGCCGGCACCGTAGGCTTCGATGTCTTCACCGAGCCGGCGCGGCGCCTCCACGACGAGGCAAATGCGGGTAACGGCCATAGCCTCGGGCCCCTCGTCGCCCACCTCCGACGCCTCTGCGATGCCATCGAGCCGATGCCCTTCGAAGAAGTGCCGGAACGCCGGGCCGGATAAGATGCCGGCTTTCCCCTCCATGCGCATCGATGGATATCGCAGAAGGTGAAACACCTAGGAAAAAAAATGGAAACTTTTACGGAACTCGACCCGACAGGCAGTTCCCTTGGTGAGGACCCGGGCGAGGCCAATGTGCTGGCCGGGAAGGCGCGCTCCCTGGATGAGCGGCTTAAGACCGCCACCATCATGATGGTGGACGACGAGCCCATCACCACCGAGGTCATCAAGACCTTCCTAGAGGACGCCGGCTATAGCCGGTTCATCACCACGGACCAATCCACCGAGGCCATGGATCTCCTCGAGCGGGAGATACCGGACGTGCTGCTGCTGGACCTCATGATGCCCGAGGTGTCAGGGTACGACATCATGCGCGCCATGCGTTCCGACGACCGCTTCAGGTTCATTCCGGTATTGATCCTCACTTCTTCCGTGGATGCCGACTCCCGCCTCATGGCACTCGAGCTCGGTGCCACCGACTTCCTGGCCAAGCCGGTGGATCCCAGCGAACTGACCCTGCGACTACGCAACACCCTGGCTGCCAAGGCCTATCAAGACCAGCTGGCCTACTACGACCCGCTGACCGGGCTACCCAATCGGCGGATGTTCATGGAGCGGCTCAACTGGGCGCTCCGGCGCATGGAGCGCACCGGCGGGCGCGCGAGCCTGATGCACATCGGGCTGGACAAGTTCAAAAAGGTCAATGATTCCCTCGGACCCCGCCTGGGTGACCAGGTCCTGGCATCTTTCGCGCGCCGCCTGGAGGAATGCGTTCGAGCCAGCGACGAGGTGGCCAGGCTCGGCACGAATCATTCTTCCAGGAACCTCTCACGGATCGGTGGCGACGAGTTCACCATCGTCCTGTCGGACATACCACATGCCGAGTTGACCTCGGGTATCGCCCAGCGGGTGCTCGACATCATGAAGGACCCCTTCGTGGTGGAGGGCAGGGAGGTGTTCCTCAATCTCAGCATCGGCATCGCGACCCATCCCGACGATGGCCTCGAGCCCGATCGCTTGCTTAAGAACGCGGGCAGCGCCACCTACTTCGCCAAGCATTCCGGCGGCAACACTTATCATTACTACTCCGCGGACATCAACGCCCGCTCCGAGGAACGCATGCGTCTGGAGAGCGACCTCCGCAAGGCGCTGGAGCCCAATGAACTGATGCTCCACTACCAGCCCAAGATCAACCTGGCAACCGGCCTCATTACCGGCGTGGAGGCCCTGATGCGGTGGCAGCACCCGTCCAAGGGCCTGCTGTCACCCGCCAGCTTTATCACCCTGGCGGAGGAAACCGACCTCATCGTCCCCATGGGAGAATGGGCAATCCAGGAGGCCTGCCGCCAGCAACAGGCCTGGGTGGCCGATGGCCTTCCAGCGATGAACGTGGCGATCAATGTGTCCGGACGCCAATTGAGGAACGAGTGCCTTATCGAAACACTCCGCAAGGCCATTGAAACCTCCGGCGTCGAACCGGACTGCCTGACCATAGAGCTGACCGAGAGCATCCTCATGGACGATGCCCAGCACAACGTGGACATCCTGAAGCGGCTGAAGGAGATGGGGGTGCGGCTGTCCATCGACGACTTCGGCACCGGCTACTCCTCCCTTGCCTACCTGCGCACCTTCCCGCTGGACGAGCTCAAGGTGGACAAATCCTTCATCGACGACATTCACGCCAACGCTGACGCTGCCGCCATTGTGGATGCCATCGTCGCCATGGCCCATCGGCTCGGCCTCAAGGTGGTGGCCGAGGGTGTGGAGACGGAGCTACAGCGGGCCCGCCTGGCAACCATCGGCTGCGACTCCTGGCAGGGCTACCTGCGCGCCCGTCCCCTGCCGCCTGCCGAACTCCGCACCCTGGTGACGGAACAGGGCTGAGTTTTTATCAAGGCGCGGCCCACGCCACGGCCGTTGACGGATGCGGCGTGAGCGGATCCAGCCGGTTCCATAGCAGAATAGGGCATCACTACCGGTCCGCTGCCATGCAGCACGCACGATTCCAGGCCGCGGCCGGGTACCCGCCCGGAGCAGTCCACCGCGGCCCCGACAGCTTCGCCGCGGCGGGCGGGGCCCGACGATGGAGCGTCCGTTAGAGCGGTTCGCTGCCTCGTGAAGGGCCGGTAGCCGGCGGAGCGGTGGCCGTTACGTGGTAAGCACCACGGCTACCGAGGCAGGGGTGGAGGTCCTGAGGGAGGGATGCACTGCCGGCCACCATAGAGAAGCAGCAGCACTCCGCGAGCGGCAATCGGGCGCTGGGGCCAGGAGGACGGGATGTTTCTTCGACTGGTCAGGACAGCACGCGGCGTTGCGGTGGCTCGTTGAGAATGGAAGAGACGGTGTCGGCCACGCCGCCCAGGTTCTCCCCGGGCAGGTTGCCGCTGCCGCGCACCAGGCGCCTGATGGCCATGGGCTTGCGCAGCAGATCCGTGGCCACTTCCCGGCTAACGGGCCGGCTGAGGAGGAAGCCCTGCATCTCGTCGCAGCCCAGGCGCTTAAGCACCTGAATCTGGTGCTGGTTTTCCACTCCCTCGGCCACCACTTCCAGCCCCAGCCCATGGGCCATCGCGATGATGGCGTTGACGATCTCCGTGTCGTGGGGATGGGCGGCGAAGTCGGTGAGGAAGGAACGGTCTATCTTGACCGTGTGGATGGGGAACCGCTTGAGATAGTTAAGGGACGAGTAGCCGGTACCGAAGTCGTCCAGGACGACGCGTACTCCCGCGCTGTGGAGGCGTTCGATGATGCCGACGGCGGTATCCAGATTCTCGATGAGGGCCTGCTCCGTGAGCTCAAGGTTCAGGGACCGCGGCGAGACCTGCTCCTGCTCCATGACCCCGATTACCCGCTCGGCCAGGTCCGCCCGTCGGAACTGTATCGCCGACAGGTTGACCGCCACCTGGAGGTCCTCGTAGCCCTCGGAGTACCAGGCCTTGAGCTGGCGGCAGGCCATCTCCAGAACCCATTCGCCGATGCGGTCGATGGCACCCGTCTGTTCCGCGATAGGGATGAAGAACTCCGGTGAGACCATGCCCAGCTCCGGATGGCGCCAGCGCAGCAGGGCCTCGAAGGACTGGATGCGGCCTGTCTGGAGGTTGACGATGGGCTGGTAATGCAGAAACATCTCTTCGCGATCGATGGCTTGCTGCAGCTGGCTCTCCATCTGCAGTTGCTGCTTGGACCGGCGGTTCAGATCGGCACTGTAGTAACAGAAGGCCTCCCGCTCGGGCTGCGCCTTGGCCTCGTAAAGCGCAGTGCCGGCGTGGGTCAGCAGGTCCTCAGCCTCTTCGCCGTCATGGGGGTAAAGACTAACGCCGATGCTGGCAGAAAGCAGGACCTCGTTGCCCTCGACGACAATGGGCTCCCGGAGTTCGGTGAAGATACGCTTGACCACCCAGGTGGCCGATTCGGCGAGCTTCATATCGGTCAGCAGCACGGCAAACTCGCTGTTACCCATGCGGGATACGGTGAACCTGATGTCCCCGTCGCCGGCGACGGCCACGGTGTCAGTGGACCGCAGGCTGCCCTTGATGCGTGCAGCCGTCAGCTTCACCAGCTTCTCGGCCGCGGAATGTCCCAGCGTATGGCTGACCCGCTGCACGGTGTCCACCTCGAGGGACAACACCGCGAGGCGCATTCCGTATCGCCTTCCCCGCTCGATGGCCTGGCCGATGCGGTCGAACAGCACCACCCTGCTCGCCAACCCCGCCTCATCTATCGTCGACCGGACGGCCGTATCGCTCTGGTCGCGGAACATGGTCTCCAGAGCCACGATGCGCTGACGCAGCACGGCGGCCTCCTCACCATCCTGGGGCATCTCCTCGGTGGGCTCCGGCACGGATTCCGCCTGGCGTGACACCGTCTTCTCCGACTCTGCCAGCCCCAGCTCCGACCAACTTCTGACCCTGTTGCGCCCGGTCTCCTTGGCCTCGTAGAGCGCCTTGTCGGCCCGATCCACGAGCTCCGAGGCTAGGCTGATGCCACCGGCAGAGGCGACGCCGAAGCTCGCGGAAACCCGCAGCGCGCTGGTGAAAGCCTCCGCCTTGCCATCATGGACGGCGACCCGCATCCGCTCCGCCACCTGCGCAGCCTTATCCTCCTCGAGCCCGGGCAGGACCACGCAGAACTCCTCGCCACCGTACCGCCCCACCAGGTCCTCGGCCCTGACGCTGTCACTGAGGATCTCCGCCAGCATCTTGATGACCTTGTCGCCGGTGGCATGGCCGAAGCGGTCGTTGACGGACTTGAAGTGATCGATATCCACCATGATGCAGCTCAATGGAAGCCCCTCCTCCCGGGCCTCCCGCAACAGCGTGCCCAGGCCCTCGAACAAGGAGCGGCGGTTCAGCGAACCGGTGAGCGGGTCCCGTGTGGCCAGCACATGCAGCTCCCGGTTCTGGCGGGTGATCTCGCGTTGGCTCTTTTTCAATACATCGAGGGCGCGGCGCAGGTCGGCATTCCGCTTCTCCAGCTCGGTCACGTCGTCGAAGGTGACCAACACACCCCTGATGCGACCGTCCGGCCCCTTGATAGCGGCGGTGCTCGCGGAGAATATCAGCTCCTTGCCACCTTGACTGTTCAGCCGGAGCTGGACCGGTCGCGGCACCTGCTGGGTCTCCAAAAGAGCCCGCCATGGCATGTCTGCCTCGGCCACGACCTCACCGTCGGCGACCCGGACCCAGTCCAGGCTTGAGAGCTTGCGGCCCGTGAGCTTGGCGGCCGCAAGTCCAAGCTTCTCCTCAAAGGCATGGTTCACGAGCACGATATGCTCGTCGCGGTCCAGGATCACCAGCCCTTCCGTCAGCACGTCGAGGGCCACCCGGACCCGGTCGGGCACCACCGCGCTCGGATCCAGCTCGTGCAGGGCTCGCTTCAGGAAGAGCCAGTACACCGCGGTGCCCGCGAGAGCCATGAACGCGATGATGGCCGCCAAGGAGCCACCCGCGAAGAGGCGGGTCATGAAGCCGTCCAGGTCAACGAAGCGAACCTCCAGGGTGCCCCAACGGCCGGTAGTGTCGTGGATGGGCACCAGCACGTGGGTCGCGCTGGACTTCTCCTTATCGTACCCCGCCCAGTGCAGCGCGTGGTCACCCGCCACCACCGCCTGCTTGCCGGCCGGGCGCCTGAGGCCCACTGAAAGGACCCGGTCGCTCCGCTGCACCAGGGCGGCCATGGTATCCGCCACGGCCCTCATGCGTCCCTCGCCCACTTCGGAGGAGACTTGTATCGCCAGGGCCTCGGCGATAGATTTCCGCGCCGCCAGCTCAGCACGGCGCTGGTCGGGAGCGAGACCGAGCAAGTCACCCACCAGCAACAGGCTGACGGTGAGCAGGATCAGGCCGATGGTGAGGCGCAGCAACGGAGAGAAGGCGGGCACGCTATGGGGTCTCGCGCTGGTGACGGGTCATCGACAATCGCTCTCGATCGAACATGTGTTCCACGCCCTGCTCCACTTCGGCATTATCCTCATCGCCTTCCGCTCCCCGCCTGGCCCCCCGGTCTTCGTCCCCGTCGGCACCGAGAATGGGCACCGGGTCGAAGTGACGCCAGAAGGGCATCGAGCCGAGCAGGCTCGCCACCAGCGAGCCTGCCCGCAGCGCCCAGCTCACGAAGCCGGCGGTGAGCGACACACCGATACCGGTGGCGACTTCCGCAGTGAGCTTCATGCTCCTTGTCTCTGTATCGGCCGCCTCATCCAAGTCCTGACCCAGCTTGTCCAGGTCGCCCTGGAACTCCGGTGTCTGGACGCGCTCCGTCATGGTCAGGGCCGGGTAGCTCACCGGCTGTATGTATTCGACGGGTGAGATTGCACGAAGCAGCCCCGCGGCCGCCGCAGGTCCCGGCTTGGCCATCGCTGAGAGCGCCGCCGTGTTCTCGCTGCTGTCGTTGAGAACCTGGCGTGACGGCCCGTCGGCGATCGCCGTTGTGACGGCCGGCGGCGGGTTAATGGCATCGAAGCCACCCGGGCCACCGACCGATATCACGGGTGGGATACCCGAACCCTGCTGGGTCGGTTCACCGCGACCGGCTCCTTCGTCGTCGTCCTCGGCTTCCTCCCGCCCCTCTGATTGTTTGGGCGTGTTGTCAGCCGAGTGCACCTCTGCCGGGTCATCCGGGTTGTCATCCATATCAGGAGGTGGAAACGGCACCGACGGCTCCTCCACGACCCCGATCACCACCACATCGAAGGTTGCCGTGCGGGATGAACCATCCGCCGAGGTAGCCACCACGTTGAGTGAGAAAGCCCCGCCGCCGCCCGCCAGCCCGTCCGCGACCCTGACTACTCCGGTCCCGGGTTCAATGGAGAAGCGGCCGCCGGCGTCGTCCAGCAGCCGATAGGTGACCGTGTTGCCAGTGGCGTCGGCATCCTCCGCAAAGACCGCGACGCCCACCTCGGTACCGACTGCCACGTCGGCCGCCACGAGGTTGGCCACAGGGTCCGAGTCCCGCAGCACACCCACGTCGAACTCGTCCACGTCCAGCACCTGGACGTCGAGGGCCTGCGAGTCGGAGGCCCCCGCGAGGTCCGTCACCTCCACCACCACCTCGTACAGGCCGTCGCCATTGGCATCGCTTGGGGACTCGCGGTCGGGTGCCCGGTCGAACCTAAGTACGCCGGACAAGGCGTCCAGGGAAAACACCCCCGCGTCTGCGCCGCCGGTGATGGCATAGGTAAGGTCATCGGGCGCGTTGTCCACGTCGCTGGCGGTGACCGTGGTCACGCCAGCCTGGTTCTCGGCCATGGAAAGGGTCGCCGTGTCGCCGCCACCGTGAGCGGTGATCACCGGGGTGGTGTTGGTCGGCGCGATGTCCATGGTGGCGGTGCCGGTTGCACCGGGACCGCCGTCGGTGACCGTGTAGCTGAAGCTGACGGACGTATCGTCGTCCACTGCCGGGCTGTAATCCCAGGTGCCGTCACCGTTGTCCGCCAGTGTCCCGCTGCCACTGGCAATGGCGAGGTTGGTGGCCGCCAGGGCGTCGCCGTCCACATCGCCTGCAGCGGCCAGCAGCTCCGCCTGGGTGATGGTCCGAGGGCCACTGTTCTCCAGGATGGCCGCGAGGCTGACGGGTGCCGTAACGGGCGCATCGTTGACGTTTGCCAGGTCGATGTCGACGATCTGCGTGGAGATGCCGCCCTCGTCATCGGTAACCGTCACCTCGAAGCTGTCGGTGCCGAACCAGTCGGCATCCACCGGGGTGAAGGTCCACGCCGCCGTGGCCGCATCGATGGCCGCCATGCCGTTGGAACCCTGGGCGGTGATGGAGAAATACGTCCCATCGGTCAGGCCGTCGGCGTCCGTGGCATTGAGATCCCCGGTGGGCGTATCGCCCTCGTTGCCCGAATAGAAGGTGTCGCCGGTAATCACCGCCGCGTCGTCCACGTTGGCGAGGGTGATAGAGACCACCTGGTCGGTGGTCCCGCCCTCATCATCGGTGACGGTGACGGTGAACTGGTCCGTGCCGAACCAGTCG
>JAABTG010000132.1 GCA_011389995.1 Thiotrichales bacterium
GCAGGTGCTGGGGCTGGCGCCGGCGAGGGCCCCATGAGGAGCCCAGGCGGCCAGTGTGACGGCGGGCGCCCCCTTCCCATCTTCGTCTCCTTCTCCGGCCAGGGTGGGGTGGAGAGGATGATCCTCAACCTCTCCCAGGGCCTCGTCGCCCGGGGCCACGGCGTCCGTCTCGTGCTGGCCCGGGCCGACGGCGGCTGGCTGGACCATCTGCCGGTGGGAGTGGAGGTGGAGCGTCTCGGCAGCCGTCATACCCTGACGGCCGTGATCCCCCTGGCCCGCTATCTGCGCCGCCACCGGCCGCCCCTGCTGCTGGCGGCCAAGGACCGGGCCATCAAGGCGGCCGTGCTGGCCCGTGCCCTGGCGGGGGTGGAAGTGAAGCTGGTGGGGCGCCTGGGCACCAACGTGTCCGCCGCCCTGGCCGGCCGCGGGCGCCTCAAGCGCTCCCTGTGGCACGCCGGCATGCGCCACTTCTACCGCCGGCTCGATGGCCTGGTGACGGTGTCCCAGGGGGTCAAGGACGATGTGGTGGCCATCACCGCCATGGCGCCGGACAATATCCGGGTCATCCCCAACCCCGTCATCACCCCCGCCCTCGCCGCTGCCGCGCGGCAGTCGGCGGGGCACCCGTGGGTGGATGAGAAGGACCTCCCCCTCATCACCGCCGTCGGGCGCCTGACCCGGCAGAAGGATTTCCCCACGCTGTTGCGGGCCTTCGCACGGGTGGCGGCCGAGCATCCCGCGCGGCTGGTGATCCTGGGCGAGGGGGCTGACCGGGAGAGACTGCTGGGGCTGGCCAGTGAACTCGGGGTGGGGCGGCGGCTGGCCCTGCCGGGATTTCAAGACAACCCCCACGCCTGGGTGGCGGCCTCGGACCTGTTCGTCCTCTCTTCTCTGTGGGAGGGTTCACCCAATGCCCTGACGGAGGCCATGGCGCTGGGCGTGCCGGTGGTGGCCACCGACTGTCCCAGCGGTCCGTCGGAGCTCCTGCAGCAGGGGCGCATCGGCCCCCTGGTGAGGCCGGGGGATGTGGCCGGCCTGGCGGCGGCCATGGCACGGGTACTGGCGGCGCCGCCGCACCCGGGTTTGTTGCGTGGGGCGGTGTCGGCATACACCATGGAGCACAGCGCCGCTGGCTATCTGCGCTTTTTCGACGAGTTGGCCTGAGGCTCATGGGGCGATGCCCCCTGGCCGAAAAGATGAATGCGACCTCGCCCCGGGACGCTTCCTCACCCCGGTCCTCTCCCGGAGGGACAGGGGGAGGTCGTGTGCCTGCGGCACTTCTTTCACGTTATATTAGATAAGCCCCGCCGCCATGCTGTTGTCCATCCGCCATAAATTCCTCTTCGTCCACATCGCCAAGACCGGCGGCACCAGCATCCGCGCCGCCCTCGACGGCTACCGCTGGCGTGACCCCTACCGTGTGCCCCAGTTCATCTGCTCCCGCCTGTCGGCCCTCACGGGCCATCGCGTCGGCGTCAAGCTGCCCCGCCACGCCAAGGCGGTGGCGGCCCTGGAGATGCTGCCCCGCGAGGTCTTCGACGGGCTGTTCAAGTTCGCCTTCGTGAGGAACCCGTGGGACCTGCAGGTGAGCTCCTATCACCACATCCGTCGCGAGCGCCCCCACCTCATGGCCGGTCACGAGGCCTTCGCGGGGTTCCTGAGATGGAAGCTGTCGCCCCACCGCCCCTACCAGTACCACCTCGATACCTCCATCACCCCCCAGGCCGATTATCTGGTGGACCTCCATGGCCGGGTCATCGTCGACTTCGTGGGTCGTTACGAGCGCCTGGAGGAGGATTTCGAAGAGGCATGTCGGTGCATGGGTATCTCCTGTCCCGGCCTGCCCCACAAACGCCATGCCCTCGATCGCCGGACGGGATATCGTGAATACTATGATGACGAGACCAGGGAGTTGGTAAGTGCTTACTTTCAATCGGACATCGAGATGTTCGACTACCGCTTCTGAGACTGCGGTCATCGCCCCGACCGTCGGCAACCGGCCGGCGCCGCACACGGGTCACTCCAAAGGGTACGCCCGGTTACCCGAAGGCGGGCCCGTCGCCCGCGATCTGGCAATAACCTCTGCGGCAATAACCTCTGCGACAATAAACAATGGCCCGGTGTGGCTGGTGGACCATCGTTTCGTGCCGGTGGCCTCTCGGCCCTCCGGTCTTCGCACCGACCAGGGGGGCGCCGGGCCCGGCGAAGGCGCCTTGGCATCAATCCTCGAGGAGGAACTCCGCGCCGCAGTAGGGGCACTTGGCGTGGCCATTCTTCTCGATGGGCAGGTAGACCTTGGGGTGCTGGTTCCATACCGGTGCATCGGGCAGGGGGCAGGACAGGGGCAGGTCCCGGCGTTTGACGATGGTGGGCGGGGGCCCGGCGGCGCCGGCCTGGGTGCGGGATGGGTCTGCTTGGGTCACGTTGGCTGTTCTCCCATGGAACCGTCGGTAGTCCAAGAACGATGGCTGGTGGCGCGCGGCCTCAGACCGGCGTCAGCCAGCCCATGTGGGCCGGGTCGCGGCCGTGGACCACGTCGAAATACTTGGCCTGGAGGCGTTCGGTGATGGGCCCGCGGCCGTTGTTGCCGATGGGTCGCCCGTCCACCTCGCGGATGGGGGTCACTTCCGCCGCGGTGCCGGTGAAGAAGGCCTCGTCGGCGATATAGACCTCGTCGCGGGTGATGCGCTTCTCGCGGATCTCATAGCCCATGTCCCGGGCCAGGGACATCACCGTGTCCCGGGTGATGCCCTCCAGGGCAGAGGTGAGATCGGGGGTGTAGATGATGCCGTCGCGCACCAGGAAGATGTTCTCGCCGCTGCCCTCGGCGACATAGCCCTCGGTGTCCAGCAGCATGGCCTCGTCGCAACCGCAGGCCAGGGCCTCCTGGAGGGCCAGCATGGAGTTCATGTAATTGCCGTTGGCCTTGGCCTTGCACATGGTGATGTTGACGTGGTGGCGGGTGAAGGACGAGGTGCGCACCCGGATCCCGCGCTCGATGCTCTCCGCCCCCAGGTAGGCACCCCACTCCCAGGCCGCCACGATGGTGTGGAGCTTGAGACCGTCGGCCCGCAACCCCATGCCCTCGGAACCGAGGAAGCACATGGGGCGGATATAGGCGGAATCGAGGCCATTCTCCGCCACCGCCCGGCGCTGGGCCTCGTTGATCTCCTCGGGCCCGTAGGGGATGACGAGATTGAGGATCTTGGCCGAGTTGAACAGGCGCCGGGTATGGGCGTCGAGGCGGAAGATGGCGGTGCCTTGGTCGGCGTGATAGGCCCGCACGCCCTCGAAGACCCCGAGACCGTAATGCAGGGTGTGGGTGAGGACATGGGTCTTGGCCTCCCGCCAGGGGACCATCTCACCGTCGTACCAGATGACGCCGTCGCGGTCGTCCATCGTCATGTCTTCTTTCCCCAGAATCTTATGTTCGAGTCAATGCGGTCCACCAGACGCCCGGGAGGGGCGCGGCCACGGCATCCGGCGAGGGCTCAGGCCTCCATCATCCGCTCCCAGAGGGCGGCGACGCCCGTGGCATAGCCCTGGAACTCCGAATGGGGCACGAGGGCGGGCACCTGCGCCAGGGCGCAGCGATGGCCGCGGCCCCGATAGGCCCGGTAGGCTTCCGCCAGCAACCCGGCGTCCGGGGCCGGCATCAGGCCCTCCGCGGAGAAGGCCTCGAGGATGCGGATGTTATCCGTATAGTGGACGACAGCCGGGTGCGTGGAGGCCCACAGCAAAACGCCGTACTGTACCATAAACTCGATGTCCGCAATGCCGCCGCGGTCCTGCTTCAGGTCGAAGTGCTCGGCGGTGCCCTTGGACAGCTCCCGGCGCATGCGCTCGCGCATGCGGGTCACCTCGGCGCGCAGGGTCTCGGGCTCCCGGGGCTGGCACAGGACGTCCCGCCGGACGGTCTCGAAGCGTTCCCGCAAGTGGGCGTCTCCCACCACTGCCCGGGCCCGCACCAGGGCCTGGTGCTCCCAGGTCCAGGCACGCTCGCGCTGGTAGTCGGCGAAGGCGCCCATGCGGCTCACCAGCAGGCCGGAGGCACCACTGGGTCGCAGCCGCAGGTCCACCTCGTAGAGGGTGCCGCCGGCGGTGTGGGTGGTGAGCAGGTGGGTCAGGCGTTTGCCCAGGCGGGCGAAGAAGGTGTCGTTGTCCGTCCGCCGGGCGCCGTCGGTGTGCTGCTCCGTGCCTGCGCTGCCGTGAAGGAACACCAGGTCCAGATCGGAACCGTAGCCCAGTTCCAGCCCCCCCAGCTTGCCGTAGGCCACGATGAGGAAACCCGCCTCCCGGCGCTCACCGTCCACCACGCAGGTGGGAATGCCGTGGCGCGCGGTGGTATCCCGCCAGGCCAGATCCAGGCAGGTGTCCAGAATGACCTCGGCGATATCGCTCAAGTGGTCACTCACTTTCATCAGGGGCAGCACCCCTGCGATGTCCGCCGCCGCCACCCGCAGGACATTGGTCTGGCCATAGAGGCGCAGGGTATCCATCTCCTGCTCCGTATCCCCCGCCGCCACGTTGTCCATGAGCAGGGCCAGCTCCTGGGTCAGGCCCTCCCGGTCCGGGGGGTTGTACAGGGTGCGCGGGTCGAGGAGCTCGTCCAGGAGAATGGGGAAGCGCGTGATGTGGGCGGAGATCCACGGGCTGGAGGAGCAGAGCTTCACCAGTTGCTCGAGGGCCACCGGGTGTTCCGCCAGTAACGCGATGTAGACGCTGCGCCGGGCCACGGCCTGGATCAGATCCAGCAGTCGTGTCAGCGTAACCTGGGGGTTGGGGTGAGTGCCTGCGGCCTCGAGGACCAGGGGCACGAGGCGGTCGAGGCGCCGGCGGCCCTGGGCGGACATGGCCCGCACCCCATAGCTTTCCTTGAGGGCATGCAGGCGGGACAGGGCGGCCTGGGGGTCGTCGTATCCCCGGCGCCGCAGCAGGTCCGTGGCCTGCGCCGGGTCTGGCGGGTCGGCCTCCCACAGGGCCCGCAGGGGGCTGATGCCGGCTGGTTCCTCTTCATCCGGGGCGGTGAAGACATCGGCGAAACACCCCTCCACGAAGTCGCGATGGCCATCCAGGGCCTGGAGAAAGGCCGGCCAGTCCGCGTAGCCCATGGCGCAGGCCAGGCGCGCCCGACCGAGGGCGTCCTGGGGCAGGGCCTGGGTCTGGCGATCATCCGCCTCCTGGAGGCGATGCTCGGTATTGCGCAGGAAGGTGTAGGCCTCCTGCAGGCCGGTCATCACTGCGGCAGGAAGCAGCCCCCTTTCGGCTAGCAGTTCGAGCACGGTTGCGAGGCCCGGCTGCTGGAGCGCGGTGTCGCGGCCGCCGCGGATGAGCTGGAAGGCCTGGCCGATGAACTCTATGGAGCGGATGCCGCCACGGCCGATCTTGATGTTGTGGTCCAGCCCCTTGCGTCTCACCTCCTGGTCCACCAGGGCCTTCATGTCCCGCAGCGCCTGATAGGCCCCGTAGTCGAGATAACGACGGTAGACGAAGGGCCGCAGGGCCGTCATCAATTGCTCCCTCGCCGCCGCCTCTCCGGCGATGGGCCGGGCCTTGATCCAGGCGTAGCGCTCCCAGTCCCGGCCGTGGCCCTGGTAGTACTCCTCCATGGCATCGAAGGATACCACCAGGGGGCCGCTGGCCCCGAAAGGGCGCAGGCGCATGTCCACCCGGAAGACGATGCCGTCTGGAGTGGGGGTGGTGAGGGCGTGGATGAGCCTCTGGCCCAGGCGGATGAAGAATTCCTGATGGCTGACCCGGCGTCGCCCGCCCACCGTTTCGCCGTCACTGCCGAAGGCGAAGATGAGGTCGATGTCGGAGGAGAAATTGAGCTCGCCCGCCCCCAGCTTGCCCATGGCCACCACCACCATGGACTGTCTGCGACCGTCGGCATCCAGGGGTTCCCCATACTTTGCGGCCTGCCATCGGTGGAGCCGCTCGAGGGTGTGTTCCACCACCGCCTCACAGAAACGGGACAGCTCCGTCATGGTGGTCTGTAATCCGGCGCGCCCCGCCAGGTCCCGCCAGGCGATGCGGACCATCTCCCGTTGCCGCAGCCTGCGCAGGGCGTCGATGAGGGTGGCCTCGTCCGCCGCCTCGGCCAGGGCGGCGGTCGTGCGCTGCCGGAACTCCCCGGGCGCGTAGTCCCGCTCGAGGTCCCCGGCCGCCATGAGATCCGCCACCACCCGGGGCCTGGTGGTCGCCACCCGGGCGACGAAGTCGCTGAGGGCGAGCAGCCGCTGGCCCTCCCCGGTCCAGGCCGTGGCGTCGCCGGCGTGATCCCCGGCGGCCTCGAGGAATGCCTGCCAGGAGGCGTGGCCGACAGTTTGCAAGGTCTCGGGTAGGGGGGGGCGCTTCATCGATGAAAGATACGGGGGTGGTGTCGGGCGGAGGGCATCACAGCACATCCGCGGGGGGAACTCAAACGGGCCGGTGTATGCCAATGTTGGGGGCCGGGGGCCGGGGGCCGGGGGCCGGGGGCCGGGGGCCGGGGGCCGGGGGCCGGGGGCCGGGGGCCGGGGCGGGCGGCTGAATCCGTTCAAGCTTTGGGGAGGCCAAAAAAAAGCCCCGCCGAAGCGGGGCCCAATGTCTTGGTGAGACGGTGGGGCGATTACATCATGCCGCCCATGCCACCCATACCACCCATGCCACCCATGTCACCCATGTCACCCATGGCGGCGGCGGCACCCGAGGACTTGTCGTCCGACGGTGCGTCGCCCACCATGGCCTCGGTGGTGATCATGAGGGCCGCGATGGAGGCGGCGTTCTGCAGGGCCGTGCGGGTCACCTTGGTGGGGTCCAGGATGCCCATCTCGATCATATCGCCGAACTCCTCGGTCTGGGCGTTGAAGCCATAGTTGCCCTCGCCCGCGACGACCTTGTTGAGGACCACCGATGCCTCGCTGCCGGCATTGGAGACGATGTAGCGCAGGGGGTCCTCCATGGCGCGGATGGCGATCTTGATGCCCATGTCCTGGTCGTGGTTGTCGCCCCTGAGGTCCTTGATGTTCGCCATGGCGCGCACCAGGGCGACGCCGCCGCCGGGCACCACGCCCTCTTCCACCGCCGCACGGGTGGCGTGCAGGGCGTCCTCGACGCGGGCCTTCTTCTCCTTCATCTCCACCTCGGTGGCGGCACCCACCTTGATGACCGCCACGCCGCCGGCCAGCTTGGCCACCCGCTCCTGCATCTTCTCGCGGTCGTAATCGGAGGTGGTGTCCTCGATCTGGGTGCGGATCTGGGCTACCCGGGCCTCGATGTCGGCGTGGTGGCCGGCGCCGTCGATGATGGTGGTGTTGTCCTTGTCGACGATGACCTTCTTGGCCTGACCGAGGTCATCCAGGGAGGCCTTCTCGAGGGACAGACCCACCTCTTCGGAGACCACGTTACCGCCGGTGAGGATGGCCAGGTCCTGCAGCATGGCCTTGCGGCGGTCGCCGAAGCCGGGCGCCTTGACGGCGGCCACCTTGACGATACCGCGCATGGTGTTGACCACCAGGGTGGCGAGGGCCTCGCCCTCCACGTCCTCGGCCACGATGAGCAGGGGCTTGCCGGCCTTGGCGACGGCCTCCAGCACAGGCAGCAGGTCCCGGATGTTGGAGACCTTCTTGTCGTGGATGAGGATGTAGGGGTCTTCCAGCTCGGCCGTCATGGACTGCTGGTTGTTGACGAAATAGGGGGAGACGTAGCCGCGGTCGAACTGCATGCCCTCAACCACTTCCAGCTCGTTGGCGAGGGACTGGCCCTCCTCCACGGTGATGACGCCTTCCTTGCCCACCTTCGCCATGGCGTCGGCGATGATGGTGCCGATGCTCTCGTCGGAGTTGGCGGAGATGTTGCCGACCTGGGCGATGGCCTTGTTGTCGTCACAGGGCTTGGACAGGGTCTTGAGATTTTCCACCGCGGCCACCACGGCCTTCTCGATGCCGCGCTTGAGGTCCATGGGGTTCATGCCGGCGGCGACGGCCTTGAGGCCTTCCCGCAGCATGGCCTGGGCCAGTACCGTGGCGGTGGTGGTGCCGTCACCCGCGGCATCGGAGGTCTTGGCGGCGACCTCCTTGACCATCTGGGCACCCATGTTCTCGAAGTGGTCTTTGAGTTCCACTTCCTTGGCCACGGAGACGCCGTCCTTGGTGACGGTGGGGTTGCCAAAGGAGGTCTGCAGGACCACGTTGCGGCCCTTGGGACCCAGGGTCACCTTGACCGCGTTGGCCAGGGTGTTGACGCCGCGGAACATGCGCTGGCGGGCATCTTCGCCGAAATGTACTTCTTTACCGTTGTTAGCCATTGCCTTGTATTACCTCGCTGAATTCTCAGTGTTCATGAACAACCGGGATGACGGGACGTTCAGCCCTCGATCACGGCCATGATGTCGTCTTCGCGCATCACCAGCAGATCTTCGGCGTCCACCTTCACCTCGGTGCCGGAATACTTGCCGAACAGCACCTTGTCACCCACCTTGACGTCCAGGGGGCGAACCTCGCCATTGTCCTGGAGCTTGCCGTTGCCGGCGGCGATGATCTCGCCCCTGACGGGTTTCTCGGCAGCGCTGTCCGGGATCACGATGCCCCCGGGGGTGGTGCGCTCTTCTTCCGTGCGCTTGACGATCACACGATCATGCAACGGGCGTAGATTCATAGAAGGATTCTCCTCACTGAACGATTTGGAATAGGACCACTCGAGGGCGCTTGTTAGCACCCGCCTTGGGTGAGTGCTAATGATAGGGTCGAAAGTGGGAGAGTCAAGGGGCGAAGGATAAATCGGGTCTGCCCAGCCCCTTTGCCGGGGACCGGGGCGCCGCAGGTGCGGACGGCCTCAGGGCGGATCGTCGCGGGTGTATTCCCCTTCGATGGTGCGCTGGCCGTCACCGGTGGTCCCGGCAGGGCGGGTGGGCCCGCCCCGGATCACGGTGATACGGGAGGCGATGGTGGCGAACACCCGGCGCCGCAGGGGCGGGGTCAGGAACAGGAAGCCCACGGCATCGGTAAAAAAGCCCGGCGTCAGGAGCAGGGCGCCGGCGAAGAGCAACAGCACACCCTCGAAGACCTCGAAGGCGGGCGCCTGGCCCGCATCCAGGGAGGCCTGGGCGCGTCGCAGGGTGGCCAGCCCCTGGGTCCGTACCAGATAGGCCCCCAGGGCGGCGGTGCCCACCACCGCCAGGATGGTGGGCACCGCCCCGATGACCGAGCCTACGCGGATGAGCAGGTAGATCTCCAGCAGGGGGATGAGCAGAAAGGCCAGGAAGATGAGTCGTCCGACGTGCATGGTTGTCAACCTAACAGGAAACACAGAGTTAATTAAATGTGTCCGCCTTGCGGGGTTTTCCACCCCGTCCCGCGGCCAGTGGGAAAAGGGACGCCGTTTCAGTACCCTACCACCCGCCATTTAATCCAAAGTAAAGTCGGAGGCAGTGGAATTTTCATGCCCCGGCGGCGTCTTTGATTATGCATCATCGATCCCGCGATCCTTCCTGGCAGGGGGAGCCCCTCCGGCCCGGGACAGTGGGTCGGTGCCACGTCCGCGACTCCCACAACCAGGACACCCGATATGACTGATCCGCACAATCCTGCCATCGTTCTGTGCACCGGTCCCGATGAGGCCACCGCCCGGCGCCTGGCGGGAATGCTGGTGGAGTCCCATCTCGCGGCCTGCGTCAATATCGTGCCCGGCATCCGGTCCATCTACGAATGGCAGGGCCGCATCGAGAACGATGAGGAGGTGCTCATGGTCATCAAGACCGATGGTGCCCGGTTCGATGAACTGTGCGAGCGTCTGCGCCTGGCACACCCCTACGAGGTGCCGGAGATCCTGAAACTGAACGTGGATGGCGGCCTGTCCGCCTATCTGGACTGGATGGCCGACTGGCTGAGGAATAATTGATGAATCGATGGCTCCACCTGTTCTTCGCCCTCTTCCCGCTGGCGGCCCTGGCCCAGGGCGGTGGAGAGGATCTGCTGATGCCGGAGCAGGCCTTTCGTCTGGAATCGGCGGCCACCCCCGCGGGGGTGCGGCTGGAATGGCGGATCGCGGAGGGTTATTACCTTTACCGGGACAAGTTCCGTTTCGACGTCAAGAGGGGCGACGCCACCCTGGGCCAGCCCATCCTACCCGACGGCAAGGTAATCGAGGATGAGTTCTTCGGCGCCATGGAGATCTACCGCGACGCGGTGGCCGTGGACCTGCCCGTGTCGGGAGACGCCGGCGATGCCTTCAGCCTGGAGGTCACCAGCCAGGGGTGTGCCGACATCGGTGTCTGCTATCCCCCCCAGAAGACCGTCCTCGACCTCACGGTTCCCGCCGCCGCGGCGGCCCCGGCGCGGCTGCCCCTCGATCTCGGCAACGACGACGCCAATGAATTCCTGCCGCCGGACGAGGCCTTCCGTCCCTCCCTCCATGCCGTGGGCGATGGCGTGGTGGAGGCCCGCTGGCAGATCGCCGAGGGTTATTACCTGTACCGTGACAAATTCCAGTTCGCTCTCCTGGAGCCGCCCGGGGCCGTCCTCGGCGACGCCCAACTTCCCCCCGGCGAACTGAAAGAGGACCCCTTGTTCGGCGAGGTGGCGGTATTCCACGACGAGGTGGTGGCGAGACTGCCCGTGAGCATGCCTGCGGATGCGGACCGGCTTCGCCTCAAGGTGGGGTACCAGGGCTGTGCCGAGGCCGGCATCTGCTATCCCCCCAGCACCCGGGAGCTGACGGTGGTGGTGGCGGGCAGCGCGGACCTCGGCGTGGCGGCCGGCGCCGGCGCCGCCACGGCGGCGGTGGCGGTGGAGGATGAGCCGGTGGCGGAGCAGGACCGCCTCGCCACCCTGCTGGAGGAAAGCCCGGTGTGGGCGGTGCTGGCTTTCTTCGTGGCCGGCCTGCTCCTCGCCTTCACCCCCTGCGTGTTTCCCATGATCCCCATCCTGTCCGGCATCATCGTCGGCCAGGGCAGTCAGATCACCACCCGCCGGGCCTTCACCCTGTCTCTGGTCTACGTGCTGGCCATGGCCTTCACCTATACGGTGGCCGGGGTGGTGGCGGGGCTGGCGGGGGCGAACATCCAGGCGGCCCTGCAGAACCCCTGGGTCCTGACCACCTTCGCCGCCGTCTTCGTGGCCCTGGCCATGTCCATGTTCGGTTACTACGACCTGCAGATCCCCGCCAGCTGGCAGGCCAGGCTGGCCGAGATCAGCAACCGCCAGAAGGGCGGGGGCCTCATCGGCGTGGCCGTCATGGGCCTGTTGTCGGCCCTCATCGTGGGCCCCTGCGTGGCCCCTCCCCTGGCGGGCGCCCTCATCGTCATCGGCCAGAAGGGCGACCCCGTGCTCGGGGGTGTCGCGCTGTTCGCCCTCAGCATGGGTATGGGCGCCCCCCTGGTGGCCATGGGCACCCTGGAGGGCAAGGTGCTGCCCCGGGCCGGGGCATGGATGAACGCGGTCAAGCACGTGTTCGGCGTGCTGATGCTCGCCGTGGCCCTGTACCTGCTGGATCGGGTGCTGCCCGGCGTGATCATCATGCTGCTGTGGGCCGCCCTGCTCATCGTCTCGGCCATCTACATGGGCGCCCTGGAGCCCCTGGGCAAGGATGCCAGCGGCTATCGTAAGCTGTGGAAGGGGCTCGGCCTGGTGTTTCTGGTGTACGGCGGGCTGTTGCTGGTGGGTGCCTCAGGTGGCAGCAACGACCTCTTCCAGCCGTTGAAGGGCATGGCCGCCGCCTCTTCGGGGCCGGCTGGGTCCGCGCAACAGGAGGGCCTGCAGTTCCGCAAGGTGAAGGGCGTGGAGGGCCTCGAGGCGGAGCTCCAGGCGGCCGCGGCCGAGGGCAAGCCGGTGATGCTGGACTTCTACGCCGACTGGTGCATCAGCTGCGTGGAACTGGAGCGCTTCACCTGGCCGGACCCCGAGGTGCAGAAGTCCCTGGAGGGCGTGGTGCTGCTCAAGGCCGATGTCACCGCCAACGATGACAAGGACAAGGCGTTGCTGAAGGAATTCGGCCTCTTCGGGCCACCCGCCATCCTCTTCTTCGGTCCCGACGGCGAGGAGCGGCGGGGTTACAGGCTGGTGGGCTTCATAAACGCCGAAGACTTCGTGGCCCACGCCCGCCGGGCGGTACCGGACGCGTGAAGGGGCGTTCCTGGCTGGTCGCCGGCGTTGCCCTGATGGCGGCCCTGGCCGGAGCCACTTCGGCCCTGTGGTTGTCCGCCAACCTCGAGGGCAGGGGGGCGCCCGCGCCGCGGGCGGCGGCGGAGTCCACCCAGCGCCCCGCCTTCACTCTCCGGGACCTCGACGGCCGCCCCCGTGAGATGGCCGAGTGGGACGGCAAGGTGGTGCTGCTCAACTTCTGGGCCACCTGGTGCCCGCCGTGCCGGCGGGAGATGCCGCTGTTCGCCGAACTGCAGCAGGAGTTCGGGTCCCGGGGTTTCCAGGTGGTGGCGGTGGCCATCGACGAGGCCCCTGCGGTGCGGGAGTTCGCGGCGGAATACGGCCTCGACTTTCCCCTGCTGGTGGGGGACGAGGACGCCATCCGCGTGGCCCAGGCCTATGGCAACCTGCAGGGCGCCCTGCCCTACACCGTGCTGGTGGATCGGGAGGGCGAGGTGGTGGCCCGCTTCAAGGGTGAGATCAGCCGCTCCCGACTCCAGCCCCACCTGGGTGACCTATGGTGAGAAATCGCGCCAGGCCGTCCGCTCATAAGGGCGCCGGAGAGGCCGGTGTGGCCGCGTGCCGAATGTAGAGTTCCCGCTAAACTCTGCTATCATGCGGTAAACTTCGTTAATCTTGACGTTATCTTTCCGGTTCCGCGGGCCGAGGGGGGCTGATGGGACGCATACTGGTGCTGCATGGCCCGAATCTCAACCTGCTGGGCACCCGGGAGCCCGACAAGTACGGCACGGACACCCTGGCCGCCATCGACGACCGACTCAAGGTGGCGGCCGGGG
>JAABTG010000133.1 GCA_011389995.1 Thiotrichales bacterium
AGCTGGACGGCGGCGGCGGGCTCACCGAGGCCGCCGGCCCGGGCACCGGATGGCTGGAGCGCTACGTGCTGCCCGACGACCGGCCCGCCCTGCTGGCCGCCATCGACGACGCCATCGCCCGCAAGGACCTGTTCGAGCGAGAGCATCGGGTGCGCCGCAGGGACGGCAGCCTGGGCTGGACCCTGTGGCGCGTGGTACCCATCGTCGACGATGACGGCAAGGTCACCGAGTGGTTCGGCGCCGCCAGCGACATCAGCCTGCGCAAGTGCGCCGAGGAGGCCCTGCGGGAGGCGGACCAGCGCAAGGACCACTTCCTCGCCGCCCTCGGGCACGAACTCAGGAACCCCCTGGCCGCCCTGCGCACCGCGGCCGAACTGTTCAAGGAGGCGATTCCGGAGGCGGACCTGCGGCTGGCCCCGATCCAGCAGATGATGGAGCGCCAGGTGGTCCGGCTGGTGCGCCAGGTGGACGACCTCCTCGACCTGTCCCGCATCAAGTTCGGCCTGCTCCAGCTGCAGCCGACCCACCTGGACCTGCGGCGCCTGGTGGACAACGCCGCCGCGGACATGGCCCCGGCCATGGCGGCCCGCGGCCATCGGCTGGCGGTGGCCCAGCCGGAGTCCGCGCTAACGGTGGTGGCGGACCCCCTGCGCCTGGCCCAGGTAGTCACCAACCTGCTCGACAATGCCGCCAAGTACACCCCGGAGGGTGGCAACGTCACCCTCACCACCCGCCGCGACAATGGCAGGGCCGCCCTCTCCATCAGGGACGACGGCATCGGCATGGCCGCCGACACCCTCGACCGGGTGTTCGAGGAATTCGCCCAGGGCACCGCCGAGGACAGCGCCCACGGTGGCCTCGGCATCGGCCTCAGCCTCACCCGGCGCCTGGTGCTGCTCCACGGCGGCACCATCGAGGCCCACAGCGCGGGTCTCGGCCAGGGCAGCGAGCTGGTGGTCGCCCTGCCCCTGGCCGAGGAGCGACGGGACAGCGGGAAGACCGATGCCGCACCCGACGAGGACGGGGGCGCGCCTGCCGTGGAGCCGGCGGCGGCCGGCGCGGCGCCGCGGCGCGTGCTGGTGGTGGACGACAATCCCGACGTCGCCGACAGCACCAGCCTGTGGCTGTCCTCCAACGGCCACGAGGTGCGTACGGTGTACGACGCCGCATCGGCCCTCGACATCGCCCCCGGCTTCGGGCCCGACATCGTGGTGCTGGACATCGGCCTGCCGGACATGGATGGCCGTGCCCTGGCCGAGGCCCTGCGGCGTCAGGAAGGCGTGGCCCCCGTCCTCATGGTCGCCATGTCCGGCTACGGCCAGGAAGAGGACCTGGCGCGCTCGGCCGCGGCCGGCATCGACCACCACCTGGTCAAACCGGTGGCCCCGGGGGAACTGCTGGGGCTGGTGGAGGGCGCGGAGCCCGCCGCGGCCAACTGATCCCGGCCGGCCGCGGTCTGCTCCACGAGCGCCGTGTTGTCGGGCCAGGGATCATCGAGTCAGGAACTTATACCGGGTGCGCAATGGATCCACGGGACGAGCCGACGAAGGAGCAGGCGCGGCAAGACGGCTTCGGGCGCCGTCTGCTGATGGTGGTGGGTGCCTTCGTGCTCGCCGGCGCCCTGGTGGTGACGCTGTGGCGCACCGCCCACGTGTTGCTCATCCTGTTTGCCGCCATCCTCGCCGCCATCGGTCTCGACGGCCTGGCGAGCGGGGTCCGGCGCCGCCTGCACCTGCCGCGGGCCGGGGCCGTTACGGTGGTGGTGGCGGTGCTGCTGCTCGCCCTCGCCGGCTTTGTCATCGCCGTCGGCCCCCAACTCGCGGACCAGTCCCGCCAGCTGGCCGACCTGCTGCCGCGTTCGGTGGACATCGTGATGGAGTGGCTGCGCCGCCAGCCATGGGGCGAGATGCTCACCGGGGGCAGCCCGCTGCAATTCCTGCCCCGGGCCGGCGAGTTGCTGGGCCCCCTGTCGGGGATATTCTCCACCACCGTGGGTGCGCTGGTGAGTACGGGTATCATCCTGGTGATGGCCGTCTACCTGGTGGCGGAGCCGCGGCTCTACACCGCAGGGTTCCTGCACCTGCTGCCTCCGCGCCACCGCAACCGTGCCCGGGAGGTACTGGGGGCCACCGCCCACGCCCTGCGCTGGTGGCTGGTGGGACGGGCCGTATCCATGCTGGCGGTGGGGATGCTCACGGGCATCGGCCTGTGGCTCATCGACCTGCGTGCCGCCCTCGCCCTGGCCGTTCTGGCCGGGCTGCTGTCCTTCGTGCCCTACATCGGCCCCATCGCCTCCGCCGCACCCGCCCTGCTCATCGCCGCCCCCGGGTGGCCCTGGACGCCGCTGTGGGTAGTGGTGGTCTACGCCGTGGTGCAGTTCCTGGAGGGCAACCTCATTACCCCCTTCGTGCAATCCCGGGCAGTGTCCCTGCCCCCCGTGGTACTGCTCACCGCCCAGCTGGTGGGGGGCATCATGTTCGGCCTCATCGGCGTGTTCCTGGCCACGCCTCTGGCGGTGGTGGTCATCGTGCTGGTGCAGACGCTCTACGTCCAGGACGTACTGGGTGAACCCATAAGGTTGCTGGGGGACCACCGCGTCAGCCGCCCCTGAGGCGCCACCGCGGTGGCGCGATTCCTGCTTCACCCGGGGAGAGACCAGCCGCCGGAGTCCCCCCGTCATGGTTACCGCCACCCACCGTATTAACGCCGTGTTCCTGTTGAGCGCCCTGCTGGGGCTCGCGGCCGGCCCCGCCGGGGCCCGCGACGACGCGGACGAGCCGTACTCCCCGGGGTCCTCTTCCTCACCGCCTGGTGTGGTGCCACCAGACGCCGCCGCCGGCCCGCCGCAGGCGGTCCCCAAAGGCGTCCCGCCGGCCGATGCCCCCCTCCCCGAGACCCTGCCGCCCGATGCGCCGGCCGAGGGCGCTCCGGAGACCCTGCCGCCGGACGCCCCGGTCACCGCCGCCGACGAGACACAGCCACCGCCGGCCACCGACGACGCCGCCCCCGGGACCCTGCCCGGCAACGCCGGCGGCGGAACACCGGAACAGCGCCTGGAGCGGGTACGGGAGCGGGCCCGCCAGTGACGGCCTGGCATGGAAGCTGCCTCTGTCTGAATGAGACCCCTGAAACTTAAGGAGGACGCCATGAACTGGGACCAGATCAAAGGCAACTGGCAGCAGGCCAAGGGCGAGGTGAAGACGCGTTGGGGCAAGCTCACCGACGACGACCTGGCCTACATCGACGGCCAGCGCGACCGCCTGGTGGGCAAGCTCCAGGAGCGCTACGGCATCACCAAGGAAGAAGCGCAGCGAAAGGTCGACGCCGACTGACGGCGCCCGCAAGGGGAGAAAGACAGGGATGGTTCATTTCCACCATGTCCGGGGCAAAGCAGCCAATCCAGCTCAAGCCAAATCAAGCCCGCTTCACCGACATCCCCGGAAAGGGAGAGGGTTCTGACGGGCATCTGGCCGGCGCCGACGGGCCTGACAGAACCGATCCGGCTGGTGGGAGGGGGAGCGCTTGCGGGCTACCGCAGGCAGCGGCGCACGAAGGCCATGGCGGCGGCATCCAGGTCGCGAAACATGAGGCCGATGCCGTGGCTGCGGCGATGAACCACGAAGCCGGGGATGCTCACCGGGGTGGCGGCCGCCGGCCTCACCTCCACGCAACGGGCGTCGGCGGGGGCGATGGTGCACAGCACATACATGCCCTCGAGGCCGATGTTATGCACCAGCCCGCCACAGCGGCGCCCGTCGCGCCACACCAGGTCCACCAGCGCCAGCACGCGGCGGCGACGACCCTGGCGGTGATCGATGATGAAATCCTGGCCAGGGCTGGCCCCCGGCGACATCCTCCCCGACCCCACGGCCGGCTCCGCCCGCCGGGGACCGCGGCCGTCGCCCTTAATGGTACGCGCCACCGTCAGCTGACGCGGCGGCGGCAACCGCGGAACGGCTGCCTTGGACTCGAACCTCTTGACTTCATGGGGCCCCCTCAGGGCCCTGCTGCTATGAATCCTGGCCATGGTTACCTCGGTGACGGCGTGACGTGGTGCCACCGGGGCCTACGGGCAGGGGGTCTGCCTGCGGCGGAGGGGACCAGACGAGTATCGGCCCGCGGCACGGGCGCGGCATTGAAAACTTTCAATCGCAAGGACAGAGGCCGAGGCTGCCAGGGGTCGGCTGCCCTCCGGCCTGCGCCGAATGATGGGCCATTCCCTTTCGCACGCGCCCCGGGGAGATATCGTGCCGCTATACGACCCTGGCCGGCGCCGCCGTCATGGTGCCGCCGCCGGCACCACGAGGACGTCGCTGGCATGGTGGGCCGAGAGGTGGCGGGCGGTGGTGGGCACCAGGGCCTTCAGGCCGCCGTGCTCGTGCTCCGATACCACGATGAGGTCCGCGCCCTGGGCGCCGGCGTAGTCGAGGATCTCGTGCCAGGAGGACTGGCTGGCAAAGCGCACCACCAACTCCGCGTCGGCACAGCCGGCATCACGGGCCAGCGCCGCCAGGCGCTCCCGGGCGCGTCGCTGCGCATAGTCCCGCGGGTCCACGTCCTCCGGGGCGATGTCGTCATTGGAGCGGTCCTCGGGGAAGAACTCCACCACGTGCAGCAGGGTCAGGCGGGCGTCGAAACAGCGTGCCACGGCCGCTGCCCGTTCGCAGGCAGGGCTGCCGTCGGCAGACAGGTCGGTGGCACACAGGATATGGCGGTACGGGTCCATGGGCGGGTACCTGTGACAGATTCACTATTAGCGTGGCACGCAGGCGCCGAATAGCAAGGGGCGAGGACCCGCCCAGGGTTTGAGAAAGCGCATTGCCGGCGGGTACAGGGGTTGCTTAGATCCAGGATGACGTGAGTGTCCTGTGCCGGGAACCATGCGCGGCATTGCGCCGGCCGCAACGCGCCGGCAAAGGCCGGTGAAGATTCCGGGCCGTGGGGCGACCGATGACGCCCCATGACGTCGCGTGAACCAACGGGAAGACGAAAAGTTATCGCACGACAGGACAACAATAACCGGAGGCCGTAATGCCCAACCCCCAGGAGATCCGCCAGAGCGAGTTCACCCCCGACACCGCCGCCGCCGTCCGCCATCGCTTCCTGGTGCTGGGGCTGGTATCGGTGGCGCTGGGCGTGGCGGCCATCCTGCTGCCCCTGGCCACCACCTACCCGGTGGCCGTGGGTCTGGGCCTGATCCTGATGGCCATCGGCCTCGCCGACGTGTTCCATGCCTTCATGCTGCGGGCCAGCCATGGCTTTCTGCTCGGCTGGCTGAGCGCCATCCTGTTCTTCTTCGTGGGCCTGGTGCTGGCGGTGTCGCCCGCCCTGGAGCCCATGTCCGTGCCCTACCTGCTGGGCCTGATGTTCCTGCTCGGCGGCGGCCTGCGGGCCGGCAAGGGTCTCAACATGGCGCCCGTCCCCGGCTGGCGATGGGTAGTGGCGAGCAGCGTGCTGGGCATCGCCTTCGGTGCCTGGATTCTGTTCCAGTGGCGTACCGTGACGATGGCCGACATCAGCGTGCTGGCAGGCATCAGCATGGTGGTGGACGGCTTCTCCCGCATGACGCTGTTCATGACGGGCCGCAGCGCGGCACGGAACCGCGCCTGACATGGTCGGCACCCAACCCAAGCGCAACCTGGACCGCGAGCACCGCCCCGAGCGGGTGCGCCGGCGCCTGCATGCCGCGGGCGGGAGCGGCCATGTCGGCGACGCCGTGCTGGGAGCGGTGGATGGCGGCATCACCAGCTTCGCGGTAGTGGCCGGGGCCGTAGGCGGTGGCTTCTCCAGCGTCGTGGTGGTAATCCTCGGCTTCGCCAGCCTGTTGGCCGACGGCTTCAGCATGGCGGTGAGCAACTACCTGGGGACCAAGAGCGAATCCGAGGGCGCCGCCCAGGCCCATCGCGAGGAACGGCGCCACATCGAGGAGGTGCCCGAGGGACAGTGCGAAGAACTGCGGGAGATCTTCGCTGCCAAGGGCTTCGAGGGCGAGACCCTGGAGCGCATCGTGGAGGCCATCTCGAGCGACGACCAGCTATGGGCGGAGACGGTGGCACGGGAGGAATTCGGTGTCCAGGCCGCCGACACCGGCAAGCCCCTGCGCGCCGGCGGCGCCACCTTCGCCGCCTTCCTGGCGGCCGGCCTGGTGCCCCTGGCACCGTTCCTGGTGCCCCTGCTGACGCCGCAGCAGGCCTTCGTCGCCAGCATCGCCGCCACCACTGTGGCCTTTCTGGTCATCGGCCTCGTCAAGGCCCGCGCCCTCCAGCAGCCGCCCCTGCGCAGCGGCCTCGAGACCCTGCTCACCGGCGGCGGCGCCGCCCTGCTGGCCTACGGCGTCGGCGCCCTGCTGCGCGGCTGGCTGGGAACAGGCGCAGTGGCCTGAGCGGGTTTGTCCCCCACAAGTGGGGGATGAGACCTTCCCCCTCCCAACCGTACGCCGGGCATCCTGCCCTCCGCCCTTCGGGCCACCGCTTCGCGGTGTTCAAACCCGCTCCCGGCGGGTTTGTCCCCCACAAGTGGGGGAGGAGCTTTTCTCTCTCCCCACGAATTGAAAAAGGTGTCAGGAACGGAATTGAAAAAGGTGTCAGGAACGGGCCGGGGCCGTAGCGCTGGTCCGGCGCCTGGGACTGGCGCCCAACACCGGTTTCCCGGTAGTGGGCCTGGCCATGTCCTCCACCGCCATCGTGTGGCGCCTGGGGCCGGGCAGGGCGCGGTGAGCAATGCCTTGGGCTGGACGCGGGCGCCGGCGCCAAGGGCTGCGGGGTCGCAGGCGGATGGCCGCTAGTCCCGCGGCTTCCGGCGCCCTGTCTTTTCGTGGCACGCGTAACACCCCTTGAGTTCGTCCTTGACGGTCCCGGACCACAGCGGCACCCCGACGGCGTAGCCGGCCCGGCCGATGGCGTGGGCAGCGACCGGCGCGGTGAGGATGATGAAGGCGACCCCCGCCAGCGCCCGCGCAACGACACCCGCTTCCGCGAAGTGGACCGCGACCGCCGCCAGCATCAGGCCGGCGCCGAGGGTTCCCGCCTTGGTGGTGGCGTGCATGCGGGTCGCCAGGTCGGGCATGCGTACCACGCCGATGGCGGCGATCAGCATCAGCAGCGCGCCCACCAGGAGCAAAGCGCTCACCAGCCACTCACTCATCGCGGCGCCCCCCGAACTCCAGGTAACGGGCAAAACCCACCGCGGCCAGGAAGGCGGTGAGGGCAAGCACCACCGCCACGTCCAGCATGCTGGAGACCCCGATGGCGATGGCATCGACCGCAATGAAGCCGACGGTGAGCGAGGCGGTCAGTTCCAGCGCCACCACCCGGTCCGGCAGGGTCGGCCCGCGCAGCAGCCGCCACAGCGCGAGCAGCAAGGCGAAGCCGAGGATGGCAAAGACGAATGTAGTCACGGTGGCAAGCATTTCTCTCCCCTCAACTGACGAGCTCCAGGATCCTCTGCTCCAGCGCCTTGATCTCCGCGCGCAGGTTAGCCTCGTCGTCCATGTACATGGCATGGATGTAGAGGGTGCGTCGATCAGGCGAGATATCGAGGGCCAGGGTGCCGGGAGTGACGGTAATCAGGTTGGCCAGGAGGGTGATCGCCCCATCCGACTCCAATGCGAGAGGGATGCCGATCACCGCCGGCCGCATGCGGTGAGTCGGCGTCACCACGTCGTAGGCCACCCGCAGGTTGGCCTTTACCAGGTCCACCAGGAAGAAAAGCGCGAACTTAAGCACCTGCGGCACCTTGCGGACGTAGCGCGCGGGGCGCCCGCCCCGACCGGCGAAGGCCAGGATCAGGTAACCGAACACGAAGCCCACCAGGAAATTGCCCCCGGTGAAGCTGCCGGTGAGCAGGACCCAGACCAGGGCGAGCAGCAGATTCCAGGCAAAGGCGGTCACTGGAGACGTTCTCTCCCGAGTACCGCCTCCACATAGAGGGCCGGATCCAGAAGCTGGGCGGCGGCCGCCTCGGCCACATCGTAAACCCAGGCGGCGCCGAGCCCGATGGCGACGGTGACGGCAGCCATGGCGCTAATGGGTGCGTAGAGCAGCAGCCGTTCCGGGCCCTGCAGCGGTGCCGGGGACGGCGAAGTCGGCTCCGGCGCCGCCTTCCAGAACACCTCGGCCCAGATCTTCAGCATCGAGTAGAGGGTGAGCAGACCCACCAGCAAGGCCACGAACACGATGGCATAGGCCCCCGCCTCCAGCCCCGCGCGCACCAGGATGAACTTGCCGAAAAAACCGGACAGAGGCGGCATCCCGGCCAGGGAGAGTGCCGGGATGAGGAACAGCACCGACAGCCCGGGCGCGCTTCGGTAGAGCCCGCCCAGGTCGCGCAACTCGTAGCTGCCCTGCAGGCGACGGGCCACCCCACTGACGAGGAACAGGTTTGTCTTCACCACGATGTGGTGGACGATATAGAAGATGCCGCCGAGCAACGCCAGGGGCGTGAACAGGGCGAGCCCCATCAGCATGTAGCCGATCTGGCTGATGATGTGGAACGAGAGGATGCGGCGGAACTCGAACTGAGCCGCCGCCCCCAGCACGCCCGTGAGCATGGTCAGCCCCGCTCCCCATAGCAGGAGGGTGTGGGTATAGCCCACGTCATGGGTGAAGATGAGGGTGAAGACCCGGTACAGGGCGTAAACCCCAACCTTGGTCAGCAGCCCGGCGAATACCGCCGAGATGGCCACCGGCGGCGTGTGGTAGGAGGCGGGCAGCCAGAAGAAGAGCGGAAAGGCGGCGGCCTTGATGCCGAAGGCGATCATGAACAGCAACGACAGCACCGTGACCAGCCCCTGCGCCTCCACCTGTGCCAGCTTGACCGCCAGATCAGCCATGTTGAGCGTGCCGACCATCCCGTAGAGCAGCCCCACCGCGGTGAGGAAGATGGCCGAGGCGATGAGGTTGAGGGTGACGTACTTCAGCCCCCCCTCCATCTGGGTCCGGCGTCCACCCAGCACCAGCAGGGCAAAGGAGGCGATCAGCATTACCTCGAACCAGACGAACAGATTGAAGATATCGCCGGTGAGAAAGGCGCCGCAGACCCCGGCCAACAGCAACTGCAACAGCGGGTAGTAGCCAAAGTTCTCGTGCTCGCGATCGAGGCTGACCAGCGAGTAGAGGGTGACGGCAAAGCCGGTGAAACCGGCCAGCACCACCATGATGGCCGCCAGCAGGTCTGCCACCAGCGCGATGCCGAACGGTGCCGGCCACACGCCCATGTCCATGACCAGAATGCCGCCGTGCCACACCTCCCACAACAGCACCAGCCCGATGGCGAGCAGGGCGCCGGTCGCGAGCACCGCGAGATGCCGCTGCAATGCCATGTGCCGCCAGAACGCCACGGAAACGGCGGCACCCAGGAGCGGGATCAGGATCGGCAGGGCGATCTCGGGGTTCACGTATCGGTGTCCCTGAGACGGCGCAGGTCGTCGGTGCCGACCGCCTCGTAGGCGCGGTGGATCAACACCACCGCGAATGCCAGCACCCCGAAGCTGATGACGATGGCGGTCAGCACCAGGGCCTGGGGCAGCGGATCGGCGCTGAGGCCGTCCGGCCGTGTCAGGCCCTCCGGCACCAGGGGTGGCACCCCCCGGGTGAGGCCGGCCGCGGTGAAGATGAGCAGATTGGCCGCGTTGGACAACAGCATCAGACCGATCACCAGCTTCACGATACTGCGCCGCAGCATCATGAACAGGGCGGCGGCATAGAGGCCGCCAATGACAAGCGCGAGCAGTGGTTCCATATCAGTGTTCCGGGTCCGCCAGGGTGAGAACGATGGTGGTGATCACCCCCACCACCACGAGGTAGACGCCGATATCGAACAGCAGCGGTGTGCTCACCGTCACCTCGCCGAACGGCGGCAGGGTGAAGCGGAACCACTGGGAGGCGAAGAACGGCTGGCCGAAGAAGGCCGCGGGCACCCCGCTCAACACCGCCATCACCAGTCCCACACCGAGCAGGCTGCGGGTATCGACCCGGAGCAGGCGGCGGGTGTGCCGGGTATCGAAGGCGAAGGTGTAAAAGGCGAAGCCGCCCGCCGCCACCAGTCCGGCGATGAAGCCGCCGCCCGGCTCATCGTGCCCGCGCAGCATCAGAAACAGCGAGAACAGCAGCAGCAGCGGCAGCAGAAAGCCGGCCGCGGTGCGGAGAATCATCGACCCCATCACCGCTCCTTCCCGCGGAGTCTGACCATGGCATAGACCCCGAGCGCCGCGAGGGCGAGGACGGTGATCTCGCCGAGGGTGTCCAGGGCCCGGAAGTCCACCAGAATGACGTTGACGATGTTGCGGCCGTGAGCCAGGGACTGGCTGTTGTCCACGAAGAAGCCGGAAATGGTGGGCGACCATTCCACCTCCACCGCGAGCAGCAGCAGCCAGGTGATAGTGGCGCCCGCCAGCGCCGACACGCCGGCGTCGGCCAACAGCCGTGCCCGTGAGCTGATGCGGGTGAAGCCGGGCAGCCGGTAGAGGACCAGCACCAGCAGGACCACCGTGAGCGTCTCCACCAGAACCTGCGTCATCCCCAGGTCCGGCGCGCTGAACAGCACGTAGATGAGGGCGATGCCGAATCCTGCGGCACCGAGGGCAGCCACCGCGCCGAGTGCGGAGCGGGTGGTGGCGGCGAATACGGCGGCGATCAGGATGACCGCGCCGATGACCGCCTCGTGGAACAGCAGCTGCGCGGAGATCTCCGGCATCAGCGGGTGGCGGGTCGCCAGGGTGTAGCCCACGAGCACCAGGAGGGTGAAGATGACGGTGAGGATATACCGGTGCAGGTCGCCATTCTGGAGCAGCCGGGTCTGGCGATCGGCAAGCCACACCAGCCCGTCCATCGCCCGCTCGTAGAACCGCTCCGGGGCGAGGGCAGCGAGGCGATCGAGAGCGCCGAGTGACCGCCGCAGCGGGTTCCAGTACCGATAACCGGCAATGCCGGCGAGCAGCGCCGCCGCGCTCAGAGCCAGCGTCGGGTTGATGCCGTGCCACAGGGCCGTGGTCAGCACGGCCGGCCGGCCTTGCACCGCGCTCAGGGCCGCCCCGAGCAGGGCGTCAATCAGCGGCACCGGCAACAGGCCGATCAACAGCCCACCGCCGGCCAGCACGGCGGGGCCGAGCAGCATCCCCCAGGGCCCCTCCCGCGGTGCCTTGGGCGTGGGCGACGGCTCGCCGATGAACGGCCGCACACCGACCAGCCCCGCCGCGACCACCGTGAGCGCCGCGCTGATGACCACGGTGAGGGTCACGGTCAGGCCGGTGCCGAGGGCGGTCTCCAGCACCATCTCCTTGGCCGCGAACCCGAACAGGGGCGGCACGCCTGCCAGCGACAGGGCGGCCAGACCGGCGAACAACGCGGTCAGGGGCATCGTCCAGCGCAGGCCGCGGAGGCCGGTGACATCCCGGCTGCCAGTCTGGTGATCGACGATGCCCGCCACCAGGAACAGCGCCCCCTTGTAGAGCGAGTGGGCGAGCAGAAAAAGCAGCGCGGCGGCCAGGGCGGTCTCGCTGCCGATGCCGATGAGCAACACCAGGGTGCCGAGGGACATCACCGTCGAGTAGGCGAGGATCCGCTTCAGGTCGGTCGCACGGACGGCGAGCACGGCGCCGGTGAGCGCGGTGAGACCGCCGACGAAGGTGAGCAGGGCGGTCCACTCCGGCGTCTCCCCCAGGGCGGGCGAGAGCCGGGCCAGCAGGTAGACCCCCGCCTTCACCATGGTCGCCGAGTGGAGATAGGCGCTCACCGGGGTGGGCGCGGCCATCGCATTGGGGAGCCAGAAGTGGAATGGCACCTGAGCCGATTTGGTGAAGGCACCGACCAGGATGAGCAGCAGCATCGGCAGATAGAGGGCGTGGGCGCGCAGCGCCTCGCCCTCCCCCAGCAGCACCGAGAGCGAGTAACTGCCCCCGGCCATTCCCATCAGCACCAGGCCGGCGAGAAGCGCCAGCCCGCCCCCCGCGGTGACGAGGAGGCCCTGGAGCGCCGCCCGACGGTTCTCCCCCTTTTCGTGATCGAAGCCGATCAGCAGATATGAGGTGATGGAGGTCAGCTCCCAGAAGACGAACAGGGTCACCAGGTTGTCCGCCATCACCAGCCCGAGCATGGAGCCCATGAACAACAGCAGCAGCAGCTGCAACCGACCGAGTGCCGGTTGGCCGGCAAGATAGCCCCCCGAGTAAATCAGGATGAACGCACCGATGGCGCTGATGAGCAGCGCGAACAGCAGACTGAGACCATCCACCAGGAAGGACAGCTCGATGCCGAGCCCCGGCACCCAGGGGTAACGCACCACCACGGCGCCGTCCGCCGCCGCAGGCAGCAAGGTGAGGAAGTAGCCGGTCACCATCAACGGCAGCAGCGCCAGCAGCCAGCTGCTGGCCGCGGGCGCGCGCCGATGCAGCCACGGGGCTAGCGGAGCGACCGCAAAAGCGGAAAGGATTGCGAACGCGAGCATTGCGAGAGGCCGGTTGTGGTTTGCCCGGGTGGAGGATGACACCTAATACTCATCGAACCTTCCCCCACGGTAAAGCTAAAAGTTAGGTGTGGACCTCGCACCGGCATCGGATATCCGACGAGCGCCCTGGTGCGACCGGGCCGGCGGTTGCGCCCCCCCGGTGAGGCGATGGCGCTGGGGGAGAAACGGTTCCTGACACCGTTTGAGCAGAACGCCTCTCCCCCTTTGCGGGGAAGAAGGTTGCTCCCTCCCCGCTTGCGGCGGAGGCGCTTGGGGAGAAACGGTTCCTGATACCGTTTCCGGGCACCTTTTCGCTCAGTCCTCCCCCAGGGCCTCCCGCACCGCATCGTCGATATCGGTGTAGTGGAATCTGAAGCCGCGTCGTTGGTGGCGGGCGGGGAGGGCGCGCTGGCCGGTGAGATAGAGGTGGGCCATCTCGCCGTAGGCGAGGCGCATGGCAAAGCCCGGGGCC
>JAABTG010000134.1 GCA_011389995.1 Thiotrichales bacterium
CCCTCCGGGGCCGCCGCTCGCGCGGCGTTCGGATTTGTTCCCGACAAATCCGTCGGCCAGCTCCGGCACCTCTCCTGTTGATCTGTGCTGCCTCGTAGCGCTATCAGCCGACTCGAAATCAAGTCTCTCTTTATCGAGTCAAGCCGCTACTCCGGGCATCCTGCCCTTCGCCCCTCCGGGGCCGCCGCTCACGCGGCGTTCGGATTTGTTCCCGACAAATCCGTCGGCCAGCTCCGGCACCTCTCCTGGAGTGACTGGTATGACCCGGTACGATGTGGACCGGATTGCCTCGGGTGGCCCGGCGGTTTGGACGCGCGGGCCGCGCATTATAGGGCTTGTGGAGCCAAGTTGCGAAGCATCGCCCGCAGCGTGGGCCCGAACCATGGCGCCTAGCCGGTGATGTCCACCGCGGTGCCGGGGGGGACCTGGTCGAAGAGTTCCAGTACGTCGGCGTTGCGCATACGGATACAGCCATGGGAACGGGGCTCGCCCATGGGCTCGCCGTCGGGGGTGCCGTGGATGTAGATGTAGCGCCAGAAGCTGTCCACCTTGCCCAGGCGGTTGCGGCCGGGCTCGCGGCCGCACAGCCACAGGATGCGGGTCAGGATCCAGTCCCTTTCCGGGTGGGCGTGGGCCAGTTCCGGGCTGAAGATCTCGCCGGTGGGACGGCGGCCCACGAACACGGTGCCCGGGGGTCGGCCGGCGCCCACCCGGGCACGCACGTAGTGGCGGCCCCGGGGCGTGCAGCCGCTGCCCTCCTCCTCGCCGGGACCGTTGGCCGCGGTGGATACGGCATAGCGCGTCACCCGGCCATCGCCGTGGACGAGTTCCAGCCACTGGCCCGGCAGATGGATACGCAGGCTCACCATGTGGCGTTGGCCAGGCTGTCGTAGTTGCCGTCGGGCGGCACGCTGTAGCCTTGCAGCCGTTTCGATGACACCACCACGTGGTCCTCGTACCACAGGGGCACGTAGGGCAGCTCCACGTAGAGCAGATGCTGGAGCTCCCGATAGAGGCGGGCCTGCTCGGCCTCCGTGGCCGCCCGCCCGGCGGCCTCCATGAGGGCATCGGCCCGGGGGCTCACGTAACGGCCGCGGTTGGCACCACGGGGGGGCACGGACTCGCTGTGGAACACGTAGCGGAAGATGTCCGGCATCTTGATGCCCACCCAGGCCAGGCTGTACATCTGGAAGCGCCCGGCCTTGACGTCGCCGTAGAAGGTGCCCCAGTCGTAGCTGCGCACATCCACGTCGATGCCCACCGCCTGCAGTTGATGCTGGATGACGGTGGCCAGGCGCACCCGGAAGGGGCTGCTGGAGGTCTTATAGGTGATGCGCGGCGTCCCCTCCACGGTGGCGGCCACCTGCCTCACCAGCCGTCTGGCCTCCTCCGGGTCATGGTCGTAGCCCTCCAGGTGGGCGGGACCGGCCCAGTGATCGGGCGGCAGCAGGGCGCCGGCGGGCCGGGCCGCGCCACCCATCACATGGGTAATGATGGCCTCGCGGTCGACGCCGTGGGCCACCGCGCGGCGCAGCTCCCGCCGGCCGGTGAGGGGGTCCTCCAGATTGAATCCCAGATAACTGAAGTTGGTGCCCTTGTCATGGCTCACCCGCAGGTCCTCACGGTCGGCGAGCCAGGCCACCAGTTCGGGGGGCAGGTCGCTCTGGAGCACGTCGAGTTCCCCCCGCAGGAGCTTGAGCACCCGCACCGTGGGGTCCGCCAGCTTGAGGAAGCGCACCTCGGCACCGTCCCGCCGCCGCGTAAGCCGGAGGTCCCCCTCCGCCGGCCAGGCCCCGAAGACGAAGGGGCCGCTGCCCAGGGGCTCACGCTGCAGCGGGCGGGCGGCCGCGATGGCCGATGCCGGCACGATCCCCACCACCAGACGCCCCGGAAACAGGGCATCGGGGCGGCTGAGATGAAAATCCACGCTATGGTCGTCAACTTGGGTGATGGCCTCGACCATGTCGAAACCGCCGCGATGGGGTGAGGCCGCGGCGGGGTCGAGAATGCTGTCGTAAGTGGCCTTCACGTCCCGGGCCGTGAGGGGCGTGCCGTCATGAAAACGGTGGTCGCCGGGGGCCAGGGTGAAGCGGTAATGCCGGGGGTCGAGCCGCTCCCAGTCCGCCAGCCCGGGCACCGGCCGCAGGCTGTCGTCGAACTCCACCAGAGACTGGTACAGCAGGCGGGTGAGACGGGTGGACACGGCGTCGGTGGCGAAGCGCGGATCCAGGGTCACGGGGGCGGCGGCGAGCCCGAAGCGCAGGGGCGGGTCCTCCTCCGTACCACAGGCCGTCAGCACACCGAGACAGAGGGCGAGCAACAGCCATCGCAGCGGCCGGAAGCCCATCCCCTGATTACGGGATGGGAGGGTTGAAGCTCGGGGACGGCAAGCCATGGGGCCCGTGGTGGTGACTGTCCTGAAACGTCAGAGGGGTGATTAATATACCACCGGACGCCACTGCGCCGCCGCAGGGGGATTCTGAAACACCCTCCGCAGGATCGGGAGGGCAACCGGCCGGCGGCTGCAGGCCGCGGGAACCATGGGCGCTGCGGATGGCCCTATAATATAAGGGCCTTGGCCCTGCCGGTGCTGGAATGCCATAGGCCCCCATGGTTCAATGATCCTTCAAGCTCGCCGGGGGTACCCACGGTTTGGAAGCTGCCGCTGCACTGGTCCCGTCCCTGGGTCTGCTGTCCGCGCCCGACGTCCTCGGCGGCGCCGAGGCACGTCGCCGTGACGCGTCGGCGCGCCCCGAGACGGCGCCGCGTGCCGCCACTCCTCCTGCCGAACAGACGGCCGATGACGCGGTACTCCTCGGCGAACTGGTGTCCGCGGGGCGCCCGGGCCGGCCGGGAACCGATGCCGATGCCGATGGGGACAGCGTACTGCCCGGCAGCCCGATGCTGCGCAACGCCTTCGCCCGCGGTGGCGGGCTGAATGCGCACCTCGCGGTGCAGAGCTACGAGGAGCAACGCCGCGCCGGCTACGTCCAGGAACTGCGCCAGTCCACTGCCATCGATCTCTACGTTTGAGCCCAGCACTGGCTCCACCGGGTGTCTTTCACGCCACGGATCACCCACACTATCGCCCGCCCATGAAGCCGCCTCCGCAGCACCCATGAGTCCCGACGAAGACCTCACCACCATCCTCAAGGATGCCATCGAGAGCCGCTACCGGACCGCCACCCCCGTGGAGATCCGGGGCACGGGCAGCAAGGCCTTCATGGGCCGGGAGCCCGCGGGGGAGGCGCTGATCACCGCCGGCCACCGCGGCATCATCAGCTACGAACCCACGGAACTGGTGGTCCGGGTGCGTAGCGGCACCCCCCTGGCGGACCTGGAGAACGTCCTGGACGCCGGCGGCCAGTTCCTGCCCTGCGAGCCGCCGCGATTCGGCGGGGCGGGCACCGCGGGGGGCGCGGTGGCCTGTGGCCTCGCCGGGCCGCGGCGGCCCTATGCCGGTTCTGTGCGGGACTTCCTGCTGGGGGCGCGCATGATCAACGGTGCCGGCAAGGTCCTCACCTTCGGTGGCCAGGTGATGAAGAACGTGGCCGGCTACGACGCCTTCCGCCTCCAGGCCGGGGCCTGGGGCACCCTCGGCCTGCTGCTGGACGTCTCCTTCAAGGTACTGCCGAAACCCGAGGCGGAACAGACCCTCGGCTTCGAAATGGCCGAGGAGGAGGCCATCGACACCATGAATCGCTGGGCCGGACGGCCCCTGCCCCTGTCGGCGGCGGCCCACCACGAAGGCCTGTTACGCATCCGGTTATCGGGCACCGCCAGCGGCGTGGCCGATGCGTGGCGATGCCTGGGCGGGGATGAGGACGACGACAGCTTCTGGGAGGGCCTGCGCCACCACCAGTTGCCCTTCTTCCAGGCTCCGGAGCCGTCCCTGTGGCGCATCACCGTCAGTCCGGCCACCCCCGCCCTGGAACTGCCCGGCCGGACCCTGGTGGACTGGGGCGGCGGCCAACGCTGGCTGCGCACCGAAATCTCCGGCCCCGAACTGCGCCGGCGCCTCGCCGGGACGGGCGGCTTCGCCCACCTGGTAAGGACCCGGGGCGCCCGGGATGAGGTCTTTCATCCCCTGGAGCCCGGCGTCGCCCGCCTCCACGAGGGCCTTAAACGCGCCTTCGACCCGGCAGGGATCCTCAACCCCGGGCGCATGTACGCCCACTGGTGAACGCCCCGGCAAGGCGTCGCTTGTTCCCGGATCCCGCCTCACCCTATACTTGCCCCGGTTTAATACCTTAGAGAAAGACTCAACAATGGCCATCACCTCATTCAATCCCCCCATCCGTACCCTTATGGGCCCCGGGCCCTCGGACGTCCATCCGCGCATCCTCGAGGCCCTGTCGCGGCCCACCATCGGCCACCTGGACCCGGCCTTCGTCGGCATGATGGACGAGACCAAGGCCCTGCTGCAGTACGCCTTCCAGACCCAGTACGAGCTCACCATGCCCGTCTCCGCCCCGGGCTCCGCCGGTATGGAGACCTGCTTCGTCAACCTGGTGGAGCCGGGAGACAAGGTGATCGTGTGCCGCAACGGGGTATTCGGCGGGCGCATGCTGGAGAACGTGGAGCGCTGCGGCGGCGAGGCAGTGATGGTGGAGGACGATTGGGGGCAGCCGGTCACCCCTGACAAGCTGCGCGACGCCCTGGCGGCCAACCCCGACGCCCGGATAGTGGCCTTCGTGCACGCGGAGACCTCCACCGGCGCCCAGTCCGACGCCGAGACCCTGGCGGCCATCGCCCGGGAACATGGCTGCCTGACCATCGTGGACACCGTGACCTCCCTCACCGGCACGCCCCTCAAGGTGGCCCAGTGGGGACTGGACGCCGTTTACTCGGGCACCCAGAAGTGCCTGTCGTGCGTGCCCGGCATCTCGCCCGTGACCTTCAGCCCGGCCGCCATGGAGAAGGCCACCAACCGCAAGACCAAGGTGCAGAGCTGGTTCCTGGACCTCAACCTGGTCACCGCCTACTGGGGCAGCGGCGCCAAGCGTGCCTACCACCACACGGCACCGGTGAACGCCATCTATGCCCTCCACGAGGCCCTGGTGATGGTGCAGGAGGAGGGACTGGAAAACGCCTGGGCGCGCCACCGTCACCTGCACCTCGCCCTGCGGGCGGGCCTGGAGGCCATGGGCATCGAATTCGTGGTGCCCGAGGCGGCCCGCCTGCCCCAGCTCAACACCGTGAAGGTGCCGGCGGGCGTGGACGAGGCCGCCGTACGCAAACAGCTCCTGGAGCGCTTCGGCCTCGAGATCGGCGCCGGCCTCGGCAACCTCGCCGGCAAGGTCTGGCGCATCGGCCTCATGGGCCACAGCGCCCGTCCCGCCAACGTACTGCTGTGCGTCAGCGCCTTGGAATCCGTGCTGGGGAGCATGGGTGCGGACATCCGGCGGGGAGAGGCCCTGGCGGCCACCGAGGCGGCCCTCAACGCCTGAGATTCCAATTTTGAATTTTGAATGTTGAATTATGAATTGACGAGCCGGCGCTATGCGCCGGTTTTTTTATCGCGAGCGCAGCGAGCACCGCAATTCAAAATTAAAAATTCATAATTCAAAATTGGGACGCGCCCCTACCCTACTACCACGAAGCACACCCCCGTAAAATAAAGCGCCGGGGGCAGACTCCAGCTCTTGGGCGCGTCCCGCAGCCCGCGGACGATGAAATACAGCACCATGCCCGCGAGGGCGTAATGGGGGATCACCAGCACAGACGTGAGATGCCCCAGGTCCCCGGGGAAATAGTAGAAGACGTACTGGCCGAAGATGAGCAGGAACAGGCCGTTGCCCAGGATCTCCAGCAGCGGCCCATCCAGCCCGGTCATGCCGCCGCGCACCACGGGGCCCCGGGCATGCAGGCTCCGGGCCCTGAGCACCTGGTCCAGCAGATACAGGTGAAAACCGTACCAGGGCCAGGTGATGGGACCGAGGTCGGTGCCGTAGCCATGATGATTGGGCAGAATACGGTACTCCCAAAGGCGCCAGCCGAGGGCCTCGGTATGCATGTAGCCGAGGGAGGCCTCCATGATGGCCATCACCAGGAAGGCCCCGCTCATGTAGAGCAGCAGGGGGTAGGCCTCGATGACCAGCCAGCGCCCGGCCAGCCGGCTGTGGAGCAGGTACAGGAAAGGGATGGCAATGGATGTCACCAACGCCACCTTGCCCACGGTCAGGAGTATCATCCGCGTCAGTGGCCACAGTGGAAAGCCGCCATATTAGGGCCGCCACCGGCGCAGCGCTACCGGACATGAACGGCGGCCGTGGGTTAAACTCCATGAATCGCGCCATCCACCACCGTTTCGGGCATCCATGACGCTTGGAGTATTCACTTTTTCTTGCCGCCGGCATCGGCTCCCCGGGCAACTCCGCCTTTCTTTTCCCGGCCTCGTCCTGATGCTGGGCATCGGCCTGCTCGGCGCCGTACCTGGCCATGCACGGGCCGCCGATGGCGGCCTGGATGCCGCCCAGGGGGCCATTGCCGGGGGCCGCTTCCAGGCCGCCATCGACATTCTCGAACCCCTGATACGTCAACAGCCGGACAATGCCGAGGCCCGCTTCCTGCGCGGTGTGGTGTATGCCCAGATGGGTGACACCGACCGCGCCATCGCCATCTTCAGCCATCTCACCGAGAACTACCCCGACCTCTCGGAGCCCTACAACAACCTGGCCGTGCTCTACGCCGCCAAGGGGGCCCTGGAGAAGGCCCGGGAGGCCCTGCTGCGGGCCACCGAACTCCAGCCGGACTATCACACCGCCTTCGAGAACCTCGGCGACGTCTATACCAAACTCGCGGCCCAGGCCTATCAGCGGGCCTACCGCCTCCAGGGACAAAACGAGCGGGCACGCAACAAGTACGACGTCCTGAGCGAACTGCTCGCCCACCCCCGTGGAGCCGCCGGGCGGACGGCGGGTGCCCCGGGCCCCGACCCGGACCATGGGGATGCCATCCCGCCGCCGGCGCGCGCCGCCACGACGGGTGCCGGCACCGCCTGCCTCGCCCTCGGCCCCATGGACGCCACCACCCGGGAGGAGATCGCCGGCTGGCTGGGGGACCAGGGCATCGCATTTCAGGACCATGTCCGGGAATCCCGGCGGCCGCGGGCATACCAGGTCTATCTGGAGGGTGGCGCGAACCCCCGTGGCCTGCGGGACGAACTCAGCGCTCACGGGGTGAAGGACACCGCCCTGGTCACCAGTGGCGAGCTGGCGGGCCAGTTGTCCCTGGGGGTGTATCGTCAGTCCGACTCGGTGGAACGGCGGCTCAAGCGCTTCGCGGAGCTGGGCTACGATGCCCGGGTGATGACCCTCTACGACGAGACCGACAGTCACTGGCTGGTCATCACCCAGCGGGCCTTCGACGTCCCCGCCTTCAAGCGCATCTTCGGTCATCAGGCACCCCAAGCGGTGGCCTGCGACTGGCAACCCGGGCAGGCCCCCTAGGGAGGAGCCCGCCTGCCGTAGCCGTTGCGGTTCAAGTTGGCCGCCCATCTTCCGAAAACAAGTCAGGTCATACGCACCTTCACGAAGACCCACCGGGAGAGTCCTGCAAATGAATATCCTCGTCACGGGTGGTGCCGGCTACATCGGCAGCCATGTGGTACGTCAACTCGGAGAGGCCGGCCACCGCGTGGTGGTGCTGGACAACCTGAGCAAGGGCTTCCGCCAGGCCGTGCTCTACGGCGAGCTGGTGGAGGGCGATACCGGCGACGCCGCCCTGGTGTCACGGGTGCTGGCGGACCACGACATCGAGGCCGTGATGCATTTCGCGGCCTTCACCATCGTGCCGGAATCCGTGAGCGACCCCCTGAAGTACTACGGCAACAACACCTGTAATACCCGCAGCCTGCTGGAGTGCTGCCAGCGCCATGGCGTCAGGCACTTCATCTTCTCCTCCACGGCGGCGGTCTACGGCATCCCGCAGACCATCCCCGTCACCGAGGATGCGCCGCTGGCACCCATCAATCCCTATGGCGGCTCCAAGCTCATGAGCGAGGCCATGTTGCGGGACCTGTGTGCGGCCGGCGACATGACCCACGTGGCCCTGCGTTATTTCAATGTGGCGGGTTCGGACCCGGAGGGCCGCATCGGTCAGTCCACCCCGGAGGCCACCCTGCTCATCAAGGTGGCGTGCGAGGCCGCCGTGGGCAAGCGGCCCGGCGTATCCGTATTCGGCACCGACTACCCCACTGCCGACGGCACCGGCATTCGCGATTACATCCATGTGGAGGACCTCGCCGACGCCCACCTGAAGGCCCTCGACTATCTCCATCGGGGCGGCGAGTCGGTTACCCTGAACTGCGGCTACGGCCACGGCTTCTCGGTGCGCGAGGTGCTCGACGCCGTGGCCCGGGCCAACGACGCCCCCATCGACGCGCGCGAGGAGCCGCGCCGTGCCGGCGATCCGCCGGCCCTGGTGGCCGATGCATCGCGGATCCGCGAGCGCTTGGGCTGGACGCCCCGCTTCGACGACCTGGATGTCATCGTCCGCACCTCCCTGGCCTGGGAGCGCAAGCTGGCTGCCGCCTCCCGCGAGCCCAACTGAACACGGAAGAAAGACGCCTATGAAGACCCCCTCCATGATCCCCCGCCTCCCGGCCGCCGTCCTGACGGCCCTCCTACTCACTGCCTGCGGCGGGGGGCTGAGCCCGGAGGAGGCCCGCGCCAAGGCCCAGGCGCATCTCGATGAGGGTGAGGTCAATGCCGCCATCATCGAGCTGAAGAATGCCCTGCAGGAGGCCCCCGATGGGGTGGCCACCCGGCGGCTGCTGGGGGAGGCCTATCTGGAGGCCGGCGATCTGGCCGGCGCCCGCAAGGAACTGAAGCGGGCGCTGGAACTGGGCGAACGGGCCCCCGCCACGGTGCTGAAACTCATCCAGGTATCGGTCCGTCTCGGCGAGTTCGACGAGGCCCTGGACACCATCGAGTTGCTGCCCGCGGACCGGCGCATCGAGGCCGCCACCGAGGAAGGCTTCGCGTTCCTGGGGCTCGGCAGGCCGGACGCGGCGCGCGAGGCCTTTCAACGGGCTTCGGAGGCCAACGTCGAACCCGCCCGGGCCCTGGTGGGTATGGCCCTTCTCGCCTTGGACCAACAACGACTGGACGAGGCCCACCGCCATCTGGACCGCGCCCTGGAACTGGACCCGTCCCATCGTCAGGCACTCCTGCTCAAGAGTGAACTGCTGGTGGCGTCCCGGCAGCTCGAGGAGGCCGTCGGGTTCCTGGATCGGGCCCTGAAGAACTCCACCGGCAGCGAGAGGATCGCCCCCCATATCGGACTGGCCCGCAGCCATCTGGCCCTCAGCACACCGGATGACGCCGAGCCCCATATCGCTGCCCTGAGGGATCTGGCACCGGATAACCCTCAGACCCACTATCTTTCAGGGGCCCTCGCCTATTCCCGTAATGACCACGAGGCGGCGGAGAAGGCGTTGCTGAGGGTCCTTCAGGTGGATCCGAACCATGCGCCGACGATGCTGTTGCTCGGCAGCATCAAATTCGGCCAGGGACAGCTCGAACAGGCCGAAGGACACCTTCAGAGCTATGTGAGCGCGGTACCCAACAACCTCGCGGCGCGCAAACTCCTTGCCGGCGTGCTCCTGGCCCGTGATCAGGCCAGTCGGGCCCTCGAAGTCCTCATGACGGCCGCGGCCCTCGGTGGCGACGACCCCCAGTACAACTCCCTGCTGGGAACGGCCCACATCCGCCTGGGCAACACCGAGCAGGCCATGGGGTACTTCGAGCAGGCCGCTCGTCTGTCGCCGGACAATACCCGCATCAGGACGCAACTGGCGGTGAGTCAACTGGCCATGGGCACCGCCGAAAAGGCGGTAGCCCAGTTGGAACAGATGGCGGCGACCGAAGGGGCGGGCATACAACCGGGACTCCTGCTGGTGGTTTCCCACCTGCAAACACGGAATCTGGACGCCGCCCTCAGTGCGGCCAGAGCCCTGGTGGAGGGCCATGGTGACAGCCCCGTCGCACAAAACATGCTGGGGGCGGTGCATCTCGCCCGGGGCGAGGATGATGCGGCCCGCTCCGCTTTCGAATCCGCCACCCAGAGCGCGCCGGGCTTCGTGCCCGCGGCCCTCAACCTGGCGCGCATGGACCTTAAGGAGCAGAAGCCCGCAGTGGCCCGCCAGCGTCTCGAGGCGGCATTGGAACATCAACCCGCCAACCCGCAGCTTTTGCTCAGGCTGTCGGAGCTGACCTTTGCGGCCGGCGATGCCGCCCAAGGGGAGGCCTATCTACAGCAGGCCCACGACATTAATCCGCAAGATCGCCAGGCCACCCTCTACCTTGCCCGGTTGCGCCTCCGCCAGGGCCGGGTAGACGACGCCGCGGCGCTGCTGGAGGCGTTGCCGAAAGCACATCACCAGCATCCCGCCTGGCTCCTGGAGCAGTCCCGTATCCAGCTCGCGCGGGGAGAATCCGATGCCGCCGAGGCCACTCTCGAGGGCCTGCTGAATGACAACCCCGACAACCCCACCCTGCGCACCCTCCTGGCCCAGGCCAAGCTGGGAATGAACAAGCTGGACGAGGCCCGGGGCATCTATGAATCGCTGCTCGAGGACGCCGGTGACGACCCCGCCACCCCCCTCACCCAGCTGGCCCGCATCAGCATGGCCCAGGGTCGCACGGAGGAGGCTTTGGAGCACGTCGCCCGCCTCGAGCAGGCCTATGGGGACGACGCCGGTGTCGCGAGGCTGCGGGGCGACGTCATGGTCAGCGCCGGCCGCCACCAGGAGGCGGTGAGTGCCTATCGCACGGCCCTTGAACGCGCACCGGCAGGCACGACCCTGCTGCGCCTCGCCAGGGCGATGGAACTGGGCGGGGACCCGGCCGCGGCCGACCGTCTGATGCAGGACTGGGTGGCAAGGCACCCGGAAGACCAGGTGGTGGGACTCGCCCTCGCGGGCCGCCAACAGACCACGGGGGCCGGCGAGGAAGCCGCGAAGGGCTACCTGAAGCTGCTGGAGCAGAATCCCGACAACCCCGTCGCCCTCAACAACCTCGCCTGGCTCCGTCACGAGGCGGGACGCACGGAAGAGGCCCTGGAACTCGCCATACGGGCCGATGCCGCGGCTCCAGGCAATGCCGCCATAATGGACACCCTGGGCTGGCTGCGCCTTGCCGCCGGCCAGACACAACAGGCCCTGTCCGTGCTGGAGCAGGCCGCGGCCAAGGCCCCGGGTAACGGCGAGATCCAATACCACTACGCCGTGGCCCTGGCCAAGTCCGGCGATCATGGACGCGCCCGCGACGTCCTCGAAGGGCTGTTGGCAGACGACAAAGACTTCGAAGGCCGCGAGAAGGCCGAAGAGATGATGCTATGGTTGCGCTGATGGCTGCCCTTCCGGGGCGGCCGTGCCGGCTGCCCGTGGACGAGACGCGGGCCGGAGAATAGGAACCGCCGGCCGCCCGTTGCGCGACACATCGCCGCAGCCGGCGGGGGGTGTATCAGGGGGCGGTGACGGCCAGTTCCCGCGGCAGGGAGAACACCACGTCCTCCCGGTTGGCGCCGTCGTCCAGGGCGACGGTGGCCCCGTGACTGCGCAGGCGCTCCAGGACCTCCTGCACCAGCACCTCCGGCGCCGAGGCCCCGGCGGTCACGCCCACCTGGCGCTTACCGGCCAGCCAGGCGGCATCCAGGTCGTCGGCGCTGTCGATGAGGTAGGCCTCCACGCCCCGCTTCTCGGCGATCTCCCGCAGGCGGTTGGAATTGGAACTGGTGACGGAGCCCACCACCAGCAGCAGGTCGCAGTCCTCGGTCAGGGACTTCACGGCGTTCTGACGGTTCTGGGTGGCGTAGCAGATATCGTCCTTGCGCGGCCCCAGGATGGCGGGAAAGCGCTCCCGGAGGGCCGCGATGACGGCGGCCGTGTCGTCCATGGACAGGGTGGTCTGGGTGGTGAAGGCGAGGTTTTCGGGGTCGTGGACATCGAGTCCGGCCACGTCCGCCACGTTCTCCACCAGGTAGATGCCGCCGCCGGCGGTGTCGCCATCCTGGCCCCGCTTTTGGCCCCGATACTGGCCCAGGGTGCCCTCCACCTCCGGGTGCCCGGCGTGGCCGATGAGCACGCACTCACGGCCGTCGCGCTGGTGGCGGGCCACCTCCAGGTGCACCTTGGTCACCAGCGGACAGGTGGCATCGAATACCCGGAGGCCGCGGCCGTCGGCCTCCTCGCGCACCCGCAGGGGCACGCCGTGGGCGCTGAAGATCACCACCGCGTCGTCGGGCACCTCGGCCAGCTCGTCCACGAACACCGCCCCCTTGTCCCGCAGGCAGTCCACCACGAAACGGTTGTGCACCACCTCGTGGCGCACGTAGACGGGGGCGCCGTAGATCTCCAGGGCGCGGTCGACGATGGCGATGGCGCGGTCGACCCCGGCACAGAATCCGCGGGGATTGGCGAGTTTTACGTCCATGGCTGGAAGGTCAGGAATGAATGTGCCGGAATGGTAGTCTCTCCCGCGCCCGAGGAAAACACATTCCCGGGGCGGAGATGTTCCCCGGCCGGGGATGGCACCTGTAGAAGCGCCCTTGGGCGCGAACGGACCACGGCGGCCCGTTCGGGTGCCGGCGGTCGCGGGCAAGCCCGCTCCTACGGGAGATTTCCCCCACGGCCGGGGATGGGCCCTTCGTAGGAGCGCCCTTGGGCGCGAACGGACCACGGCGGCCCGTTCGGGTGCCGGCGTTCGCGGGCAAGCCCGCTCCTACGGGAGATTTCCCCCACGGCCGGGGATGGGCCCCTGTAGGAGCGCCCTTGGGCGCGAACGGACCGCGGCGGCCCATTCGGGTGCCGGCGGTC